>NZ_JBFTOF010000010.1:0-175025 GCF_056397845.1 Rhizobium sp. 05L419
AAAACGACAAGCTCGCACGCGGGCTGCCGTTTTTCGTCGACATTGCCCGTGACGGTATTGTTCTCTACGAGACGCCCGGCCATCCGCTGGCCGAGCCGAAGCCGCTCACGCCCGAGGCGGCACGACAGGAAGCGCAACGGCATTTCGATCAATGGTTCACGCTGTCCACCGACGCACTGGCATTCGCCGAGTTTGGAATAGCGAGCGAGCGATGGCGTCACGGCGCGTTCATGCTGCATCAGGCTACCGAAGAAGCTTACCACTGCGCCCTTCTCGTTCTCACCCTCTATTCGCCGAAATCACATCGGCTAAGCGTGCTTCGAACCCATGCGGAACGCGTTGAACCGCGGCTGATAGAAGCTTGGCCGCGGGATACCAAGTTCGCGCGAAGATGTTTCTCCCGGCTTGATCGGGCCTATGTCGATGCGCGTTACTCAGCGCAATACGTCATCACGACGGACGAACTTGCCTGGCTCGTTGAACGTATCAAGATGCTGCAAAGCCGGGTTCATGACGTTTGCCGCGAGCGCCTGCAGCAGAACTAAATTTAGGGGCTTGGTCGCTCGAGCGAGTCTTCACCGGATTCGCATGATTTCCCAAATCTCAGCCGAGCGATTTAGGAGCGTGGCCACTGTTTCTTCGGTCAGCGACTTCCTGTTTGTGCGTGAGGCGGTCCAGAATTCCCTGGAGCAGCCTTTCCCGCACTTTCTCGTGGATACGCTCGTCATCGATATAGTGGCGAATGATGGCGACGGGATCGAGCCTGTCGCCGAAAGCCTGCTGCGTTGTCTTTCCAACGTGGTAATCCCTGATCACGTATTCCAAGTCACGCAGGGCATCAAGGGCACGCCTGTTGGCGGCCTTGTCTTCGGTGTTCAATTGGTCGTCGATATAACAGTCGAGAATAAGCAAGCTGGCTTCAGCCTGCACGATTGAGTGCTCTTCGGTTCGACCGAGCGAGTTGATGTTGCTCAACCTGCTCCGCACGCAATCCATCGGATGCATCAGAGTGATCGACACGCTATCTGGATTGTCGGCGTCGGCAAATGTGATCGAGTTCTGTAGAATTGACTTGTCGTCGACACCTTTCACATGTGCCATAAAGTCGACAACCACCTCTTTGTCTCCAAGCATGCCGGTCACAACGGCGGCACTGGGGGTGTGGTCATCGCCCTGGGGGAGTTTCAGCTGTCCGTTTTCGAGGCTTTGAGCGAGTGCGCGCTCGGCGGATTTGTTGTGGAAGAAATCTAGGTCTTTGCTAGTCAGCGGTCCTAGTTCGTCGAGTTCCTCGTTCTTGCCGTAAAACAACTCTGCCCAGATATTGATCGATTGTCCGCCGACAATGATCGGACGGCATTTCTCAACAAATCTAAGGAGGGTAAGGACTTCTTCGGGAGTAAGGTGCGGCGCAGCGGCTGAATCGTCGTTCACAGCGTATGTTATCGATGCACGATCGACTTGCCGCCAATCGCGACCATCTGATAACGATTGAGAGGAAGCGCCGAAAAAAACGAGTTTTCCCTACGAAGCTCGGCTCGGTTCACTGAACCCTCACGCAGACGCGCAGCATCTCTATCACGACTCTCTTGCTTTTCAAGAGCGCGCTTCCGAGGATCGAGAGGGGCGACTACATAGCTCATGTCATTCTTCCTAGAGGGAAAAGCTTTATATTATTTCCATATCGATATCAACAATCGAAAGTTCAAGCTGGTTTCCCGATGTCATGACGAAACCCTGGCTTCTGCTATCTGCGCATGGTTCATGATGTGTTGGAAAACCTAACCGAAGTGCATCATGCCTGTTTTGTAGGGTAGGAGATCACTCCTCTCCCTGCAAATGTGTAGCAAAAACCTCTGCCGGGGTTCTGTAACCGAGGCACTTTCGCGGCTGGTTGTTGAGGTCGCGCGCCAGCCGATTGAGCGCGTGCTGCGGTATGACCGCGAGGTCCGTATTGCCTGGCATGAAGCGGCGGATGCGCTTGTTGGTGTTCTCGACTGTCCCTTTTTGCCACGGTGCGCTGGGGTCGCAGAACCAACTGCGTGCGCCGATGCCATCTTCCAAAGCCCTGAATCCGGCAAACTCCTTTCCGCGATCAAAGGTGAAGCTCTGCCGAGCCAAGGCTGGCAAAGGAGAGAATGCTTCGATGATCTTGTCCATGATCGGTCGCGAATGCCGGCTCTGGTTTTTGATCATCACGGTGTAGCGGCTTTTGCGCTCAACCAGGGAGGTGACGTTGGCAGTACCAAGGTCCCGTTGGAAGATCAGAAGGTCGCCCTCCCAGTGGCCGAACTGCGATCGATCATCAATAAAATCAGGCCGTTGCGATATCCTGCAGGCTCCAGGAAAACCGCCGTCACGGGGTTTCCTGGAGCTGCGAGGGCGCCGTTTGCGGCGGCCTTCCGGCAAATGCCGATAGAGCTCCAGCGCATAATCTTCCTTGCCGTAGATGAAGCGATAGATCGTCTCGGTGCAGACACGCGATCGGCGAGGGTGATCTGCGTATAGCATCGAGACATGCCAAAATCTCCAAAGTGAAGCCATCGCCCTCAGAGCGCCTTCATGCGAGCCCAACTTTACCAATCGGAGCCGCAATACGAGTCCTCGGAAACGAAAGACCGCTTTCGCTATGGAATAAGTGGCAACGGGAGGGTGCCACAGCGAGCTGCAGTTCGGAGCCATCCTCGATTGCAACGTGATCTGGCAGGTGAACGACGACGGGAGCATCACTTCCCCCAACCTTGCCATAGACATAGGTTTCGGTGCCGACGCTTTCTGCGTAATCGACATGGAAGTGTATTTTCCTGCTGTCATTTCCATCGTGCTTCGCCATCTCGAAATGGTTGGGGCGGATGCCTAGAACAATCGGCTGCCCGGTGGTGGCGGTGTCCGCCGCAACAGGAATGATCATGTGGCCGAAACCAGGCACTTCGACGGACGCTCCGTCGGAACCATGGTGGGTCAGCGTTCCCTTGAAAAAGTTCATCTGCGGCGAGCCGATGAAGCCGGCGACAAACTTGTTGGCAGGCGTGTCGAACAGTTCCAGCGGAGTGCCAACCTGCTCCACCTTCCCCGCATTGAGTACGACGATACGGTCAGCCATTGTCATGGCTTCGATCTGATCGTGCGTCACATAGACCATGGTAGCACCAAGCCGCTTGTGTAGCCTGCTGATCTCTCCTCGTGTCTGCACCCGAAGTGCGGCGTCAAGGTTTGACAAGGGTTCATCGAAGAGGAAGAGTTGCGGGTTGCGCACGATCGCCCGGCCGATCGCTACGCGCTGACGTTGGCCGCCCGACAGCTGTTTGGGACGGCGCTGCAGAAGCGGTTCGATCGCCAGCATTCGCGCTGCCTCGATCACACGCTCATCGATTTCCGCGTGGCTCATTTTCAGGTTTTCCAGCCCGAAGGACAGATTTTTGGCAACGGTCATGTGCGGATAAAGCGCATAGGATTGAAACACCATGGCAATGCCGCGATCGCCCGGAGGCGCTGTTGTCACATCTTGATCGCCGATGAAAATCTGCCCGTCGGTAGCATTTTCCAAACCGGCTATGAGGCGAAGCAGTGTGGATTTTCCGCAGCCCGAAGGGCCGACGAGCACGACGAACTCCCCTTCCTCCACATCGAGATCAACGCCATGCAGAATCGAATGATGGCCGAAGCTCTTCTTGACGCCGTTCAACTTGAGACCAGCCATACACCTATCCTTCAATTCTCAATCGTTGCCTGAGGGCACGGCAGTGCGAACCTAAAACGCGCGCACTCTGCCCTCAATTCGGGAGACAGTTTGGGGATAGATAATTAGTTCGTCAAGATGACGAACGTAAAATTATCTGTTAGTGCTTCGGTGCTCCTCCTACCACCCGTAAGACAGGATCCCTCCCATGAACTTTCAATCAGGCAGGCTTGTGCCTGCCTCCAGACGAACGTTGGCCAAGGCATTTTCTTCGGGTGCCAACGGCCGTCGCCTTGATCCGCTTGCCTCTCCACCAGAAGAAAACAGACCAAAAGCAGTTCTGTACATGCTTCTCGCAGTCACGCTTTTTTCCTTCCTGGATTCGGCTGCAAAACTTTCAGGACGCGAGGTGCCGACGCTGGAGGTCGTCTGGTTCCGTTTCGCTGTACACTTTCTTCTGGTCGCAGCCGTTCTTAACCCGTGGCGCGCCCCGCATGCCTGGCGGACGCGGGCGCCGAAGCTTCAGATTTTGCGCGCCGGGGTTCAGATCTTCTGCACCGGGCTCAATTTTCTGGCGCTTGGCTATCTGCAAATTGCGCAGACACTCTCGATACAGTTCACGACTCCGATATTCGTCACAATCTTATCGATCTTCTTTCTCTCCGAACAGGTCGGCCGATACAGGTGGTTTGCGATCTTCGTGGGTTTTGCCGGCGTGCTTGTCGTAACCCGTCCGGGGATGGACGGATTTCACTGGGCGTTCGGCATTTCGCTGATCTCGGTCATGGTCGGTGCAAGCTACAACATCCTGACCCGGCGACTGGCCGCAACGGAATCGCCTGGAAGCATGCTGCTCATTATGGCCGCCTTCCCGGCGATCGTGCTCTTATTCGTAATGCCCTTCATCTGGAGTTGGCCGAAAAGCGGCTATGCGTGGACCGTTCTGTTTGCGACTGGATTCTTCGGTGCCATCAGCCACTTCTTCATGATTCAAGCCCATCGATTTGCGCCAGCGTCGTTCCTGGCGCCGCTGCAGTACGCTCAGTTCCTTGCGGTCATCCTGCTTGGGTTCCTGATCTTCGGCGATGTGCCGACGATCTACACTTTTGCCGGCGCGGGCATCGTCATCGCGTCGGGCCTGTTCATCTGGTACCGCGAGAGCCAGCTGTCGAAGCGGACCGCGGACTGACGATCAGCGCGGCGGCGGCGGGAGGCGCCGCTGTTCTGGTAGGATCTGCGGTGAGAATAGCAGATTGTGCACGTGGTTCAGGCCGATGGCGAGGGATCCTACCAGGGTCGCACGATTGCCCAGCGCGCTCGCCTTGACGTCGATTGCGCGACGGCTAGCCTTCGAAATGCCCGACCGAATGCCCGCCACGATCAGCGGGTGACTACCGATGCTACCGCCGAGAACGACTGTCTCGGGATCTACGATCGCATTGACGGAAACGACGAGCAACGCTGCCGTATCGCAAACCGTGCCGATCACGCTGACCGCGACTGGATCATCCTTTTCGGCAAGAGCCAGGATGTCGCGAACGGATGTCCCAGCGCTGCCGCCGACCCTGGTGTATAGATCGCTGATGCCCTGCGCTGCTATTGCACACTCCAGTGCTCCGCGCTCCAAACTGTCGTCCGCATATGGGTCTGCGCCGAACGGCATATAGGAAATTTCACCTGCTGCGCCGCTCGTGCCGCGCATTAACTTTCCATCCAGCAAAACGCCGAGGCCGATGCCCGTGCCGAGAGATACGAAGGCGACGGTGTTTATGGCAACCGCGCAGCCCTGCCAGGATTCTCCGATCACGGCGGCGTTCACGTCATTCTCCAGTACGGCGGCATATCCAAGCCGTTCGCTCAGCGCACGACCGAGGTCAATCCCCTCGATATCGGCCAGATTTGGAGCCATGGACAGTGCTCCGGTACTCGGGTCGACGACGCCTGGCGTCGCAATTGCGGCAACAAGCACGAGATCGGAGGAGATTCCCGTGTCGGCCAGCATCTTGGCCAGCATTGTCTCGACCTGGTCAATGAGATGATAGCCGCCCCGCCGGTCCGATAGATACTCTATCTCACCGACGATCACGCCGACGATGTTGACCAGCGCGATCCGTGTAGTCGTCGCACCTATGTCGACGCCAACCGCATAGCCGGCGTTGCCGTTGACCTCATACGTGATCGCCGTGCGCCCGATACGTCCGCTGGTCACGCCCTTTTCGCGAACCCAGCCGCTTTCTTCGAGCGTGCGGATGACCTCGGACATCGTCTGCTTGGAAAGACCGGTGATCTTGGAAAGTTCGGCGCGGGACGTCGGCCCTGCGTGAAGCAGAACGTCCATCACCGCACGAACAGAAATCTGACGCAACACGGGCGGAGCGTTTTCGGTTATGGCCATATCTGAGCTATCCCGCCCGTCGATCTTGTGTTTGCAAACTGTGTCCCTGCTTTTTCCATGAAAACCGGTGGAATTCAAACTGCTTGTTGACAGCTCACGGACGCAGCAATAATAAATTCGTCAACCTGCCGAACGAATACCGCAGAGGTGTGCTTTTGTCAAATATTTCAACCATTGCGTCGAGCTTGCGCAAAGCGCCCCGCAACCCTGGCGTCGCCGCGACTGCCACGTGTTCCGATGTGGTCATCGGCGTCGATCTCGGTGGCACCAAGGTGCTTGCGGGCGTTGCAGATCGGAATGGAAATGTTCTGGCTAGGACCTCGGAGCCGACGGAGCACGGAGCTGACGCGCCGGTTCTCAAGCAGATACCGCGGATGATTCTGTCTCTTCTTGATCAATGCGGCGACGGCGTCCGACCAAACAAGGTTGTCGTTGGCATTCCGAGCGCGGTCTCACCGGCCACAGGGCTTGCTTCCCTTTCCCCCCATCTTGCGATTCCCGCAGACCGCCCGCTCGCTAGTCTGCTTTCGGAGAGCCTGTCATGTCCGGTCATTGTCGAGAACGACGTCAATCTCGCCGCATTCGCGGAGGCCACGCTCGGCAATGGGCGCGACTTGGGGTCGCTTGCGTTCGTTGCGTTTGGAACGGGTGTCGGCATGGGCCTTGTTGTTGGCGGGAACCTTTTCCGCGGTCAGCACGGCAGGGCCGGCGAACTCGGCTTGCTGCCTCTGGGCTTCAATCCGCATGAGACTGCGCCGAAGGCCCGCGCCGGCCTGTTCGAGGATCAGGTCGATTCACCCGCAATCCGCAGTCTCTACGGCGATGGAACGGTGACGGTGAGCGAGATTTTTGCCCGTTCTTTGGCAGGCGACGAAGAGGCCAGAGCGGTGATCGAGACATTGGCGAAATCGGCTTCGGTCGGCATTGCGTCCGTCCAGGCATTGTTCGATCCCGCGCTCACCGTGCTCGGTGGCGGCATCGGCTCGCGTCCGGAGTTCGTCGAGGCGGTCAGGCGGCAAATGAACGCCTTGCTGCCATTCGAAGCCCGAATCGAGGCAACGAGCCTCGGCCCTGATGCCGGCATGCTTGGAGCGGTCATGCTCGGGCTGACCAATACCGCCGATTTTGGAGAAGATGGACAACAGGAGGCCGCCCTATGACGACATCACCAACCAAGCAGACCCTGCTCACGCCCCTTCCCGACGGGCAAGTCCGCTCTGAGCAACCGGCGCTGCTTCCCTTCATGGCGCCGCGCCTGCAAGGCGATTGCCGGCCTGAGGGTAGGCTCGAGCTCTCGCTCTGGGGTGCCGGCAGGCTTGCTACCCTCTCCTTCTCCGGTTGGACGGGGCCGTTTGTATATGCTCCCAACCGCGTCGAAACGGCCGACGGCGGAGGGCTGCATGTGGCTCAGTCTGCACCGGCGCTTTTTCTCAAGGGCGCGAAGCTTCGATCGATCACGCCGTCCCGTCGCTGCGCCTGGTGGGGCAGTCTGATGCCGCGCCAGCCGATCGAGCGTCGCGGCGCTCGCAGGACCGCCCGCACCGCATGGGGTATTGTCATTGCCGAGCAACGAACGGACGGTGTTCTTGTTGTGGCCGGCGCTACACAGGACGAAGCGGAAGGAGCCTTGACCATCGATCCGGCAGCGGTGGTCTGTGAGGCGCGCGCCTATGTGAAGCGGTGCGACGAGATGCCGGAAGCGCAGCCGCTGATGCGCAGCATGATTTCTCAGAGTCTGCATGCGGCATTTTCCAGCATAAGACGCGATGAGCACGGTGCCTTTGCCGGTCTGGCTGCGGGCCAGGCCTACAGTGCTCCAGCGCGCACCTACTACCGTGACGGATATTGGACACTGCAGGCCCTGCTCGACCGTGAGCCGGGCGCCGTTCGTGGTCAGATCGACCTGCTCGCCCGAGGCATCCAGCCGGATGGCGAGGCGCCAAGCGGCGTCATTCTGACCGGGCCTGCCCAGGCCGAAGAATGGGAAAAGGTTCGTCGATCGCATCCTAAGATCAAGCTCGAACACCTGCGCCCCGGCGACTGGTGGAGTGATCACTTTGACAGCCCGCTTTTCTTCATCCTCACGATCGGCGACTATGTTCGGGCAACAGGCGATAGCGAGCCTGTTTCGCTCTATTGGGACAAGATCAATGCGATCTTTGAACGCTATTGCGGGTTCGACACGGCGGGCAACGGCCTGCCCTTGAAGCCGAGACATGATCGTGATTGGGCCGACAATGTCTACCGCCACGGCTACGTTGCCTATGATCTCGGTCTTTGGATAGGAGCGCTCGACGTCATCGCCGAACGCGGTGTCGATATCGATCCTGCACTCGCCGAGAAGGCTGCCGCTGTCGCGGTCAAAGCACGAGCATCGCTGGATGAGGTGCTCCTTCAGCCGAGCCACACCTATGCTGATTACGGCACGAAGGAGGATTTTGTCGAGGATCACCTGACGCTCGACAGCTTGACGCTCCTGCGTTTCCGGGCTGTGTCGCCGGAGCGTGCAAAGATAGTCCTGGCCAAGGTTCAGGAAACACTGGAGAGCCGCAACAATCAAACCCAGCCTTATGGCGACTGGGGAGTACTGTGCGCCTATCCGCCCTTCAAGCGCCCTAAGGATACGCGTGAGAAGTCCTATTTCGCCTATCGCTATCATAACGGTTCTGACTGGCCATATCTCACTGGCCTCTATGCCGAGCAGCGTCTTGCCTATGGCCTGGACGGTTTCGACTATCCCCTACTTCGCTGGTGGCAGACCTGCCTGGAAGAAGGCTGGATGGGAGCGGTCGAGTATTTCTCGCCACCTTGGGGGCGTGGATCGCTGCTCCAGGGATGGAGCAGCATGCCGGCGGCCGCGGCCTTGGCCTACAAAGACAAGGTTTCGGCTGCAATCGGGTGACGCTCCCCGACAGACCGCCTTCGGGCGGTCTTTTTTTGCCCACAGATACATCCTCTTCGGCACAACAAAAAAGCCGCCGGGAAACCGGCGGCTTTCATACTGACGCAATACTGCAGGCCTATTCTTTTGTGGCCCCTGCCATCAATCCGCTCATCAGCATGCGTTGCAGAGCAGTAAACATCACCAACACCGGCAACACGGAAAGAACCGACATCGACAGAAGGCGCGGCCAGTTGATGCCGTATTTGCCGACGCTGTTTGCCAGCGCCAGCTGCACGGTCCATTTGTCCTGATCAGTGATAATCAGGAACGGCCAGAGATAGTCGTTCCAGCGCCAGACAAGATTGAACGCCAAGAGCGTGCCAACTGCCGGCAGCGCAAGCGGCACGATAATTCGCAGAAGAATGCGCCATTCCGGCGTTCCGTCGATCCGCGCAGCTTCAAGCAGGCTATCGGGTATGTTGGTTATGTACTGCCGCATCAAGAACACGCCTGTCGGTGTTGCGGCTGGAGCGATGATCAGTCCGGCGAGCGTATCGAGCATTCCGAGGTCGCGCAGAACAAGGAACACCGGTATCATCACGATCTGCAGCGGTACCATCAATGACGACATGATGAGCAGGAATACCAGAGTGTCGCCCTTGAACCGGAACTTCGCCAGGGCATAACCGGCCATGACGCTGATGGTGACCGAAAGCATCGCCGACAGTACGGACACGATTGCGGAGTTCTGGAAGAACAGGAGAAATTTGGCCCGCGACACCGTATCGACGAAGTTCTGCAGCGTCGGCCGTTCTGGCAGGAATGTCGGAGGCCACTGGAAGATCTCCTGCTGCGACTTCAGGGATGACAAAAACAGCCATACCGGCGGCATCAGGAAGACGAAGAGGGTCAGGGCGACAAAGGCGAGCCGCCACGGAGTATAGATGCGCGTCATTTGTCGCCTCTCGATATGCGGAGCTGGAAGACGGTGAGAAGCAGCAAGATCACAAAGAGGACCATTGACTGCGCAGCCGCAACGCCAGCCTGCATGGGCTTTTGAAACGCCGTGTCGTAGATCGTCTGGATCAGATAGACCGTGGCTTTCCCAGGTCCACCGCCTGTCAGTGATACCACGAGCTCATAAACCTTGAAGGCCTCGATGGATGAGAGAACGAGCACGACGGCCATCGTCGGTTTTAGCAAAGGCAACGTGATATGGGTAAACTGCCGCCACTTTGTCGTGCGGTCGATCGACGCTGCTTCGTAGTAGTCGGGCGAGATGGCGGTCAAGCCTGCGATAAAGATCATCATGTTGAAGCCGGACTGCGCCCAGATCCAGGCAATCACGACCGCAACCTGCGCCATCGTATCCTGTTCTAGCCATGCGACCGGTGCGATATGGACTAGGGATAGCAGATAGTTGACCAGCCCGTTATTCAGTCCGAACAGCCAGCGCCAGGCCACGCCGATGATCAGGAGACTGATCATCGAGGGGAAGAAAACGATCGTACGCACGAAGGCGAAGAACTTCGTCTGCGGCGACAGTAGCATCGCAAGCGCCAACGATACCGCGATGTTCAGCGGTACGGCTACGACAACGAAGACAATCGTCTTGATAAGGGAGATGCGGAATTCCGCATTGTCAATCAACCCGGCGAAGTTCTGAAAGCCCACAAATTGCGGCCAGGTATTCGGCATTTGATCCAGAACCACCACACCGCGCCGGAAAAAGGCCATCAATAGCCCTTGCGCCAGCGGATAGAGCGTGAAGGCCACCAGCAGCGCAACGGTTGGAACCATCAGGAAATACGGCCACATCGCGCGTCCGACAGAGCGCCGAAAGCCGGCTGATGCCGGGCGATTGCCCGGCATCAGTTGCTCGTGTTTGACCAGTACGTCCGTCACTTGCCGGCCTCTACTGCCTCATCCGCCGCCTTCTTGATCTGAGCGATCGCCTCAGCGGACGTGATTTGCCCGGCGACAGTCTGGGTCACCGCCGTCTTTACGGTTCCCCACACGGCCTGCATTTCCGGCCATGCCTGGTCTGTTGCCGCGTAGGCGGGGCTGACGTTCAGCTCGTTCTGCATGATTCGCACGGCTTCGGTCGCGGCCGGATTGCCGTATTCGATCGATGGCGTCTTCAGGTTTGCCGGGATCATGCCGAATGTCTTGGCGTATTGTGCCTGAATCTCCGGAGACGTGACCCATTTGATGAAGTCCACGGCTTCGGGCAGATGTTGGCTCGTATTGAAGGCGACCAGGTAATCGCCACCGTAGATCGACGAGGCAACCGTTCCGCGGGGTGTCGGGCCCGCCTGCCAAGTGAAGCCGGCATTCTGCGCAAGGCCGGCGATCTGCCAGCTACCGGACATGTAGGCAACTGCCTGACCGGCTGTGAACAGTTCCTTCGGATTGTCGGAGCTTGCACCGCTCCAGAGACCGGGCGGCATTGCGGACTTCGAGAGGTCGACGAACTTGTCGAGCGTCTTTGTCCAGGCAGCCTCGTCCATGACGACCTTGACTGGCTCCTTTTCGGAGAAGATGTGGTTGCCATACTGATACTCATGCACGATCCAGCGGCTTGCCGAAACATCCCACACGAGCGGATAGCGCGTGCCGGACTTCTCTGCGACTTCCTTGATCTTGGGCAGGAATTCTTCCCAGGTCCAGCCGGTGGCCTGATCCGGGATCGGGACGCCTGCCTTCTTAAATGCGTCGACGTTAAGGAAGATGCCGGTAGAGGTCACCTGCAGGGGGGCTGCAATAACCTTGTCGCCGAGTCTTGCGCCATCACCCCATCCCTTGACGAAGTCCTTGATCCAGTCCGGGCCGATCTCCTTGTTCAAATCAGCGAGGAACGGGCGTATCACCGGCTCCATCGCAGAGGTCAGCGACAGGTCAGGCATGATGCCCGATGCCGCGAACTGCTGGAACTTCTGGATCATGCCGTCGTACGGCGTGATCTGCAGGTCGAAAATCGTATCGGGATGCGCCTTCGTATACTGGTCGAGCAGCGCGCGCACATTGGTTTCCTGCTCATCGCCATCGACATACCAGACGATCTTCAGTTCGGAAGCCATCGCGCTTGACAGCGTCAATGCGGTTGCGGCGGCGGCCATTACAATTGTCTTGAGCGGTTTCATGGGTTCCCCTTCTCTGCTCATTTTTTTGACGGATCTGCAATTGCGATGCTGACCTGGTCCCAGTTTGGCTCCAAGCCTTTGTTCGTAACCATGACGAATTAAATACGAGTTTTTAACGCTGTCAATAGACCGAATCGACTGACGAATCATTAGTTCGTGTGGTTGACGAATAAATGTTTGCGGCTTATCGATCTTTCTAGCGAGGAGGATGCGCAAATGGAAATTTCTGTCGAAGCCAATGATGCGGGAAGTGAGGAACTCCAGCTATTGGTCAGCCGGCTGGCTGCCGCTGGAGGTGGGACGCTGAGGCTCCGCGCCGGACGCCACTTGACCGGTCCACTCACGCTCGCCGCTGGTATCACCCTTTTCATCGACGCGGGCGCGACGTTGGAGTTTATTCCCGACTATGACTTGTATGCCGCGAATTCCGTAAGCGTAATCGCGGAGGCATCCGACCGCGCCTATATCACGGCACGCAATGCCAGCGACATTTCAATCGTCGGCAAAGGCAGCATCATGGGTGTTGGTCGAGCGTTCATGACAGGCTTCGACGAAAGTGTCGGCACCTACCTGCCGAACGAGAAACGACCCAGGGTTCTGGTGCTTGAAGATTGCCAAAACGTCCGGCTCGATGGAGTGTCCATCGAAGATTCGCCGATGTGGACCGTCCATCTCGTTCGATGCGAAAACGTGTCCGTGGTCGATGTGCAGATACTCAACAATCGACAGCTGCCGAATACCGATGGCATCGTAATCGACAGCTGCAACAACGTATCCGTTCGAAACGTCGTCATTCGCACAGCCGACGATGGGATCTGCTTGAAGACCAGCCGCAGTGACAAGGGCATAGGTCGTTGTGACAATGTCGATGTAACAGACTGTGTCGTCGAGAGCAAAAGCTGCGCGCTCAAGATCGGAACCGAGAGCTTCGGTGATTTCCGCGGCGTCCGCTTCGCGCGCTGCCGGGTGGAAAGCTCAAACCGGGCACTTGGTATATTCTCCCGCGATGGCGGCGTCATCGAGGATGTGACATTTTCGGACATCGAGCTTGATTGCGATGAGACGCCGGACGGTTTCTGGGGTTCGGGCGAGCCGCTGACGATAACCCAGCTCGATCGTCGACCGGAATTGCCAGCCGGCACGATCCGAAACGTGATCGTGGAGAATGTCAAAGGACGATGCCATGGCGCCGTCAACCTCTATGCAGAGAAACCTGGTGGCATCGATGGCGTCACTTTACGCAATATCGAGATTACCATGACCGAGGGGCCGCTCGGAACGTCGAAGCGATACGATCTTCGCCCCACTAACGCCGACCTCGCGCCGCCGGCAGGCGCCGAGGGGCGCGGAAACGCTTGGGTAAGGGGTGGCGACGGGACCATAGTCGGACTGATTGAATACCCGCAAGGCATCCCCGCAATCTTCTCCCACAATACGCTTGATCTGAGCATCAGCGACGTGCGGGTTCACAGGCCGCTCCCACTGCCCCCTGGTTGGAACCCGCAGGAGATCGTGGCGAGTTGAGCCGCCGAAAATGCCCTCTCGTCGATCAAGAGGGAATTTTCAGCAATGGCAGACAAAGCAAGTTCCCCGCCAAGCAAAACGGCCAGGCCAACCATCACAATACCCAGCAACATCACGATCAGCCCCACACGCAGCGGCTGGAACGGTGAGCGGTCTTTGGTCGCAGGCAGTCTGCTATCAAGCAAACGCCCGGTGACAGCTTTCCAGTGCGCCGTTGCGCGGATACGATGAATGTGGTGGCCAGTGCGGATCGTTTGTGACGTGGGGTGACGAAGAGATTTCGAAGCGCGGAGTAGTTCGAGATGAAACGCTGCAGACTGCCGGCTGATCGGAAACCCTGCATCGTTCGTTCTCGTTTTCGCAGCCGCAGATGAGAATTTTCCGCTCGATTGCTGAGACCCTTGTGGGATCGGTGCTCGACAGCCGGCATAACCTCACGCTTGGCTGCGCTATACGAGCGGAGCTTGTCGGTGATGATCCGCTTGGGCGGCATGCCTGCTTTCTTCAGCAAACTGATGAGCAATGGCTTGGCGGTCTTCGTATCGCGTCGGCTCTGAACAATCTCGTCGGGAACATAGCCATCTTGATCAACGGCACGCCATAGCCAGTGCTTTCTGCCCGCGATGGAAATCACCACGTCGTCCAGATGCCAGACATCCTGGCGCGAAGGTCGCCTGCGACCAAGTTGTTTTGCGTAGGCTGGTCCGAATTTCCGACCCCATCGCCGGATCGTTTCATACGAGACGACAATTCCGCGCTCCATTCACTGACACCGCGTTTATGCGACAACACCGGCGTCGACCTTGCAAAGGCGCAAGGCAAGGCCCTTCATGCCCTCAGCGGCCTCAGCGGCCTCGACGATCGCACGCCCCGCGCGTCGAGCTGGTCGGCCCGCAATGCCCGGAACAACACGGGGGCAGCGTCAACGAGCTCGATGATCCGGCTGTCTCCGCCCAATCGCCCGTGTACGTGCTCCACAATCCCTGAATTTGTTGCCATAGTTTAAACGGAAAATTCTAGCGCAGGAGGCGCGTAGAATATCCTATCTCAGCGGCCAACCTGAGTCAGAACGTCAAGCTGAAAAGCAGCCTTGTGCAATTCATCCGCAAAGGGATCGAAGCTTGCTTGCTTCTGGCAACAAGCTCTCCGCGCTGTTAGCAATCCGCTAAGTTCAGGACGGCCTGCAGCAGTCCGTTACAAAAAGCTTGAATGGAACAAAACCGACGAATAGTCCGCATTTGTGCGCCCTGCTTCCAAGTCTGCCTTGTCCAGTTCGTCGACAAAGGCCCCTTCCTTCATCACCAGAACACGGTCACACATATGGGCAATGACCGAGAGATCGTGGCTGACCAACACATAGGTCAATTCCTGCTGTTCGCGCAGATCGCTCAAAAGGTTCAGCACCTCTGCCTGGACGGAGACGTCAAGCGCGGAGGTGGGCTCATCTAATAGCAGGATTTTCGGCTCCAGCACGAGCGCGCGCGCGATGGCGACCCGCTGGCGTTGGCCACCGGACAGTTCGTGCGGAAAACGCTCGGCGAAGCTGGCGGGCAAACCAACCCGTTCGAGCGCCTGAGGAACACGATCCCAACCCGCCCCCTTTTTCATCGCCCGCAACGGCTCGGCCAGCACCCGCTCGATGCGGTGGCGGGGATGGATCGACCCATAGGGATCCTGGAACACCATCTGGGCCAGCAGCATCTGTTCGATGGTGCGGTTCTTGTCGACCGACTGGCCGTTCAGGCTGATATGCCCCGTCCAATGGCGATCGAGACCGGCCAGCGAGCGCAGCACCGTGGATTTTCCACAGCCGGATTCGCCGACGATCCCAAGGCTTTCGCCCCTGGCGACGGAAAACGACACCGCCTTCACCACCCGTTTGAGATTGCCGCCCTTGCCGAAGGTGACTTCAAGGTTTTTAACGTCGATCACGATCTTACCTCCGCGGCGTCGATTGACGGCCGGTCGAGCACCTGAAGCCTTCTTACGGGATGGCGTGGGTTGGGCATGGCAGCGACAAGGCCCCTTGTGTAGGGATGTTGCGCGTCTTCCAGCCTGACGAGGTTCTCCACCACCCGGCCCTTGTACATCACGAGGATGCGCTGGCAGAACGCGGCCACCATCCGGATGTCGTGGCTGATCAGGATCAGGCCGGAATTGTTCTCGGTGACGAGTTCGTCGAGCAGTTTGAGGACATCCCCGCGCACGCTGACATCAAGGGCCGAGGTCGGCTCGTCGGCAATGACGAGGCGCGGCTTGGCGAGCAGCATCATGGCGATCATGACGCGCTGCCCCATCCCGCCGGAGATCTGATGGGGATAGAGGCGCATGGTCCGCTCTACATCGGCGATACGCACCCGCTCGAGCATTCCCGCCGCGGCCTTGTAGGCCGCAGCTTTGCCCAGGCCAAGATGGAGCTTGGCGGCTTCGGCAACCTGTTTGCCGATCGACAGCACCGGGTTCAACGAATAGCGGGGGTCTTGCATGATCAGCGCCATCTCGTTGCCGCGCAGTTTCCGCATCTGTTTTTCGGAGGCGTTCCCAAGTGATATGCCTTCGAATTCCAAGGCCTCCGCATCGATTTTTGCCGAACTGGGCAAGAGCCGCATGATGGCACGGCCCAGCGTGGACTTGCCCGAACCGGACTCCCCGACGATGCCGAGCCGCCCTGCGCCGAGTGTAAAACTCACGCCCTCGACGGCTTTGAGCGTGCTGCGCGCGAAGTTCACGTTCAGATTTCTGACGGTCAGGATGTTGGTGCTATCAGGAACGGGCATGGCGCGGATCCAGAAGGTCGCGGAGGGCGTCGCCCACCAGGTTGAAAGCAAGGCTGGTCAACAGGATCGCGATCCCCGGCATGACCGCAACCCACCAGTTATCGATCATGAACTTCCGTCCGCTTGAAATCATCGCTCCCCATTCCGGCGCCGGAGGCTGCGCGCCGAGGCCGAGAAAACCGAGCGCAGCAGCGGTGAGAATGATACCGGCCATATTCATGGTCAGCCGGACAACCACCGAAGGAATGCACATCGGCGCAATGTAGAGAAACAACAGGCGCAGTGGCGACGCGCCGTAGAGACGTGCCGCTGCGACATAATCGGTGTTGCGGACGATCAGCGCTTCGGCGCGCGCCAGTCGGGCGATCGGGGGCCAGCCTGTCAGCGAGATGGCGATGACCGCCGTTCCCAGACCGGCTCCGAGAGCTGCGGCAAACGCCAGCGCCAGGATTAGCGAGGGAAAGGACAACACTATGTCGGTGGCCCTCATCAAGATAGCGTCCGTCCTGCCGCCGATGAAGCCGGCGACCACGCCGATTATCAGACCAACCGGTCCAACAATGACGGTGACGGACAAGACTGTTTGAATGGTGATCCGCGCACCATAGATGAGACGGGACAGGATATCGCGGCCAAACTCATCCGTGCCTGCCAGATGGACCCAGCTTGGCGGCTGAAGTGCCTGCGGCAGGTTCTGAGTGATGGGGCTATAGGGCGCGATCCAGGGCGCAAATATCGCCACGAGGATTAGGAGCGCGAGCACGGCAAACCCCAGCATACCCAGCGGCTCACGCGTCAGCTTGTCGATGCTTTTTTGAAGCGACCGGTAGAGGCGGCCAGCGCCTTGATACGGCGCATTGTGTTGAGCAATCATCTTCGCCTCGGTCATCAGATAGCCTCGCGGGTACGTGGGTCAAGCAACACGTAGGCCAGGTCGGCCAGAAAATTGAGCACCATGAAGATCAGCCCAATGACCAGCGTTCCGGCAACGACAGCGTTCATATCGCCGATCATCAGGGCATTGGTCATGTATTGGCCGATGCCTGGCCAGGAAAAGACGATCTCCGTCACCACGGCCCCTTCGAGCAGGCTGCCATAGGAAATGGCAAGGACAGTGATCAGCTGCACGGCGATATTGGGAAGAATGTGCCCGATGACGATCCGGCTGCTTGAGGCGCCTTTCGCGCGGGCAGCCACCACATAGTCCTGGTTCAGCTGCTCKAGCGTGAAGCTGCGTGTCATACGCGTGATATAGGCCATGGCCGAATAAGCCAGAATGCAGGCCGGCAGGATAATGTGGTTGACCGCGCTCCAGAACACTTCCATGTCGCCTGCGAGCAGGCTGTCTATCAGCAGAAGTCCGGTTTGCGGCTCCACGAGGCCTTCGAGATAGGTCTCGACCCGCCCCGGCCCGCCGACCCAGGAAAGGCCGGCATAGAAGATCACCAACCCCACGATGCCGAACCAGAAAACCGGGATGGAATGTCCGACAAGCGAAACCACACGGGCGATCCGGTCGATCAGCGTATCGCGAAAAATAGCCGCCGCCATGCCAAGGGGAACGCCGACGGCGGTGGAGATGATGACGGCCAGCGTGGCAAGTTCAAGGGTCGCCGGAAAGGCCGTGGACAGATCCTGCATCACGGGATTTCCGGTCAGAACCGCCGTCCCAAGATCTCCATGCAACAGCGCCTTTATGTAGAGAAAGAACTGTTGGTAGAGCGGCAGATCGAGGCCAAGCTTTTGACGCATGGCCTCGAACGCGGCGGGGTCGGCCAGTTCGCCGACGATTGCGCCGACAGGATCCGCCGGCAGAACGCGGCCGATCACGAAGGTGACCGTCAGGAGCACGAACAGACTGACGAGCAGCTGGACCGCTCGTTTGCCGAGCTCTTTCAGATTAAACTCTTGCATGATCGGCCACTCGATTACTGTGCGTCTGATTTCGTGACTTTGTTCAGCCGCGACATGCCCATGGGATGACCGCTGTATCCCTTGACGCGGGCATTGAGCGCAATTGGCTCGAAACGTTCGAACATCGGCAGCACAGCAGGGCTTGCCGCTACGAACTTGTCCTGGATCTCCGTGATCAATGCCTGGCGCCGTACAGCGTCCCGTTCGGCATTGGCCTCATCGCGCAGTTTGCTGATTTCCGGGATATCCCATGCGGAACGCCAGACAAAATTGCCGGCGTTTTTCGCTTTTGCCGAGTTGTCCGGATTGTAGGCGAAATTATCCAGCGCGCCGAGGGCGGTCGGCATGTAGGCGGACGTTTGCGGGATAAGCAGATCGAAATCCCGCGCCCGATGTGCTGCGACGATATCGGCGCCATTGCCCTGCTGGATCGTCACCCGGATACCGACTTCGGCCAGATTGGCTTGAATGGCGGTCGCCATATCGACCCGGGGGGCCTGCGAAACGACCTTGAGCGTCAGATCGAACCCATTGGGATAGCCTGCTTCCGCAAGCATCTTTTTCGCCTCTTCGGGATGAAAGCCCCAGTCCGGGTTCTTGATGGCGCCGGCCCAGTCTGCGGGGACAGGCACGTTGCGAGCTAGGCCATAGGCACCGACGATCGTTTTCTCGATGCCGGCATAGTCTATGCTGTTGGCAATCGCCTTGCGGACCAGGGGCTTAGCAAGCTCCTCGCGGCCGGCGTTCATCGACAGCACGTAAAACCCGCCCGTCTGAACCCGATCGATGGCGAAGCCCTCCTTATTCTGGAAGTAACCGATGTCGGAGGCGCTGAGCGCATTGGCGATATCGATGTCTCCGCGCTCCAGCATGAGCCGGGCAGCCTGGCTTTCTGGAACGTGGCGCATGATAACACGGCGTAGAGTGGGCACGCCTTGCCAATATTCCTTGTTTGCCTCCAGCATCACCAGATCGTTGGGTGTCCAGCGCCGCAGCGTGAACGGACCGGATCCGGCGGTGTTGGTCCTCAGCCATTCATTTCCATAGTCGTCATTGCTGACGTGCCTTTGCACTTCGACGCTATCGACCACGCTGGCGACGCCCATCGACATCCGGTACAGCAGAGCTTCGGGAATGACAGATTTCGGAACCGCGATCCGGAATGTCCGCTCGTCGATCGCCGAGACCATGCTTTCGATGTTGTCCTTGGTGTAGCCGGCCGTCTTGAAGTTGGCGGCGGAGGCCTGGTCAAGCTTCATCAAGCGCACCAGCGAGAACACCACGTCACTCGCCGTTACCGGGTTTCCGGACGCGAACTTGGCCTCGCGCAGATGAAAGGTGATCGAATCGTCGGCGATATCCCACTTTTCCGCAAGCTGCGGTGCGATGGCATTGCCATTTTGATTGTCGGTATAGACCAGACGATCATAGGTGTTCGTCAGGATCTCGATCGTCTTTGCATCGACACCCTGCTGCGGGTCCAGCGACAGGACTTGCACCAGCGAGGTACCGATCACCAGCTGGTCATCCGGCGTGGCCGCGAGCGTCACCGGCGCATGCGTTGCAAAGAGCGAAACGGCCAGCGCCAGACCGATGGGCTTCCAAAAAGATTTCACAATTCCTCCACTTCTGATACTTCTAACGTTAATGCATCATTCGTATCTCATCATATGACTTACGTTAAGTGATGAACGCTTGCAAGCCCGTTAAGCTCCAGTGAAACCAAATGCCGGGGAAGAATGAATGAAGAATAGTGGCAAAGTGGAGACCCACCGTCGGCAACGATTGGCGCAGGTTGTGATTGACACCCTACGCGAACGCATCGTGACGGGCGACCTGACGGAGGGCGACCAATTGCCGACGGAGGGTCAGCTCGAAACCGAGTTTGGCGTGAGCAGAACGGTGGTGCGCGAGGCGATCGCCGAACTCAGGGCGGGCGGACTGGTAACGCCACTCCAGGGCAAAGGCGTTTTTGTAGCAAAACAGCAGCCTGGCCGTCAGCACGCCAGCCTGACCCCCAGTGAGATCAAAAGCATCCCGGAAACACTGGAATTGCTGGAGTTTCGGATTGCAGTGGAAGCGGAGGCCGCGGCGATTTCGGCCTACCGGCGCTCACCGCATCAGGAAGAAGCCATCCGTGCAGCCAATCAACAAATGATCGCGGACATCAAGGCCGGCAACCCCACGGTGGACGCTGATTTCGCGTTCCATCTCGCCATCGCCCAGTCCACGGACAACCGCTACTACATCGAATCAATCGCCCGTTTCGGTGCGCGCTCGATCCCGCGCAGCCAGTTTCCGACACTGCCCGATACCAGCAATGTCGATTATCTCATGGGCATTGCCGCCGAACACGACCGGATCATCGAGGCAATCGCAGACCAGGATCCGGATGCTGCGCGCATCGCCATGCGCGACCATCTTGTGAATAGCCAGAAGCGATATCGCCGTCTCGCGCGATAACGTCTCGACAGTCGCTATAATTCATATTATGTCATACGTCTTAGGCAAAAGAGGCATGACATGTATATTGGAACACAACTCGCCGCACGAGACGACGACGATTATCGGGTTTGGGCCCAGCTCGGCATTAAGCACATTTGCGCCGATCCTGAAGGACCGCTTGGAACATGGACGCTCGATGACTTGAACCGTCTTCGTGACAAGGTGGAGAGCTTCGGCCTGACACTCGACATGATCCAGCTGCCGCTCCCCTCCAGCCCGATCGAGACCGCGACCTACCCCGATATTCTATTGGCCGGACCGGGTCGCGATCGACAGCTCGACAGCCTATGCGCCCTCATCGAGAATCTGGCAAAAGCCGGCATTCCCGCAGCCAAGTACAATCTCAATCTCATCGGCATTCCGCGCACGCCGGACGAACCGGGCCGTGGCGGCTCGCTGAACGCCTCGTTCCGCTGGGAGAAGATCGACCAGTCCGCGGCTCCCGGCCTTGCCGGCGCGCTGTCGGAAGACAAAAACTGGGAGCGGATCGACTATTTTCTGTCCCGCGTCGTGCCGGTCGCAGAAGCGAGCAAGGTCCGGCTCGCCTGCCATCCGCATGACCCATACACCCCGCCGGGCTTCAAGGGTGTCACCCGCGTGCTCGGCACGGTCGAAGGCCTCAAAAAGTTCGTCACCATGCACGAGAGCCCCTACCACGGCCTCAACTTCTGCCAGGGTACCGTTGGCGAGATGCTCGACAATCCGCGTGACGAAATCGAGGACGTCATCCGCTGGTTCGGCAGCCGGAAGAAGATCTTCAACCTTCATTTTCGCAACATTCGCGGCAGGAAGCTCTCCTTCATGGAAACCTTCCCGGACGAGGGCGACATGGATATGGCCCGTTCGCTCAAAGTCTACCGGGACACAGGCTACGAATACATGATCATGCCGGACCACGTGCCCGCGATCAGCGGGCGCGATCCGCAGGGCGTCGCCTTCGCCTTCTGCTACGGCTACACGGCCGCCCTGCTTCAGGCCCTTGACGCCTACTGAGCTGTTCTCCTCTTCGTCTTCTCCCCTGCCTTTTCAAAAGGACCCTTTTTCATGTCTCCCAATGAACTCAAGATAGCGCTCGGTAGCGGCCTGCTCTCTTTCCCGGTCACCACGTTCAAACCGGATCTCAGCATCGATGAGGAAGCCTACCGTACCCATATCGACTGGCTCGATGGATTTGGCGCCGCCGTGCTGTTTGCGCCCGGGGGCACCGGCGAGCTTTTCTCGCTGACACCAGCAGAAGTGGCCTCCGTCACGAAAATGGCCAAGACCTCAGCCGGTAAGACGCCGATCCTCGGAGGCGCCGCCTATGGCACGGCCATGGCCGTGGAGATGGCCAAGGCAGCCGAGGCGGCCGGTGCCGACGGTATCTTGCTGTTGCCCCCCTATCTGATGTTCTGCGAACAGGAAGGGTTAGTCGCCCATGTGGAAGCGGTGTGCAACGCGGTTGGAATCGGCGTCGTTGTTTACAACCGCGACAATATCGTCCTTACCGCTGACAGCCTGCAAAAACTCTGCGACCGGTGCCCCAACCTCATCGGCTTCAAAGACGGCTATGGTGAAGTCGATCGCGTGATCGAAATCACGACCAAGCTGGGAGACCGCATGGTCTATGTCGGAGGCATGCCGACCCACGAACTCTATGCGACGGCCTATTTCGCAGCCGGCGTCACAACCTACTCTTCTGCCGTTTTCAATTTCGTGCCTGAACTGGCCCAGCGCTTTTACGCAGCACTGCGCGCCGGTGATACGAAGACGACCGATACCATTTTGAAGAACTTCTTCTTCCCGCTGACCGCTCTGCGCAACCGACGAAAAGGCTATGCTGTTTCGATTATCAAGGCTGGATTGCAGGTCAGGGGCCGGCAGGCTGGCCCCGTTCGTCCTCCCCTGGTGAATTTGACGGCTGGCGAAATGGACGACCTCAAGGCGCTGGTCGACGCCAATCTCTAGTCGGGAGCAGTCGCGCTCCTTTCAAACAAGCAGCTCGGAACGGGAAAAATGATGTTTTCGCACGATCGCAAGGACTTCGGTCCAGACTTTGTCTTTGGTGTCGCGATGGCCGCCCATCAGGTCGAGGGCGGACAGACCGATGGCAGGGGCTCGTCCATCTGGGACAGCTTCTCCGCCACGCCGGGCAATATCAAGAACGCCGAAAACGGCGTGGTTGCCTGCGACCACTATAACAGATGGGCGGAAGATCTGGATCTGATCCGGGACGGCGGCTTCGATGCATATCGTTTTTCCTTTTCCTGGCCTCGGCTTATCCCTGACGGGACAGGCGCCCTGAACGAAGCAGGATTCGATTTTTACGACCGTCTCATCGACGGCATGCTGGAGCGCGGTATCAAACCATTCGCGACGCTCTACCATTGGGACCTACCAAGCGCCCTGCAGGACAAGGGCGGCTGGATGAACAGGGATACGACCCGGGCTTTCGCAGATTATGCCACGCAGATCACACGGCGTTTCGGCGACCGGCTGGCCACCACCGCCACCCTCAACGAGCCTTGGTGCATCACGATCTTGAGCCATTTTCTCGGGATACACGCACCGGGCTATCGCGACATCCGCGCCACATCCCGTGCGATGCACCACGTCTTGCTCGCTCACGGCCTAGGCATCGAAGCGATGCGGGCGGAAGGCGGCAAAAATCTTGGCATCGTCGTCAACATGGAAAAATGCGAACCGCTGACGCAATCTTCGGAGGACGCGGTGGCCGCTGAACTCGGCGACGCGATCTTCAATCAGTTTTTCCTCGACGGTGCTGTGAAAGGTCAGTATCCGAAGCTCGTTACCGACAGAATCGAGCAATATCTGCCGGCGAACTGGCAGGACGATTTCGATCCGATTTCCCGCCCATTGGACTGGATCGGTCTCAACTACTACACGCGATCCCTTTACCAATCTGATCCGACTGTTCCCGTCTTTCCCTTCCGTCAGTCCAGAGGCGAGCTTGAAAAGAACGATCTCGGCTGGGAAACTTATCCACAAGCACTGACAGAGTTTCTCAAACGTGCTTCCCATCGCTACCCCGGACTTCCGATCTATGTCACCGAGAATGGCATGTCGGATAGCGACGACGGTAGGCGCATCGATTTCTTCGACAGGCATTTCAGTGCTATCCGCGATGCTCAGGCGCAAGGCGTCGATGTCAGGGGTTACATGGCTTGGACTTTGATCGACAACTTTGAATGGGCCGAAGGCTACGGTGCAAAGTTCGGCATCGTCGCCATGGATCCGGCGACGAGAGATCGAACGCCCAAAAACAGCTATCGGGCGTTTCAGAAAATGCTCCGCCGATAGGCCCAAAGGTCCAGCTGGCAAAGTCTTCCATATGAACGCCGGCAGATTGCTTGGCGCGGCGGAATAAAACTCTGCCAGTAGAGGCTCTCCTCTTTTTGAGGTGGCCGAGGATGTTTGTCGTGGAGAGCTACGCCGCCGTTCACCGTTTCGTATTTGTTGAAGGTCACAGTCGCCGAGAGGTCGAGAAGAAATGGCTCTCGCTGTGATAGAGAGGCATATCTCTCAAGCCCAGGCGGCGCAGATCTAATGGTGTCTCGGCCAAGATCGTCGCCCGCTGGGTCGAACGTTTCAAGGCCGGTGGTCGCCAGGCCCATGCTCGATCGCTCTTCGCGGCCGCATGCCGGGCCTCGTTCCGGTTTTGGCGGGGGCATCAGCACGAGAGGACTGCAGGTAACCGCCCACGATGATGTCCGCGGAATTGACGAACGCTTGAACTCATGGATTTTGGGCGCCTTTGCGGTTCAATGTGATCGAGTAGACGCTGGTCGTGGCAGTAATGAAGAGTTGATGCTTTGCGTGACCGCCAAAGCAGAGGTTCGAGACCAGCTCCGGAACAAGTATCTTTCCCATCRGGCAACCGTCCGGGGAAATGCAGTGCAGGCCATCAGCCGCCGAGGACCACAAATTGCCGTCGCCATCAATTCGGAAACCATCTGCACATCCTGGGCTGATGCGGTGGAACACATCTCCGCCGGAAAGCGCTCCGCCCAAGCCAACATTGAAAACCCGAATATGCTGTGGATCGGATCCGAACATGCGCCCGGTATCTGCGACGTAGAGGCGGGTTTCATCGGGACTGAAGGCGAGGCCGTTCGGGCAGCTAAAGTCCGTCAGTACTGCCTCAATTGCTCCAGAAGGATCGACACGGTAGACGTGGCAAGGCAGTTCCTGCTCGGCTCGAAAACCTTCGTAGTCCGTCATGATCCCGTAGTGCGGATCGGAAAACCAGATCGAGCCGTCCGATTTTACCACCACGTCATTGGGCGAGTTCAGGCGCCTGCCCCGGTAGTTGTCAGCCACTACAGTGACGGAACCGTCGAGTTCCGTTCGCGTCACGCGCCGGGTGCCATGTTCGCATGTCACGAGCCTGCCCTGCCTATCCCGGGTGTTGCCGTTGGCAAAGTTTGACGGCTGCCGGAACGTCGAGACGCCTGCGCCTGGAGACCAGCGAAGGATACGATCATTCGGAATGTCGGAAAAAAGGAGGCATCCCGCATCACCGAACCAGACCGGACCTTCTACCCAGTCAAAGCCGGTTGCAATCTGTTTCACCGGCGCATTGCCGAGCACGTACCGGCCAAACAGCGGATCCACCACCTCAAAGAACGACATGCTGGCTTTCCCTTCCTAGAAGCTGTGAGATACTATCGATACCAGCCGATAGCATTGATATGAATGGTCAACGGTGCATTCACGCTTGGAGGTCTGCCCGCGGGATAACCCAATAGGTTGCCGCCAAGACCGGCTTGAAACTGTCGCTCAGCGGAACGGCAACATCCGGTTCTGCCGATCTCGCAGAAAACAAAGGCGGCCCTGATCTGGATCACGCCGCCTTTTTTCTTTGTCAGAAGGCCTCGCGTTGGAATTCAGATGAAGACAATCTGCGCCTTCATCGCCTGACTCCGGTCGCTCGCCAGTTCAAAGGCTGTGACGGCTTCCGACAGAGGAAGCGTGTGGGTGATCAGCGGCTTCACGTCGACTAGACCCTTCTGCATGAGTCCAACTCCTGTCGCGAACTCCTCATGGAAGCGGAAGGATCCGCGCAGATCCAGCTCCTTGGCCGTGATGGCCATCATCGGAACGTGCATATCCCCGCCGAGGCCTAGCTGGACGATCACCGCCCGCGGCCGCAGAGCCGCGATGCCCGCAGCCAGTGCGGGCGCGGCACCTGAGCATTCGTAGAGGACATCGAACGTGCCCTTGCCGGCCGCATAAGGGGTCAGCGCGTCGGGTTCGCTGCCCATATTGATCGTCCGGTCGGCGCCGGCCTTGCGGGCCAGCGACAGGGTGAAATCGGAGAGGTCTGTCGCAAGGATCTCGGCTGCACCAGCGCGGCGCGCGGCGAGGATTGCCAGAACGCCAATCGGCCCACAGCCCGTCACCAAAACTCGTTTGCCCAGCATTTCTCCGGCCCGGCGAGTTGCGTGGAGGGTCACAGCCAGCGGCTCGGCCATCGCCGCCTCTCCGGGGGAAAGGCCATCGGCGGGCACGCACTGAATGGCATCGGCTACCAGAACTTCCCGGAAGGCGCCTTGGATATGCGGAAACGGCATGGCACTGCCGTAGAACCGCATATTGAGGCACTGGTTGTGCAGTCCCTCCTGGCAGTAGCGGCAGGTCCGGCACGGACGGGAGGGCGAAACGGCAACGAGCTGCCCCAACTCCAATCCTTCAACATCCGGCCCCAGGGCTTCCACATGCGCGGAAACCTCGTGTCCGAGGATCATCGGCTCGCGCAGCCGGACCGCGCCGAAGCCGCCGTGATTGAAATAGTGGAGATCGCTGCCGCAGATTCCACCAGCCGCAAGGCGAAGGCGCACCTCTCCGGCGCCTGGCGCCTCAACCGGACGCTCCTCGATGCGCAGATCTTTCGCGCCGTGAACAACGATGGCTTTCATCGCGGTCTCCTCAAAGGACTGGCGTCAGCAGGGGCTGACCGGAAAAATGCGCGGTGAGATTGTCGCGCACCAGTTGCCCCATGGCCTTGCGGGTCTCGATGGTTCCCGAGGCGTGATGGGGTTGCAACAGGACATTGTTCAACGCCAGAAAGCGCGGATTAAGCGACGGTTCACCCTCGAACACATCAAGAGCGGCTGAGCCGAGTGCACCGCTTTCGAGCGCGGTCAGCAATGCCTCCTCATCGATATTGGAGGCGCGCGAGATGTTAATCAACATCCCCTCCCCGCCCAGCGCCGCAATCACCTCACGGCCAACGATGTGACGGGTGACGGCGGAAGCAGACAGAGTGACAAAGAGAAAATCCGACCGCGCGGCGAGCGCGACAGGATCGGCGATGTACTCCCAATCGGACGCAAAATCCTTTGGCGCGACATCGGAGTAGGCGATCTGCATATCGAAACCCTGGAGGCGCTTCGCTACTTCATGGCCGATGCGGCCAAGGCCGAGCACGCCTGCGCTTCGTCCCCATACACGGCGCTTGAGCGGATAGAGGCCCTTTTCAGCCCAGCTTCCATCTTTCACCCAACTCTCCGCGCCGATCACACCGCGTGACTGGCACAACATCATCGCGACCCCCAGATCAGCCACATCGTTGGTCAGCACGTCGGGAGTATTTGTGACGCGAATACCACGTTCGCGGCAAGCTGCGAGATCGACGGCATCGAAGCCTACTCCGTAGACGGAGATCACCTCGAGTGCCGGGCAAGCCTCGATCATCGCTCGGTTCGCGCCGAGTTCGCCCCTTGTGGCGATGGCTTTGACACTTGGGCCGACAGAGGCGAGGAAGCCCGCCTTGTCATCGGCCTCGAAATACCGATGGACCGCAAACGCGGCATTCAGGGGCGCTTCGTCCCATTCCGGATAGGGTCCGACCTGGAGGATTTGGTGCTTGTTCATTTCTAGTACCCGTCCCTTGACAATTAATGTTATCGATAACATAAAGGCTGCTATCGAGAATGTCGAGATGAAAAGTGGAGAGAAATATGGAGCGAGGCCTGTTTGATTTGACCGGGCGTAGGGCGCTCGTTACGGGCTCCTCGCAAGGGATCGGCTTTGCCCTTGCACGTGGCCTTGCCGACGCAGGCGCGGAGATCGTGCTGAATGGGCGCAATCCCGACAAGCTGGCCGAGGCTGCGAAAAGTCTTGGTATCGGCACGCATCAGCTGATTTTTGACGCCACCGACCATGAGGTCGTGCGAGCGGCGGTGGATAGCTTCGAGGCGAGCAACGGTGCTATCGACATTCTCGTCAACAATGCGGGCATGCAGCACCGCGCGCCACTTGAGGATTTTCCAGCGGACGCTTTCGAGCGGCTCTTGCGCACCAATGTTTCCAGCGTTTTCAACGTCGGACAGGCGGTTGCGCGACATATGATCAAACGAGGCGCCGGCAAAATCATCAATATTGCGAGCGTTCAAACGGCGCTGGCCCGGCCGGGCATTGCGCCCTACACCGCGACCAAGGGCGCGGTTGGCAATTTGACCAAGGGAATGGCGACCGACTGGGCAAAATACGGACTGCAATGCAATGCGATCGCGCCAGGCTATTTCGACACACCGTTGAACGCGGCCCTCGTCTCAGACCCCGCCTTCTCGGGCTGGCTGGAAAAGCGCACCCCGGCCGGCCGCTGGGGCAAGGTCGAAGAACTGGTGGGCGCCTGCATCTTCCTCGCCTCAGACGCATCCTCTTTTGTGAACGGACACGTGCTCTATGTTGACGGCGGCATCACAGCCTCTCTCTGAGGCAACACAGCGACTGGTGTTGATGGGTGTTGCCGGATGTGGCAAGTCCTCTGTCGGTGTCGCGCTCGCAGCCCGACTGGCGGCGACCTATGTCGACGGAGATGATCTGCATCCGTCGGCAAATATCGAGAAGATGAGCCGCGGCCTCGCTTTGAACGACACGGATCGCTGGCCGTGGTTGACGCTTGTGGCACAAGTGCTGGCCACGCCTGGAGGCCCGCTGATCATCGGCTGCTCAGCCCTCAAGCGAGTGTATCGTGCCCATATCACGCTAAGCGCGGGGGTGCCTGTCACCTTCATCCACCTTGCCGGCACGCCCGACGTTATCAAAGCGCGAATGAACGCCAGAAGAGGCCATTTCATGCCGCCCGGTTTGCTGGCGAGCCAGTTCGCGGCGCTGGAACCACCGGAAGCGGACGAAAGCGCGATCGGCGTGAATATCGATCGTCCACTCGGCGCGATCGTTGATGACATCATTGCCCAATTGGGAGGAATGGAAATATGACAAACAAGGTTGCATTGATCGGCGCAGGCGCGATGGGCGGTGCCATCGGCACTCGGCTCGTGGAAACCGGCAATCACCTGACGGTCTTCGATCTGGATAAGGCAAAGGTGCGCGAATTGGTAGACAAGGGCGCCACGGCGGCGGCGTCCGCCGCTGAGGCTGGAGCCTGTTCGGACTATATCATCCTCAGCCTCAATTCTGCGAAAATCGTGCGGCTCGCCGTCTTTGCCGAGGGAGGCGTCGCCGACGGCGCCAAGCCTGGAACGCTCATCATTGACATGTCTTCGATTGATCCTGAAGCCACGAAAGCGCTGGCATCCGATGCGGCGGAGAAGGGTCTGCGCTGGGTCGACAGCCCCCTTTCCGGTGGAGCTCCCAGGGCATTGGTCGGACAGCTCACGCTCATGGCCGGTGGCACGGAGCAGGATGTCGCAGACGCGCACCGGGTTCTGCAACATGTCGCCTCGAACTACACGCATATGGGTCCATCGGGCGCCGGCCAGACGACGAAGCTGATCAATCAGGTCCTCTGCGGGTTGAATTTTCTGGCAGTGGCCGAAGCAACTCAGTTGGCGCTCGACGCTGGCGTCGATGCAGCGAAGATCCCGCAGGCGCTGAAAGGCGGGCGAGCCGACAGTGCGATCCTGCAGGAATATATGCCGCGTTTCGTCACGAGGGATTACCGGCGCACCGGCCGGATCGACAACATGGTCAAGGATTTGAACGGCGCTCAGGATCTGGCGCGCCGCACCAATACGGCGATGCCGCTGACGGCAACCTGCGCCGAAGTGCATCGCATGCTCACCGCCGCCGGTCTCGGCGGTGAGGATCAGGCCACTCTGATGGAATTTTTCAAGGGACCCAACAAGGACATCATACAATGATTACACGCTACGCCCTCTTCGAAGGAAAAGTGAAGGACGGCCAGACGGAGGCGTTTCGAGCTGCCGTCCTGGAAGATATCCTACCGAAATGGAAGGCCTTTCCCGGTGCGCTCGATGTGCGCGTCACCTTCGCAGATGCCCGCGATGAGGGCGCACCGGAAATCCCCATGATCCTCGCGATCAACTATCCCGACCTTGGAACCGTCGAAGCGGCGCTGGCAAGCCCCGCCCGTGCTGCCGCCAAGGCAGCAACGGAAGAGGTGCTGGCCCGATTTTTCGACGGCCGGATCCACCATCATGTCACCCAGGCAAATGAGTTTCCACTCTGAGACCATACGACGACGCCGACCGGCGGCGCCTCAAGGAGGCGCCGTTTCTTCTCGTCTATCAGCTCCGAAAAGCAGCCACACTCAGCTACTGAGCATCGCACTCAAGCTCCAGGGGTGCAACAACGCGCTTGCAATCATGAGTCAAACTCGGTGTAGTGTCTCTGATAACGATAACATGGATGCAAATGCAGAATATCCGCAAACCACCAACCATGGCGGACGTCGCTCGTAAAGCTGGGGTATCGCCGATGACGGTCTCCCGTGCCTTCAAGCGGGACACTTCCGTCAGCCAGGACACGCGCGAAGCCGTGCTGAGAGCCAGCGAGGAGCTTGGCTACGTCTTTGACAGCACTGCGTCCAATCTGCGATCGCAACGAACTGACTTTGTGGCAGTGACCATCCCTTCGATCAACAATGCCAACTTCGCCGATACGGTGCGGGCACTGTCTGACGGCCTGTCGGGCAAGGGCCTGCAGATCCTACTCGGCTACACCAACTACGACGTTCGTGAAGAGGAGCGGCTGATTGAGCAGCTTCTGCGGCGCAAGCCGGAAGCGATTGTGGTTACGGGCGGGAAACACACGCCCCGTTCACGGAAGCTTCTTTCGAACGCCGGAATCCCCGTCGTCGAAACCTGGGACCTGCCCGATGAACCAATTGGACATGTAGTCGGGTTTTCGAATGCCCTCGCGGTTCGTGAGATGGTCGATCATTTCGTCGCCGTCGGCTACCGAAAGATCGCCTTCATCGGGGGCGACGCCGACCGCGACACAAGGGGTACAGATCGCCGGGCCGGTTTCATCGCAGCGATGAAGGATCATGGACTGGACGCGTCACGCCTGATCGCCGCCGGACCGCCGCCGATTTCAATGCGCGAGGGTGCAAACGCTATGGGGTGGTTGATCGAACACTTTCCCGACACCGAGGCGGTAATCTGCGTGTCCGACCTTTCCGCCTTCGGCGCGCTCACGGAATGCCAGCGGCGCGGCGTCACAGTGCCCGAAAAAATTGCCGTCGCAGGATTCGGCGACTACGAGATCGGCGCAATCTGCGTTCCAAGTTTGACGACGATCAACGCGTTCGCGGCTGAGATCGGGACAAAGACAGCGCAACTCATTCTCGACGTTCTGGATGGGGTACTGACGGACGAAAACGCACGGGTGACGATCCAGCCAGACCTTATTTTGCGACAGACCAGCCGCTAGAGATCAGCGACGAGGGCTTGCGTGTGGCGATGGGGTCGCTTCCATTTGGGCTTCGGCGAGGACGCCCACCCTTACTACCTGCATAGTGCTAAACAACCGAAGACGACAATACCGCAGCGCCGCGTCTGGCGCGGCGCTGAAACTACCTTCATTCAGACCACCAGGCGCTATCCGGTGGTTGCGATACATCATCGACGTGGCCTACCGGTTGCCTACCTGACGTCGGCCTTCACAAACTGGCGCAGTTCCKGTGTCGTCGGATTGGCAAACAGCTCGATGCGGGACGTCGGTAATATTTCCGAGGAACCGCGACAGAGGGTTAGGCACGCCATAGACGAGCTCGGATATCTGCCCAACAGCCTCGCCGGGTCACTGAGCTCCCGAAAGAGCCGAATGGTGGCAGTAATTATCCCCTCGATCAGCGATATCGTCTTCTCTGAAGTACTGAGGCTAAACGCGGTCCTCAGGCCCAGAGGCTTTCAGACATTTATAGGGGAGTCCCATTTTGATCCCTGCATCGAAGCCGACCTGCTGCGTGCGATGCTATCGTTCCAGCCGGCGGGACTTTTGCTGAACGGCGGCATGGCGCGGAACCAGGATTCGGAAAGGCTGCTGGAAAAACGCAACTGCCCGGCCATTCACCTTTGGGACTACAACAACAGTGACCTCGATTTCTGCGCCGGTCCTTCGCACGAGGAGGCGGGATAACTGGTCGCGACCCACTTTCTCAAGCGCGGCTTAAAACGCATCGCTTATATCGGCGCCGAATTGGATAAGGACCTTTGCGCGCCCGCAGTCGGTATCTCGCGCTGCGATCTTCGCTTGGCGCCGATGCGTGGATCTAGTCAGTATGATTTGCGAGGAAAAGCCGAGACAGGCGGAAACAGGATGCACTTTGACGCAGCAACTGATGAGAGCCCATCCGGGCATTCAGGCTATTCACTTCCTGAACGACGCCATGGCGCTGGGGGGATTGTCGTATTTGCATGGAGCCGGAATAGCTGTCCCAGACCAGGTTTCAGTGGTGGGATTTAACCGTACACCCATTCCCAACACGGTGCGCACTCGGCTCACCACGGTCGACATGCCCAGGGCCGCGATCGGTGAGATGGCGGCCCTGGCGCTATTGAACATACTTGCGAACGCGCCTGTGAACAGGTCGTGGCGAGCAGCGCTACAATTGATTTAAGGCAATACGACTATGGAAATATAAGTTGTCGGTGCTCAAGCCTACTCTTTTGTCCACCTGACGTACTCGATAGAAAAATGGGCGCCATTCGCGGTGCCCATTGATCGGCAGGGCTGTTACATCTTGCCCCAGAGTTTCTTGTACTCGTCGCGGTAGCCATTGTCCGGATCGAAGCTGTTTTTCGGCCCGCCGTCGAACTCGACATTGTCGGATGTGACGACGTGGAGCGGCGACAGGTAGCCCGACCACTTTTCGCCGGCAAATGCACGGTTCAGTTCGTCGACAAGTTGCCAGCCCTGCAGGTTCAAAGGCTCGGCAACCGTCACTTTCTGGAACTGGCCGGCGCGGATGCGCTGATAGGCCGATTCCGAGCCGTCTCCGGCCGCGACGTTGATCGGTGCATCCGTGCCGCCCTTACCGGCGGCTGCGAGAGACGGACCCATGAAGTCGAAATAGAGGTCGTTGATAGCCAGCGAATGGGTCCACTGGTCGCCGTATTTCTGCAGCAGCGACGTCGTCAGCTGCGGCATGCGCTGCGAGGTCTCGGCGATCGGCGTATCGACATATTCGAGAACAGTGCCACCGAGAGCCGCGATCTCGGCCTTCATCTTGTCGGCCTTGGCGATGGCGATCGCGTACGTGCTGTCGGTGAAGATGATCACGCCCGGCTTGCCCTTGGCATCGACATAGGCATAGTCGGCCGCGGCCTTGGAGACTTCCATGGCATCGGTGCTGACATTGGCGAAGAGGCCGGTCTTGGGATCAGGGCCGATGACGGGGCCTGCATGCCATGCAACCAGTGGAATGCCGGCAGCCTTTACTTGTTCGAGGGCCGGAGCCTGTTCGATGGCATCGAAGCCGTTGATGATGATGCCGGCGGGTTTCAGGGCCAATGCCTGGCCGAAGGCTGCCGTCCGGCCGCCGATCGAGCCTGCACCGTCCAGCACCTTGACCTCCCAGCCAATGGCCTTCGCAGCTTCCTCGACGCCGGTGGTGACACCGAGGATGCCACCGTTCTTCAGGTCGGCGGCGAGCACGACGATCGTCTTGCCCTCCTGCGCCTTCGGACTTGCCCTCGGTCCGTCCCAGGCGGTGACGCGGGTGGCGTATTTGTCCGCTACGGCCTTGGCGTCGGCCATGGCATCGGCGAGCGCCGGTCCTGCCAGCATCAGCGCCAGCATGACGGCCGAGCCCTGGATCAGAGTTCTGCGTTTCATGGTTCTTCCTCCCTTTGAAGATGGTGCGTTTCGCACGATCGGTTCCCTCAGTTTTTCTGTGTCTTGGCGAGCTGCGGGCCAGGTGCCGCCGCTTTACCCGCAGCGCCCCTCTTGCGCTGGGCATAACCGGCAATGCCGATGGCGACGAGCAGGGTGACGCCGTTGAAGAGCGGCTCGACGAAGAACGAACCACCGATCTGCTGGATGCCGGAAATCCCAACCGCCAGAATGATGACGCCGGTCATCGTGCCCCAGACATTGACGCGGCCGGGCTTGATGGTGGTGGAACCGAGAAAGGCGCCGACGAGGGCCGGCAGCAGGTATTCCAACCCGACGCTGGCCTGGCCGATGCGCAGCTTCGAGGCGAGCAGGACGCCGGCAAGCGCTGCCAGCGTTCCCGAGGAGACGAAGGCGCCGATGACGTAGCGGCGAACCGGGATGCCGTTCAGCGCGGCAGCCTTCGGATTGGCGCCTATGGCATAGACGTAGCGGCCGATCGGCAGGTATTCGAGGATGACCCAGAGCGCGACGGCGATGGCGATCACGTAGAAGCCGGTGATCGGCAGGCCGAAGACCATAGTGCCGTTGAGCGCATAGAAACCTTGCGGCAGAACACCGACCACCTGCCGGCCACCGGTATGCCAGAGCGCCAGCGCGTATAGAATGGTGCCGGTGCCGAGCGTGGCGATGAAGCTGTCGATGCGCGCGACCTCGACGAGAAGGCCATTGAGAAAGCCGGTGAAAGCGCCGAGCGCCAGAACGATGATAACGGCAATCGGCCACGGAACGCCGAACATCGTCTGCAAGCTGATCGCCAGAATATGCCAGAGCACTATGCCGTAGCCGACCGTGAGATCGATGCGGCCGGATGCCATCGGGATCATTGCCGCCAGCGATAGCAGAGCAATGATCGCCTTGTCGGAAACGATCGAGCGCAGGTTAAGCAGCGTTGGGAAGGTGCCCGGCAGCAGGATTGAGAACAGCACGATCAGGCACGCGGTCAGGATTACCAGGCCGTAGACCGGAATATAGCGGGCGATTTTCTGGCCCAGTGTGAGGCCTGCCAGTTCGCCGCGGGTCGGCTCGAGGGCGGTGGATTCGATCGATTGCATGGTTCTAGCTCCCGTGGTCTCTTATGCGGCTTCCGATGCCGACGCGGCGGAAATGACGGCGGATGTGGTCAGGGCCTCGCCCTGAAGTTCGGCAACGATGCGGCCGCGCGAAAATACCAGCGCGCGATGGCAGATATGGGCAATTTCCTCGAAATCGGTGGAAACGACGACGACGGCCAGGCCTGCTTCGAGCGCCCGGGCGATCAGCTTGTAGATCTCGGCCTTGGCGCCGACATCGACACCGGCGGTCGGGTCTTCGGCAACCAGCAGCTTGCGGCCGGTCACCAGCCAGCGGCCGACGACGACCTTCTGCTGGTTGCCGCCCGACAGTGCCTCGATCGGTAGGTTCTGGTCGTTCGGGCGCAAGCCCACGGTTTCGCCGATCTTGCGCGCCTGCTCGGCCTCATCGGTCGGAGACAGGAACGAGAACAGGCCGCGACCGGATGCGCCGGGGTTGATGAAGGTGTTTTCCCTCAGTGACAGCGACATGGCAACGGATTCCTCCGTGCGGTCGCGCGCGATCAGCCCGATACCAGATTTCATCGCCGCCACGGGGTTGGAAAGGTCCGGCGTCTCGCCGTTCAGGTGTATTGTGCCGCCAAAGGCCTCGCAGCCGAACAGGGCGCGGCCGATCAGCTCCTGTCCGGCGCCGCGCAGGCCGACAAGGCCCAGAAGTTCGTTCTGGCGAATATCGAACGAAACCGGGCCGGTGCCGGCGCAGATCAGATTTTTCGCCGCAAGGACTGTCTTGCCCGGCGTGCAGGCGGCCTTGACGAAAAGCTGGTTGGCCGGGCGGCCGACGATCATCTCGATCAGGTCGTCCGGCCGCGTCTCGCTGACCGGGCGCTGTCCGACCAGCTTGCCGTCGCGCAAAACGGCGACCCTGTCGGCGATGCGGAATATTTCGTCCAGTCGGTGCGACACGTAGATCATGCCGACGCCGCGCTCTTTCAGTGGGCGGATAGCGTTGAACAGCCGTTCAACCTCGTCGGCCGGAAGACTGGCGGTCGGTTCGTCGAGCACCAGAACGTCGGCCTCGACGGCAAGGGCGCGAGCAATCGCAACCAGCGATTTTTCCGTGCGGGTGAGATCCTGCACGCGGGTGCTCGGGTCGAAGTCGCAGCCGACCAGTTCCAGCGCCTCGCGCGCCCGGTCCTCGGTGCGGCGCCAGTCGATCATACGTGAGCGCATGGAAAAACCCTGCGCAAGGCCGACATTCTCGCCGACCGTCATCCATTCGATCAGGCCGAGATCCTGATGGATGAAGGCGACGGGCTGACGCGTGTTGGGTTTGGGGGGGCGATGGGTGTAGGGCTCGCCGCGAAACAGGATCTGGCCCCCATCGGGCTTGTAGATGCCGGCAAGCGTTTTGATCAGGGTCGATTTTCCGGCGCCGTTCTCCCCGAGAAGGGCGAGGATTTCGCCTGGGAGTAGATCGATGGACACGCCCTCCAGCGCACGGGTGCCGCCAAAGATCTTGGTAATACCCTTGAATTCGATGAGTTTGCGATTGTCCATCTCTGCTCCTCCGAAAGCTCAGCGACCACGAGACACTATGTTATCGATAACATCGGCGTCAAGCGATAAATCTGCTTTGCGGGGCGCAAATGTCTACCAAACGTTGGAGCTTCACTTTTGGTCGCCGACGCATCACCAAGGCCGGCGTCGACGAGTTGCACCATGTGCCGATCTATCTATGACACACTGAAACTGCGGCTCAGATCGCAGCCCCTCATCCATGGCGACGAGACGACGGTTCAGGTATTGAAAGAAAATGACAGAGAGGCCACCAGCCGATCGTGCTTCTCGATTATCAGCCGGGCCGCGGCCAGATTTACCCGCAGGCATTCCTGATGAGCGACGGCTATTCCGCATGCCGCACGCTGGAGGGGCAACCGATCTTGGATGCATGGTCCATTCCCGACGGCGCTTTGTCGACGCCCTCAAGGCAAGCAAGAAAGGTGACGGACCGCCGGAGCAGGCTCTCCGGTTCTTCGAGCAGTTCTACCGCGTTGAAAGGCAGGCGCGGGACAAAGAGCTGGAGGACGGCGAAACGCAAGCCGACGGCATTCGCCGCTTTCGCCAGCAACACAGCGTGCCCATTCTGAACGCTCTCAAGTCATGGCTTGACGACATCGAGCCGAAGGTCCCGCCTGACAGCAAGCTCGGCGATGCCGTCTCCTATACCCTGAACCAGTGGGAATATCTGACGCGCTGGAGCCAAGGCCAGCACCGTCGTCTACAGCGCGATGCCGCCCTGCCGGGCCGCTGGCATCGAGCCGTTAGCCTGGTTGCGCCACGTTCTCACCGAGTTGCCTCAGCGCACCGAAGCCGCTGATATCACCGGTCTTCTGCCCTTCAACTTCGCCAAAGTCACAGCAGCCTGACCCAACGTAACGCATTCGTCCGAAAGCAATCGGTCATCGCAAGAGACGTCAACGTGCGTGGAAAAGAGCGCTTAGGCTTGAAGGTGCGCGTTATACTTCGCCAAAGCGAGAGCGTTGATCGCATGACGATGCCGATCCTTCAGGTTGCCAGTTGCAGCTATGCAGTTAGAATTTGGTTGCAGCCGTCGGGATTCCCTGGTTTGCCTGCGAGCGCACCTGCTTTAGGTTCTCGCCATAAGCCGCCTCATAGCGCTCCGGGTCTGTGAGTGTTGTATCGAGTTCCATCATGGCGCCGCCGGCGTTTCTGGCGTCGAGCAGGGACACGGTAACCAGGGGRCCGCAACCCTGAAACAACTTGTTGTTGGCGCTCAGCGGATCATAGAGCGCAGCCGATAGAAACGGGCCTTTCGGATAAGTCGAATTAGGGGACTGATAGGAGGGAGAGGCACCGGCATTCGTCCAGTCTTCGGCCAGCGGTTTGGCTTTCACCGCGCCGAACAGGCCGCTGCAATTCTGGCCCGAGGGCGTGTACCAGCCCGAAATCGTGCCGGTCTGCAGCGCCTGCACATAGGGGCCCGTCGGCGGGCCGTATTTTTCAGTGACCTTGGCAAAGATCTCCTCGGGCAGGACGGTATTTTCAGGCACATAGACGCGCCGCCACATGGCGACGACGCGGTCGGCGGCGGATGGTGGCTCGTCGAGCAGAGCTATGAGCTCCAGCCCGTCTTCGGATATGAAGAGCTTTCCCGATGACATCGGCGTGCTGATCTGGGTGCCATCAGCGGCTCCGAAGGCGCGTTTGCCCTGCAGGACGCGGCCGACTTTCATTTCGTTGCGGACGATCGCCTCGGCCTCGGTTAAAGTCATGCCTAGACGCAGGCCGACCATATCAGGCCCATAGGCCCCGGAGGCGATTGCGGGGGCGGTCGTCGCTGTCTTGCTTTCGCGGAATTCGTCGAAGAGTTTTGTAAGCGGGGACGGGCTGGCTGATGCGACCTCCTGCAGCGGTTTGCCGTCTTCGTCTCGGACTTTGAAATCGACGAGTTTCGCATCGAAGGTCACGAATTCGGTATCGGGCTTGGCCACGGGTGTGGGAAGGGTCATGGCCTGCGAGAGCGCGGCCAGAATATCCTGCGGCAGCAGATCGCGTGGGCTCGGCGGTGCATGCGACCATGTGGCACCGTCTATATCAAGGCTGAGCGTGACATCCACCTTCATGCTATCGCCGAGCATATCGACCACGAGCCCCGGAAGATCCTGAGCGAAGCGGAAGGAAACGTTCAGCGGATCGCTGAAGCCGAGGCTGAGCGGCATCTTGCAGGCGCCGCCGACCGATTGTGTCGCGTTGACGCTTGCCGCTGCGGCCTTTAGCGCGATGCATTGCGAATGCTGTTGCGGGCTTTCCTGCCCTGCGGTTCGCCGCCGCTCACAGCTGCCAAGCTCCGAATTGATCCCCATCAGCAGATTGAGGCTTTCCGAGAGACTCTCTAGTCCGCCGAAGCAGTCGAGATTGGTCCAGGCTATGCCGGCTTGTCCCTTGCGGATCTCCGCCTGTCGGTGCAGCGTCACGCGGGCGGGAAGCGAAGGTTGTTTTTCAGCCGACCAGGCGATGAATTGCGGGCCGAGTTCTGCGGCCTCCTTCGGGCTCGGTTCGCGTTTGCCGACGGCGAAGAAACGATCGTCGGGGGCTGCGCGGAGCTGGTTTTCCCGCTCCCATTGCCGCGTGACTATAAAGGCCATCGTCTGTTTGGAGAGCTTGTCGCCGACAGCGCGGGCCGCCAGCAGGTCAATTGCGCCGCTGTCCAGCGAGAGCGGGCCGGAAGAGGCTCTGCCCGGCGCGGGAGCGCTGGTGAATGCGTCGCCGAGCGGTTGAATCTGGTCGTATCTGTTGGAGTAGATCACATCGCCGCCGATGGCGGTGACGGACATCGATTGCGGCTCCAGCGTCACGAGCAGGACGGGGCGACCGTCGTCCGTCGCGGCGAGCTTTGCGGCACCAACCTTGAAGAGGGTCTGAGCATGATAGGGGGTTGCATGGCCGACCAGAACCTCCAGAGGCACGGTGGAGGAATAGACCGACGCCCGGTTCGGGAAGGCAAGGAGTACGGGCTGATTATAGACGGAGACGCTGAGCAATTGATCGGGCTGATAGTGCTCGGCGGCCAAAAGCGTCTGCAGTCCGGAGCCCGAGGGCACATTGCCCTGCAGCATGGCAAAGACCTTGCCTGTGGGGGCAGTCGTTTCGCCCGTTTGCGGCGAGATCAGCTGTGCGTCACCAAGGCCGGCGGCATAGGCGCTCGCCCAACGCAGGAAGGCTGCCCTGCTTTCGACGGTCAAGGCCGCGCCGCCACGGGGGAAGAACGGATGGTGCGCATCCGTTGCGCCAGGCTTGCCGACCGCGCCCGTGTCGTAGGCGGTCTGGTCGCGCGTGGCGATGGTTTGCCAGCACCACTGGAATTCATCTTCCGGCGTTTGCGCCCCGGCCGCGGCAAGAAGCTCGACGCAGAGAAACTCGCTGTCGAGCGGGACCGGCTCGCCTATGGCGAGCTTTGCGGGGGAACCCCCAGCGAGATAGGAGGCGGCGTCGTTCTGAATTGGAAAGTCATAGAGCTTGGAGCGCAGGTCCGACGTATAGAGGCTCAGCGCATCCAGCCGGTATCGGGTGGCGGCCGAGGTGCCGTCGACGCTTTCGACAAGCACGTGCGCCACGATCCGCGCCGAGCGACCCTGGCCCAAGGCACCGAGCATATCTTGTGCTTTTGATGGTGGAAGCGGCCAGTCCAATCTGTCCGGGAGCTGAAAGTCGGGCATGGCCCGCAGGCCGCCGGATTGCATATGGTCTGTGATGTTGAGGGAATCGACGAGAAAGGCCCCGCGCGCGTTGTCATAGGGCCGAACATGGACTTCCCCTGAAAAGTAGAAATCGAAAGGCGCCTTTGGCGCAAGGCCGGTGATCGACTTCTCATAGCGGGCTTGAAAACTCTGACGCGCCTGCGCCTGGGCAAATTCGTCATTGCCTTTCCACACGCCGGGGAACTGGCCCATCACCTCATTTCTGGCCCGTTCCGTCAGATAGGCCCCCGCCAGTCTCGTCTCGGTAAAATTGTCGAGTGGTCCGGGTAACAGTGCGCCGAGACGCACGAGCTCGAAGAATTTGTCGCTTTGGCGCACGTCGATCACCGTGTGCCCGGCGACATCAAGCAAGTCCCAAGGCTCAATGCCACGCGGTGGATGGCCAAGGATCGCGAGAGGGTCACTCTTTGCCGGCGCGCCGTGATTGAGCGCGGAAACATCGAAGGAGTGGAGCTGCGTCGTCAGCGCGTCGTCGTAGATGGCAAGGCTTTTCAGCCGTGTGGCAATCGTCAGGGTCTCGGCATTGCCCTCGGTGGCTTCCAGGACTGCCAGCAGGCGTACGCGCCGGGGCGACTGCGGGTCTGTAAGCGCGCGGATTTTCTCCACCGCCTGTCGCGCCGCGCTGTCGCTCGCCGGCCAGAATAGCGGCTTCGGCAAGTCGAAGTCGGGCCGCAAGGTGATGCCGCCCGACTGCTGACCCGACATGGATGTGTCGTTGAGGTGAAGGGTTCCGATGTCAGGTAGGCGGAAGCCGCCGCGCGCGGCATCATATTTCGGAAGATTGAACTCGTAGGTATAGGCGAACTGGAAAGGCAGCTTCGGCGCCATTTTCCGCAGCGGCTCTGCATAGCGGGCAAGAAATGCGTTGCGCGCGTCCTGCTGCTCGAATTCGTCATGGCCGGGAAAGCTGTCTCCGTCGGTCCGCAGCGGGTTGCCATTGGCGAGAAAACGACCGGAATAATAGGCCGCGTTATCGCTGTAGCTCTTCCTCTCCTCGATATAACTCGGCCGTATCCCAAGTATCATCAGGTCGATGAAGGACTCCTCATCCACGCTTTCAGGATGATTGAGCACGACGAGCCCGTTCCAGACGAACAGCCGTTGCGGCTGTACCCCGTCTGCGTCGGGGTGCAGAAGGGCGTCGACCCTGTAGGCCGAGGCCTTTGCCCGAGAAGCGCCGGAGCCCACACCGGAAGGCGAAGCACCTTGGTCCCTGTCGGTGCCGGCTGGGTCGATGCCTGCATCTGGTTGCTGCGAGAAAGCGGGCGCGGTCGGCGACTGACTGTCTCCGACGGCACTTCCGCCTGCATATTGCAGTTCCCGCATGCGGTCCAAAAATGCCTGCTGAAGACAGTCGACATCGTTGCCGCAGGCATCACGTTGCTCCAACCAATTCCGTTGTTCCTGACGGATTTGGTTTGCCTCATCGGGGGAGGACGCCGCAGCACGTACCGCGACGTAGGACTTGGCCATTGCCATGTCGAGGGCCGCAAGAGCGGGTACCCGGCATATGGTTTTTTTCGCCGCACCTTTGGCGCGACGACAATCGAAACTGGGCTGGACCGCCGATTGAGGCCCGCCTTGAACCTTTCCCACAGCAGTATCCGCCTGGCGGCGCTGAGGTCGCGGTGGAACTCTGAGAGGTTCGAGATCAGGACCTGGAGGCAAGCCCATCAAGCCCTGAATCAACCTGTCGATGCCTGCCGCCGGGGCCGTCGTTGGAATGGCCAACACCAGAAGAAGCGCTGTCAGAGCTGCCGCAATCAGCGCTTTGCCACATTGCCGCAGATCAATCGGGACAAGAAAGGCAAATAAATCGTGCCTTTGCATCGCATCTATCCAAACCCATAAGACAGGAAACGAACCTTGCCTCGCAGCTTTCAGCGTGAACAATGCGAGGAATTAGATCTCCGACCAAGACGCTCTTCAAAGCCGGCTTTCGACCTGCTTCCAAGCAGTCGGCGCGCCCCATCACATTTCTCGTGTGTGTCTTCCACGGACAGCGTCGATCTTGAAGTGAAGCAGAAGGCTCATGCATCTTCATTTTAGCGAGCGCGTGGCATTCTTTACTTCGGATTACCGCTTTTCACACTGAGTGTCGATTGCTCCTTACGGATGAAAGCGAAATACACAGTTCGGAATAGAGATGGCAGCAGCGTGTCGATCAATCGTTCATAGTCGCCTCGCGATGCGAGAAGGCCGCCTTGCGGCGACGGGCAGCAGGTCCTCGTCGAAGAAGGCAAAAGCGCTCGGAAAACTCCTGTCCAATGCACCAAGGCGGCCCAACGGCCCACTTCATGCAGCAGGGATTGGTGTGTACTTCTTCGATGAGCGCGGCTGCTCGCCCTAAATCACCATTCGCGATGAGCGATGGGCAAAGAACCCGCGGGAGGGGCCACCTGACCAAGCCAACGCTTTGCCCTTAAAGCAATGAACTTCCGTCGCCTTGAAGGGATCCGAACCGACGACCCTGTTTTTACGAAAACCTTTTCCTCTCAAAGGCGCGAGCAGCGGTGATTGCACACACCGACCGCTCTGCGGTCATTGACCCGGCTTCGCCAACTCTAAAACAACGCGCTAACCGTTAGGTACCTATCGGTCCTGTCTCCATCGGTAGAAATCCACGAACGCACGGAAGGCCGGCGAAGGAAGGCGACGGCTCGGGTAATAGAGATGGTAGCCTTGGAATGTCGGACACCAGTCCTCGAGGACATTGCGGAGCGAGCTGTTTTCCACATGTTGGCGAACCAGGTCTTTCGGCACGTAGGCGAGCCCGATTCCGTCGAGAGCAGCGTCGATTGCCGAGGCGATATTGCTGAGCGTCAACGGTCCTTCCACCCGGACACTGAACTCACGACCGTCTTGCTCGAACTCCCATGCGTAGAGCGTCCCAGATGTAGGCAGCCGCAAGTTGACACAGTCGTGGCCTGTCAGTTCCTGAGGGTTTGATGGAAGCGGAAACCGCGCGAAGTATGCAGGCGCGCCCACAACAGAGTAGGTGACATCCGGCCCCACCCGAACAGCTATCATGTCGCGAGCGACGGCCTCGCCAAGCCTGAGCCCGGCATCGAACTGGCGCTCGACGATATTGGTGAACCCGTTATCCACGATGAGTTCTACGGTGATGTCCGGGTTGTCTCTGAGGAAAGCGGGAAGCCTCGGTCGGAAGACCAGATCGATAGCGTCATCGGGGCAGACGATACGGACATGCCCCGCTGGCCGATCCCTCAGTTCCTTGATCGCATTGATTTCCGACGCGATGCCTTCAAAATGGTGTGTAATCCTCTCGACAAGACGCTCCCCTGCGGCTGTCGGAGCTACGTCACGTGTCGTCCTCGCAAGGAGACGTACACCGAGCCGCTCCTCCAGCGCCCTGATGGTATGGCTTAGAGCCGAGCGTGTCACACCCAGCTTCGCCGCTGCGCGCGTGAAGCTACGCTCCCGCGCCACCTCCAGGAAGGCTTTCATTTCCGCGAATTCGTCACGACGCATTGTTGAGTCTCCTTCACCACAACATACAGACTATACCCTCTAGTGGCTCGAAACCAACCTGACTATCTTGCTTCACAACAGAAGCGAGATGCACGAATGACTGAGATCACACTGCAGGAAGGTTTTACAGGGCGCGTGAAGACAACGCCTTGGGGCGCGGTCGCCTGCCTATCGCTCCTCACCTTTCTCCTGGTGGGGCTCGAGTTCTTGCCGACCAGCCTTCTGACCCCGATCGCCCGGGACCTCTCTGTCACAGAAGGTCAAGCGGGGCTTGCGATCGCGGTGTCCGGCTTTTTCGCGGTCATTACCAGCCTGTTCGGAAATATCGTCTTGAGCAGATTGGACAGGAGAACAGTTGTCCTCGTCTATACCGCGGTGTTGGCGGTCTCCAGCCTCGTGGTAGCGCTTGCAGGCAGCTTTCCAGTTTTCCTGATCGGCCGAGCGATGGTCGGCATCGCGATCGGCGGCTTCTGGTCGCTCTCGACTGCCATCCTCGCACGCCTCGCATCCGGCCCCGACCTCCCCAAGGCCATCGCCCTGCTTCAGGGTGGGACCGCGTTGGCGATCGTTGCCGCCGCGCCGCTCGGCAGTTTCCTCGGCAGTCTCATCGGCTGGCGAGCTACCTTTCTGATTACCGTACCCATCGGTCTCGCGGCATTGGTATGGCAACTCGCTGTGCTGCCGAAGATGCCGCCCGCCGCAGCCGTATCGGTGACTCAAATGTTCGGGTTGCTCAGAAAGCGCGCCTTCGCGATCGGAATGGCGGCAACGGCGCTCGCGTTCATCGGCATGAACTCGCTATCGATCTACCTGCGGCCGTTCCTCGAACGCGTCACTGCCCTCGATATCAACATCCTGTCCATGGTCCTGCTGGGCTTGGGCGTTGGCGGACTGGCCGGAACGTTTGCAATCGGGCTCGTGCTGCGACGACATCTGAGTGCTGTATTGATCGGGATTCCATGCGTCCTCGCGTTCCTCGCAGTCCTCCTGGTCGGCATCGGCTCATTCAAAGCCGTCACAGCAGCCGTCCTCGTGCTGTGGGGCTTCCTCTCAACGCCGATTCCCGTGGCGTGGAACACGTGGATGACACACATCATTCCGGACGATCTCGAAGCTGGCGGCGGACTTCAGGTCGCGTTGATCCAGTCTGCAATTGCGGGAGGCGCTTTCGCCGGAGGGATGCTCTTCGACACCGTCGGTTGGTGGAGTGCGTTTCTGCTGGCTGCCGTCCTGCTCGCCGGGYCTGCCGTGCTCGCCACAATGTCGCGTCCCGGCACCCAACACCAATCCAAATTTTGAACTGGAGATCATCATGGCCCAGGGGATCGAAAACAAGGTCGTGGTGATTACTCGCGCAAGCAGTGGACTGGGTGAGGCGACGGCCCGACATCTGGCCGAGCGTGGGGCCATCGTCGTCCTTGGTGCTCGCAGGGCCGATCGCATCAAGGCACTCGCCAATGAACTCACCGCAAAGGGTCATAAGGCAAGAGCCGTCCAGACAGACGTGACTAATCAGGTTAAGCATCTCGTGGACTCGGCAGTCCGGGAGTTCGGCCGCATCGACGTCATGCTGAACAATGTGGGCCTGATTCGTTTTGCCCTCGCCCTTTTCCGGGGCTGGAACGCGATTGATACCGACATCGATCACGGTGGCGCCGGGCTTGACCCAATCCGCCTTGACCATTTCCGGGCGACCGACGGCAGCAACGAGAATATCGGCATTGCGGCAGACTGAAGCGAGGTCCTTTGTGCGCGAATGGGCGACAGTGACCGTAGCATTGGCGGCCAGAAGCAGCGTAGGTTCGAACGGCAAGGCCGGGCTTGACGCCGGCTTCACGCTCGAGCGAAACAGTTGCTGATTTCACTGCATCGATCACGGATGCGGCGGCCTGCTTGCCATCGATGACAATCGCCATGCTTTAGCCCATCCGCTCGGACTTGTAAGACCCCGGGCTTGCCGGGAAGACGATCGTCTTGTTGCCGTTCATGAACACACGCTGGTGGATGTGGGCGTGCACGGCGCGGGCCAGGACCTGACTTTCGACATCGCGGCCGATTGAGACGTAGTCTTCCGCCGATTGCGCATGGGTAATGCGGGCCACATCCTGCTCGATGATCGGACCTTCATCGAGATCCTCTGTGACGTAGTGGGCTGTCGCGCCGATCAGCTTCACGCCGCGCTCATAGGCCTGCTTGTAGGGGTTTGCCCCCTTGAACGATGGCAGGAAGGAGTGGTGGATGTTGATGATCCGGCCCGACATCTTCTTGCAGACCGCCTCCGACAGAACCTGCATGTAGCGGGCAAGCACGATCAGTTCGGCTCCGGATTGCTCGACGATTTCCATCAGCCGGACTTCGGCCTGTGGCTTGTTCTCCTTGGTCACCTTCACATGGTGGAAGGGAATGTCGTGATTGACGATGACCTTCTGATAATCGAAGTGGTTGGAGACGACGCCGACGATCTCGATCGGCAGCGCACCGATCTTCCAGCGGTAGAGCAGATCGTTCAGGCAATGGCCGAAACGGGAGACCATCAGCAGCACCTTCTCGCGGTGTTCGCTGTCACGGACTTGCGTCTTCATGGCGAAACGCTCGTTGACAGCGGTAAAGCCCTTTTCCAGCTCCTCCATCGTTGCGCCTTCCTGGCTGATGAAGGTGAGACGCATGAAGAACAGCCCGGTTTCGAGATCGTCGAACTGCGAGCTGTCGGTGATGTAACAGCCCTTGTCTGCGAGATAACCGGTAATGGCCGCAACGATGCCGCGGGTGGATTTGCAGGATACGGTCAGCACATAGCTTTTCATTCGCGTTCTCGGTCGCTGAGGATAACGGGAGTGTAAAAAAAGCGATGCGGTGGAGACACCGCATCGCAAGCCCACGCCAGGGAGGTTCTAGGCGCGGGACTTTTTGCGCTGGCGGTGCACGTCGATCACGACGGCAGCGACGATGATCGCGCCCTTGACGATCTCCTGGTAATAGGCGCCGACCTTGAGGAAGGTGAAACCGGAGGTGACGACGCCGAGAATGATCGTGCCGATTACGGTGCCGGTAATGCGGCCGACGCCGCCGGAAAGCGAAGTGCCGCCGATGACCGCTGCGGCAATCGCATCAAGTTCGAAGGCGACACCCATATTGGGCTGACCTGACTGGGCACGGGCGGCAAGCATCACCCCCGCAAGGCCCGACAGCAAGCCAGCAACTGCATAGACCTTGATCAGATGCTTGCCGATATCAATACCGGACACGCGGGCGGCTTGAGGGTTGGCGCCGATGGCATAGGTGAACTTGCCGTAGCGGGTGTAGGACAAGGCTATATGAAAGATGATCGCGACGATGAAGAAGACAATCACCGTGCGCGGCACGGGAAAGCCGCCAACCTCGAAGCTCTGCCCAAGCCAAGTGAAATTCTCATTTAGAAGTGCGACCGGCTGGCCTTCCGTGTACCATTTTGCCAAACCGCGGGCCGACACCATCATGCCGAGCGTGGCGATGAAAGGCGGGATACCGGTTTTCGCGATGATGACGCCGTTGACGTACCCCAGCAGCAGACCAAGAGCGAGGCCGACCGCAATCGGCCAGAACGGACTGGCGTCGATGAACCAGCTCAATCCGAATTGCGCATATTCCGGCTGCAGAAACACCGCGCGTGCGTTCATTGACGTCTGCGCGAAGCTGGCGGCAACCATGGCAATGAAACCGACCATCGAGCCCGAAGACAGATCCACGCCCCCCGTGATGATAACCTGCGTTACGCCGACGGCGATGATCCCGGTCACGGCCACCTGCAGAACGATGATGGACAGGCGCTGCTTGTTTGCCAGAAAGCTCTCGCCGACGACGTACCAGCCCAGAATCTCGAAAACCAGAGCGATGCCGACAAGCACGACCAGGATCGTAAATTCGGGCGGCAGACGGCGGATCTTCTTCAAGCCCGTCTTCGATATGCTGGTCAGTTCGTTTGTCCCTTCAGACATGATTTCCTCCCCCCAGGGCCGTCAACGCGACGCCAGTTCCATTATTTTGACCTGATCCGCTTCGGCACGATCGAGAATGCCGGTCACGCGCCCCTCGTGCAGGACGACAATGCGGTCGCTCATGCCCAGAACCTCCGGCATTTCGGAGGAGATCATGATGACGGCAACGCCCTGGCCGGCAAGTTGCGAGATCAGTCGGTGAATTTCGGCTTTGGCGCCCACGTCGATGCCGCGGGTCGGCTCGTCCAGAATGAGGATTTTCGGATTGGTCATCAGCCAGCGACAGATGAGAACCTTCTGTTGGTTGCCGCCCGACAAATTGATAATCGGCTCGCGCATATCGGGCGTGCGAACTCGCAGCTGGTTCGCCATGATCTCCGCCTGGTGGCGCAGCTTCTTCTGCTGTACGAAACCGAACCGGGCGTAACGCTGCTGCAGCACCGCGATCTGGGCGTTTTCCTGAATATCCAGGAGCAGGAAACAGCCGGTCTCTTTTCGATCTTCCGTCAGGAAGGCCATACCATGGCGCATGGCGACAGCAGGAGACGCCACCGCAACGTCCTTCCCAAAAAGCGTAATCGTGCCTGCGTCTGCCGGTGTCACGCCGAAAACGGTCTCCGCGACATTGGAGCGGCCGGACCCCACCAACCCGGCAAAGCCAAGAATTTCACCGGCACGGAGATCGAAGGTGACGTCCTGGAATACACCCTTGAGCGTCAAGCCCTTCACAGACAGGACGACATCGCCGATGTCAGCCGGCTGCTTTGGGAACATCTGCGTAATCTCGCGCCCGACCATCATGCGAATGATATCGTCACGCGTAACATCGGCCGATTGACAGGTCGCTATATATTTGCCGTCGCGAAACACCGAGAATTCGTCGGCGATCTCGAAAAGCTCGTTCATCTTGTGGGTGATGTAGATGATGCCTTTGCCGGCCTCCCGCAGAGACCGGATGATGCGGAAGAGATGGTTCACCTCCTTGTCGGTCAGGGCCGAGGTCGGCTCGTCCATGATTAGCACGTCGGAATCGAAGGACACCGCCTTGGCGATCTCCACCATCTGCCGGCTTGCAACGCTGAGCTTGCCGATCTTTATGCCAGGATCGATGTCGATGCCCAAGGCTTCGAACAACTGCTCGGTTCGCCGGCTCATCTCGGTGTGATCGATCAAGCCAAACCGGCCATACGGTTCACGGCCAATCCAGATGTTTTCCGCGACCGTCATCGGTGCCATCAGGTTGAGTTCCTGATGGATCATCGCGATACCGTTCTGCAGGGCATCAAGCGGATTTTTCAGCCGGATGATTTGGCCACGCAGGCGAAACTCGCCGCTGTCCGGCGTATAGATGCCGGCCAGGATCTTCATCAGGGTGGACTTGCCGGCGCCATTCTCCCCCATCAGGGCATGAACGCTGCCACGCCTAAGCTTCAGCTGCACACTGTCGAGAGCGACAACGCCTGGAAACTCCTTGCGGACATCCTCGACCTCCAGCAGGAATTCGCTGTTGGGAACGGCACCGCTGTGTCGCACCGCCTGCATGGTCTCTGGGCTAATCGTTTGCAATCCTGCCACGGCATCTCCTCCCTGCAGGGTCCGCCACCCGAAGACGACGGACCGAGCATTCCAATGGCTCAGTTTTTGGTGACAAACTTATCCATGTTTTTGGGTGTGACGAGCTGGAAGGGGATCCAGACTTTGCCGTCGATCTTATCACCCTTGGCAAGTTTGATGGCGGCATCAACCGCACCCGCACCCTGGCCAAAGGCATCCTGGAACACGGTCACGTCGAGATCGCCGGCCTTCATGTAGGCCAGGGCTTCCTGGGTCGCATCGATACCGCCGACGACAACATCCTTCATGTTCCAGCCGGCAGACTTCATGGCATTGATCGCACCGATCGCCATGTTGTCGTTGTTGGCAATCACGGCGGCGGGCTTATGGCCTGCGGCGATCCAGTTGGTCATCAGGTCCTGCGCCTTGACCGGGTCCCACACGGCGGTTTGCTCGTCGATGATCTTCATGCCAGCGCATTCCGGCGTGGCAATCACATCATGGATATCCTTGGTGCGCTGCACTGCCGCCTGGTTCGCGAGGTCTCCGACCATGACAAGGATATCGCCCTTGCCGCCGAGGAAACGACATACTTCTTTGGTTTCCAGCGTACCGGAGTCGACTTCGTTCGACGCGACGAAAGCGCCCTTGGGACCAAGCGCGTCAACATCGACGGGCATGCGGTTGACATAGACGATCGGGATGCCGGCATCATTGGCAAGCTTGGTCATCGGTGCTGTTGCCGAGGTATCGACGGCATTGACGATGATCGCATCGACCTTAGCTGCGATGAAATTCTGGATCTGCGACAATTGCTTCTGCACGTCGTCGTCAGCGATTTCAATCTGGACAGGCTGGCTGGCGTCACCGGCAGACTTCTCGATACCCTTCCTGAGCACCGTCAGGAACGTGTCCGAATTGGCCATCGAAACGCCGATGTCACCTGCATGGGCACTGGATGCCATTAGGACACCCAGCAGGGCGCCAGCAAAGAGTTTCTTCATGTCTTCCTCCTTTTTCGGTGCCGGCGATCACCTGGTTTGCGCCGGTTCCGCCTCCTCCCGGGAGGCAATGCATCACCGCAGCGCCGCTCCTCTTGGCGTCGCAGAGATCCGTTCAGAGCTTTTGGCGCACATACTCCACACTCGCACGAACAATGCCTTCGACATCGGCGCTGGCGTGGACAGAGGGCGAGAAAGGCTCGAAAGAGAATGGTCCCGAGTAGCCGGCAACCAGAAGGCTGTGGATCTGCCCGACATTGTCGAGGCGATCGTTTTCGGTGACCATGACACGGTGGGGATCGCGCATATCGTCGATAGCGACCTGCGGATCATCGACACCGGAGATGTGTACGAGACCGGTCAACTGGGGAAAGATTTCCGGTTCGCCCGCAAGGACATGATGGAACGTGTCATGGACCAGCTTGAACCGGTTTGCGCCGCCGACGGCAGCAATCGCCTCGGCCGCTTCCTTTTTGGAGCGAAGCGAACAGATCTGGAAACCGAGCGGCTCGACCAGCCCGATCAGGCCGGCTTGCTCCAGAATGAGCTTCAACGCGCCCAACGCCTTTTTCAGGCTTTCCTGCCGTTCGCCGTCGCGCTGGCCCGTACCGTCGTTGACGGGAACCAGAACAAGGGCCTTTGCACCGCAGGCGGCGGCATAGTCGGCAAGTTCCGTCGCTTCCCGCTCCCGCGCCTCGTTCCAGTCGTTGAAGCGCTGCAAGGCATTGATGGAAAGAAGAACAGCGCCCTCTGCCAATGCCTGAGCGCGGATCGCCTCCGGCGACGTGCCGTCAAGGATGGCGTTGCCCTCGAGATCGTTGCGGATTTCGAACTGGCGAATTCCGACGGCGTGCCCAACCTTGAGCAATTCAGCGAAAGAAAGCGAAGGCGCAACCATGTGGTTCAGCGCAAAGGTTGGTCCTGCCATGAATATCTCCCGAAACTTCTTATCCCGGGCGGCTCGTCTCCCCTGCCCGGTGAACAAAAGGTCATCAGGTTTCATGACATTCGTCAAAGCGGAATCAGCAGGATTCTCCTTCATTTCTGATATAATTTGACAACGTCTTTGATGTAATTATTGCATTCAATACCTAGATATTTTCGGGCACATACATCTCGAATGGAAGGAAGGTCTGCCCCGGCACGTTGGCTGGCCCATTCTCGATCGCATCGACCATCAACTGCACAAGATCACGGCACAGATGCTGAAGCGGCGTGCGGACGGCAAGCGTGACGACATCATCGGCAAGGCCCGCGCGGGAATCCGGCGTCAACTCATTGACGACCACCACATATTTCCCGGCAACCCGTTCTTCCCTAATCGCGGATATCGCCCCCTCCATGCCGCCGCCTGCGACGTAAAGGCCTACGAGATCTGGATATTTCTGGATCAAGTCCACTGTCGTCTCGTGGGTGATCTCAGCCATATCGAGATTGACGAAGGTATCGAGGACCTCGAACTCCGGCGCGCACTCCCGAAAGAACGACCGAAAGCCGATTTCCCTGAGTTCGTGACCGTTGAAGCGGTGACTGCCAACGAAGACGGCCACCTTTCCCGGCCGCTTGGCCGCCTTCATGATCATCCAGGCAGCGGTTCGCCCGACCTTGCGATTGTTCAAGCCGACATAACCTTCGCGGATACCGGGAGCGAAATCGGAGAGAAGCGAGAACACCGGGATGTGCCGGCTCTTCAGATCCTCCACAACGGCCGCAATCGCCGGATAATCCGGCGACACCATCGCCACGGCATGGCAGCGCGATCCGACGTCTTTCAGCTTTTCGGAACGCTCGACGGGCGTCTGACTTGAGGAATATTCGATTTGCGCGATGCCCCTGATGCCGGGATGGTTCTGAACGGCACCTTCAAGCTCGCGTGCGAAGGCCTGGTAGAATGGCTGATCCGGCTTCTGCAGAACAAAGCCCAGGCGATACTGCGGCAGCCCTTCGAACACGCGCTGCCGCAACAGGCTGACAGCGTGAAACCCGATCTCGTTCGCCGCCTCGTAAACCCTCCTGGACGTATCTTCCCGGACCTTGTGACGTCCATTCAGAACGCGATCGACAGTCGCCACGCTGACACCCGCCGCCTTTGCAAGATCGGCGATCGTTGGTCTCGATCCCATCGTCTACCCTCCCATTTCTGAGATTAATATATCATGGAATGGAAATTAAATGATAGCTTTTGATAGAATATATCGCAGCCCCATTGAGATCGGCTGAAAGCGCGATAATCCTCTTGCCATCCGTCAAGAACAAGACGTCGGGACCGGGTCCCGCGGATCGAGGAGCACGTCATGGCGAGGATTGCGACGAAGCGGGACTACAGTCTTTTGGGACAAGACGCGCAGGCTGCCGTCGAGAACGGACTGTCGGCGGCTGAATGGTATCATACCGATGTCCCGCGCAAACAGATGAAGGAGCTGATGAAACGCGAGGATGGACCCGCGATCCGAGACACCGCGATCTGGCTCGGCTGTCTCGTGCTTTTCGGCGGGCTTGGCATCTATTTCTGGGGAACCTACTGGGCGATCCCCTTCTTCCTGGCGTACGGGGTTCTTTACGGCTCCGCATCCGACAGCCGCTGGCATGAATGTGGCCATGGCACGGCCTTCAAGACGATGTGGATGAACAATGCCGTCTACCAGATCGCCTGCTTCATGATCATGCGCAATCCAGTCACCTGGCGCTGGAGCCACACTCGCCATCACACGGATACCGTGATCGTCGGTCGCGATCCCGAAATCGCCGTCATGCGTCCGCCGCATCTCCTGCGGCTGATCCTGAATGTCTTCGGCCTGTTCGACGCCAGCTATTCGATGATCGACATGATCCGCAACGCTTTCGGCATCATCAGCGCCGAGGAAAGCACATTCATTCCAGAAAGCGAGCAGCCGAGGGCCATTCGCATCGCCCGGATATGGCTTGCCATCTACGGCGCAACGATCGCGCTTGCGGTCACCATGGGCTCCATCCTGCCCCTGATGCTGATCGGACTGCCGCGGCTCTACGGTGCCTGGCACCACGTCATGACGGGTCTTCTGCAGCATGGCGGCCTGGCCGACAATGTCGTCGATCATCGGCTGAACAGCCGCTCCGTCTATATGAATCCGGTAAGCCGCTTCATCTACTGGAACATGAATTACCATGTGGAGCACCACATGTTCCCCATGGTGCCCTACCATGCCCTGCCGAAGCTGCATGAGATGATCAAGCACGATCTGCCGGCACCCAATCCTTCGATATTGCACGGCTATCGCGAAATGATCCCGGCCTTCCTGCACCAGCTCCGCAACGAGGATTATTTCTTAAAGCGGGAGCTGCCTGCGACCGCCAAGTCCTATCGTGAAGAGTTGCACGGCGATGTCATGGCGCCGGCCGCCGAATAAGCCGCGACAAAACTGAGGAGGAGGAGAAAACCATGAGCAACTGGGTCGACGTGTGCGCCACCGACGACATTGACGAGGAAGATGTCATTCGCTTCGATCACGAAGGAAAGTCCTTTGCGATCTATCGCAGCCCGGAAGACAGCTTTCACGCGACAGATGGTTTTTGCACGCATGAGAACGTCCATTTGTCACAAGGCCTGGTGATGGACAACATCATCGAATGTCCGAAGCACAATGGCCGCTTTAACTACAAGACGGGCGAGGCTAAGGGTGCCCCGGTCTGCATCAATCTCAAGACCTATCCGGTTCGCGTTGACGGCGGACGTCTACAGATCGAGGTCGGCTGAGATGGCAGCGTCTGGAATGGTGATCGTCGGCGCCGGTGAAGCCGGCGTTCGCGCTGCCTTCGCGCTTCGCGAGCGCGGCTATCAGGGTACTGTCACCCTGATCGGTGGCGAGGCATGCCTGCCTTACGAACGCCCGCCCCTGTCAAAAGCTGACAGCAATGCCGCAGCAGCCAAGCTGATTGCGACAGAAGATCGTTTCGATGATGCCCGCATCGCCTTTCGGCCGGGCATCGAGATCAGCGGTATCGATCCTGCGGCAAAAGAACTGCACGTCGAAAATGGTGATGCGATCGCCTATGAACGCCTGTTGCTGGCAACGGGTGCACGACCGCGACAGCTTCCACACCTGCCTCTTGGCGCACGGGTCCATGTGCTGCGCACACATCCACAGGCCCTTGCCTTGAGGGCGTGGATGAAGCCGGGATGCCATATCGCGGTCCTGGGTGGCGGTTTCATCGGTCTTGAGCTTGCGGCAATGGCACGCAGCCTGGGCGCAAGCGTCACGCTGGTCGAAATGCAGCCCCGCATCCTCCTGCGCGGCGTGCCGGAAAAAATCGCGCTTCGTCTTCAGGACCGACACCGTGCGGAGGGCGTGGCGCTGCATTGCGGCCAGGCGATCACGGCGATTGCAGCCGATGATACGGGTGTCGAAATTGGTCTTGCCGACGACACGATGATCTCGGCGGATATCCTTGTGGTTGGCATCGGCGCCCAACCCAATACGGAGCTGGCCGAGCGTTGCGGACTTCTCGTCGACAATGGCATAGCCGTCGACTCACGCCTTGCCACCAGCGCGACCGACATCTTTGCCGCCGGCGATTGCTGCTCCTTCCCCATCCCGCATTATGACGGTCGGCGCTTTCGTCTGGAATCCTGGCGGAATGCCCAGGAACAGGGCGCTTGTGCAGCGGCGAACATGATGGGTGAGACCGAACACTTCACCTCCGTTCCATGGTTTTGGTCCGATCAATATGATCTGACCCTCCAGGTCGCAGGGCTCGCCGATGGCGCAAGCCACGTCATCGAGAGAGCTTTGTCGAGCGAAGCGGAAATCCTGTTCCACCTCGACGACAACGGGCGCCTTCTCGCCGCCAGCGGCCTCGGGCCGGGAGGTGCCGTCGCCCGCGACATCCGCCTGGCGGAAATGCTGATCGCCCGGGGCAACCGCCCCGATCCGAGCGTTTTGGCAGACTCGCAGGGCAAGCTCAAATCATTGCTGTAACCTTTCATAGCCGGGAATGAATTCCATGAAATCTCATCGACTTACAATTGCCGACCTGCTGGCGCTGAAAGGTAAGAGGCAACTCAGTATGCTGCGTGTGGTGACACTTGAAGAGGCCGAAGCTGCGGAAAAGGCCGGTATCAAAATGGTCTCCGTGCCCCCTGCCCTTTTGACAGCAGCCTTCCGTGAGGCGGCACCGACCGTCTTTGCCGTCCCCGGTCTGGAGTATGGCGATTTCGTCACGGCAGAGGAATATCTTCGCGCCGCATTCACAGCCATGCGGGCCGGCGGCGATGCCGTCTATTGCGCCGCTAGCCTTTCGATCATCCGCCGCCTGCGGGATGAAGGCATTCCCGTCTGCAGCCATGTCGGCCTGATCCCCTCGAAGGCCACCTGGACCGGCGGCTTTCGCGCCGTCGGCAAGACGGCGGACAGTGCATTCGCGATCTGGCAGGCTGTCAAGGCGCTGGAGGAAGCCGGAGCATTTGCCGCGGAAATCGAAGTGGTCCCTTCCGAAGTGGCAAGCCTCATCAGCGCAAACACGTCGCTGTTCATGATCTCGATGGGCGCCGGCGCCGGCTGCGATGCCCAGTATCTCTTTGCCGACGACGTGCTTGGACAGAACCGCGGGCATGTGCCGCGCCATGCCAGGGCCTACCGCAACTTCGCCGCCGAGTTGGATCGCCTCCAGCAGGACCGTATCGCCGCTTTCCGCGAATTTCGTGAAGATGTGGAAAGTGGCTCCTATCCGGAAAATCGACATATGGTTGGCCTGAGCGAGGAAGAGCTGGTCGGCTTCCGCGAAAAAATCGCAAATCAGCCAGCTCCCACGGCAGTGAGCAAGTGACGCATAGGCTTGGGAGCTAGGGTTTTGGAATCGGGATTCGGCTGATCATCGGCGAGCCGGACAGTACGAACAAAAACACAAGCGGTGGAGTGTCTGGTCCGCTATCACCAGTTCACCAAACCAGAGGCCGCTTCCCACCGCATCACGTACGGCCGCGATCGTCAGTATCAAAACGAGGACGACGGATGTCCGGATGGGCGCTCCGTCGTTGGCATCACCATAAGCTTTGCCACTGCCAAACGCTGTAACCGTATCATTCCCGATGCCCCATGGCCTTGTCCGCTGCTGACGACAATTGTGTCGTTCCCCGCATCACGGTTGATCGTGGTGTCGGCGTCAATTCCATCGCCGTAGTTGAACGACGCCCCCACATAGAGTTGGTCAGTTCCGATTCCGCCGCTTAGCGTGTCCGAACCGTCACCACCAAGCAGCTGATCGTTACCGTCCCCACCCGAGGGAGCCACCGGTCTGATCTCGCAACAGGAAATCGATGCAGCCAAAAGCGACTGGCACGAGACGTGCGACCTGTTCTTCCGGCAGGCCGGCAACCGGCACAAAGAGATTCAAAGGGTCATGCGCGCTCATCGCGATCCACTCGAGCCGATCAAATCGCCGGCACCTCCACCGGCTTGTCGAACGCAAGGTACCCGTCAATGAGATGGTGCTGCACGCAGCACTTCGCGGCTCGGCACTCCATCACAAACTGAGAAATAGCGGGGAGGTCCAGATGCGCGATTGGTCGGTCTGGCGAGCGGTGATGAACAACGGATGCTCGCGCCCCTTCTCAAGTTTCAAGGCGTCGATGTGGATTTCCCCCTCCAAATCGCGTGCCAACGTCTTCTCCGTGACGCATTCGAGAGAGATCCGGAGTTCGACGCCGGGAATATCCAGGTTGATCGCGCCGGAGGCGAGCAGCTCGCAGCCTGAGACCGAAAGGTTGACTGACGGCGCATCGATGTGCGGCGGCGGCTGTAGTGGATCGCCGACCTTGACATAGCCATAAAGATTGGCGCGGACGTCGATCCGGCTGCCAGCAAGGTCCGAAAGCGATAGTTCGACGCCGTCCACGTCGCCATGGGTCGCCGACTGAAAGCCTATGGTCGTCGCATCCTTTCGCCAGGCGCATTGTTCGGGATGGTCAAATCCTACGCCGCGGTGGCCAAGAAGCGCAGCGCCTGTCACGACTATCTCGCCCTGCCAATAGGCTGCACGGTAGCGATCCTTGATCCGCGCGCCCCCGAACCGTAGACGCATGCGGCGATTTGAAAACCCGGCCTCCTGATGCAGGTTCCGCGTCCATAGCCGGCGATCCGCATCATAAAGGCTGACCTCTTCCCACCCCTTATCGCCCAGCAGGCGATAGACAAGCGGTTGAGCAGGAACGGCAGCAACGACTTCGCCCATCCAGCTTTCGCCGAGGCGCAAACTCGCAAAGCTGCGTTCGCCCGTAGTGGCGAATGTACGCCGCGCGCGCAGGGCCTTGCCGACCGAAGCGCGCTCCAGCGTTTCGGCAAAGACCCCTGTCAGGCCACCACGTGAACCGAATGCTGCCGTCGCCGGTGCGCCGCCGCCACAGCGGCCCTGATGTTCGTCGCTGGCAGCAGACGCCCCAAGCCGATGTCCACGGCTTAGCGCGTCGACATAGTTCCAGTGGAATTGTCCCCAGGCCGATGAGATTTCGGTCAGGCGTTCGAGCTCTGGGTGATGCCAATCGAAAATGCAGCGTCGGCCGCCGACATGCGGGATCATCAAATGGCCCTCAGGATCGTCGGCATAGGCCGCCCAAAGCTCATCCACCGGCCAGACCCCCGGCCGGATCGTGCCAGCGGTGAATTCGTTCCACTCGAAGGAGCGTACGGAGCGGCCCTCGTCGTCGAAAGGGAAACGCGGCTTGCCGTCCCGAAGGAAGACGACGTTGCGGTCTCCGCCAGCGGCAGAATTGCCGCACCATTCGGTGCCGGGATAACAGACGAAACGTCCAGGCTCGTTCAATTCGCCGATCAGTCCGACCGCTTCATTCCATTTGGTTTCGGTGATGTTGAAGTCATTGACTGTATAGCCGACGATATCGAGACCGGCGATGTCGCGACCATAGCTTAGATTATAATAGGTATCGTTGGTTCCGACCGTGTCCTCGGAATGGACGTGGAGATCAGCATAGTAGAGCTGGTATTTGCTTTTCAGCGGTTCGACCTGGACATAGGCAATCGCCGGCTCAACCGGAATTCCGTCAGCTTCGGCTCGCAGCCGCCATTCGCCATTTTGCCCGAACGATAGCGCTATCTGCGTTGCTGCCCAGCCGTCTGATGCGAAAGCCAGCCTCTCTTCCCGCGTGCTGCCATCCGGGCAGCTCACAATCACGCGACCGTCGATCGTCTGGTCGCGGCAGGTATTTCCCCATTTGTCATCGACGCGGGCGAGAACTCGCACAGGCTGCCCTGGTTCGGCAAGGCGGGGCGCGATGAGGTTGATCGCATGAGGCATGCCAGGAACGATATCGATGGCGCAATCGCCGGGAACTTCGGCGAATTTCGAGCTGCCGAGCGGATCGATGAACATCCGGAAGCGGAAGTTTTTCTCAACGAAAGTTTGCGCCCGCGTGCCGGCACCGCCCTGCCGCCGATCGCCGAGACGAATGGTGATACGATCACCGGGATTGAGATAGCCGTCGACCACATCGATGATGATTGCCTTCTGGAAAGGACGCTCATGTCCCTTCTGATCGAAGCGGACCTTCAACCCCCTCACCGTCGCCGGACTCTGGCCGGCGAACGGAGCGGCCGCATGATATTCCGCCGAGACATAATTGGCGCCGGTTGGATCGGAGGTCTGGAAAAGCGCCCAGTCGGAATAGAATTTGAAGGCAAGCTTCAACCACGCGCCATCGGCAAGCCCGACCGCACCGATTTCGTACACCAGGCTCAACTCTGTCCATTCGCCGGCGATCAACGTCTTGCGATCACAGGCAAGCCGGCCAAGAAACGGCAAGGATTTGATATGATCGTAAAGACCGCTTGGGGCAACCGCGTCCAGTGCCGCCGGCTGCCGGTTCGAATTCGTTAACATAGCTCTGGCCTCATTGTTGTCCGCGCCAGTTTTCGTAGTGGCGCTCGATACGTCGGAACACCAGGCTCTCCATGAGCCAGGCGATAAGTCCGATCAGCGCGACGCCGAGCAGCACCTCGCTGGAATTTCCGGTTTGACCACCCATGGCCACCATCCATCCGATGCCTTGAGACGCACCGATCATCTCGGCGGCAACAAGGGCTCGCCAAGCTTGCGAAAAGCCGATGCGAAGCGCCGTGGTCACGAAGGGAAGCGACGCCGGCAGATAGACGTACCGTAAAAGCTGCAGCTTGCTGGCACCCAATGTTCTTGCGGCCCGCACTTCGCCGCCCTGGATCGTCAGCACACCTTCCTGGATCGCCGTCGCCATCGGGAAAACGGCAGCGATGAAGATTACCACCGCAATGGACAGATAGCCGATGCCAAAGAAGATCATCGAGAGCGGTGCCCAGGCAATTGGCGGTATCGCCATGAACAGCCCATTGAGCGGACTTATGAACTCACGAAACCCGGTCGAAAGCGCAGCGGTCGTGCCGAGCACCAGCGCCGCAAGCGTAGCGGCGAGGAAGCCGCCGCTTTCCCGCAACAGGCTAGCCGCTACCTGGTGCCAGAGATCTCCCGAACCGATCCAGCGCCCGGCCTCCGATGCCACGTCCCACGGCTGAGGCAATACATAGGACGGAACCTGGCTTGCAGCCAGGCACCACACGACCCCAAGAGCCGGAAGCGATGCCCAGCTCCAGGAGGGTTTTGGCCATGCGATCAATCCGGACATTTCAGTTCTGCGCGCCGGTTGCCCGCGCCCAAAGGGCAGTATCAATGACGTTGTCGGCCTTCAATGGTTGGGAAAGAATGCCAAGCGTCCGCGAATAATCCATCAGCCGCTGGATGAAGGCACGATCGACGCTTTCGATGGCATCGGACCAGCCGAGCCGCTTGCGCGCCTCCGACACGATCGCTTGCGCCGGCACGACCTTGCCATCTGCAGACTGCACGGCTTCCAGCTTGAATGCCTCGGCAATGATCTTGTCGGCTTCTTCCGGATGCTCGCTGAGGAAAGCGATTGCCTTATGATGGGCGCGCAAGAGTTTGATGATATCGTCCGGCCTCTCGCTGACGACTTTGCGCGTAGATGCGATCACATACCAAGGATAATGCGGCAGGGCCTCATTGACATCGAAGACAACCCGACCTGCGCCACGCAAGACCGACTGGCTGACGAAAGGTTCCCATTCGAAAGCCGCATCGACTACACCGGTGTCGAGTGCCGCATTCATATTGCCGGCTGGCATCTGCAAAAGCTGAAGATCGGTTTCGGGATCGAGCTTGGCGACGTCCTTGAGGATATAGCCCCGCAGCAGCACATCCATACCGCTACCGCGATTGACGCCGGCCAATCGCTGTCCCTTAAGATCGGCAAGTGTACGGATCGGGCCGGATGCCTTGGCAACGAGGGCTGCCTGACCGTAATTGACCTTGGCGAGGATGACGCTGTCGAGTCCGCGCGCAAACCATTGATAGACTGGCGGAGCACCGACATAGGCCACATCGACATCGCCGGAAGCCACGGCCTGCTGGATCACCGGACCATCGCCAAATGACTTGAGCTCGACCGCAAGCCCTTCTTCCTTGAAGAAGCCCTTCTTGTCGGCGATCAGGACGGGCGCGTTGGCCATCGCGGAAACCCAACCGATGCGTAGAGGCTGTGAATCACCCGCCAAAGCCGGCGCGACGGCGAGCAGCGCCATGGCGGCGGTAAGAATAGTTCTTTTCATCGTCTTAAAGGCCTGCATTCTGACGAGCTCCTGAATGATTGAGGGAGGCTGATTGTCTGAGTTGGGTGATCGCGCCGATCCGGCGCATGATCTGATCGGCATAATCGGCAAAACGCGCGGCGCTCTGGACTTTGTGACGGTCTCGCGGGCGTGGCAGATCGATGAGTATCTCGCTGTCGATACCATTGGGAGGAAGGCCCAAAACGACCACGCGGTCGGCAAGGAAGACAGCTTCATCGATATCGTGGGTGATGAAGATGATCGTCTGGCTGAGCTCTGACCAGAGCCGCAGCAATTCCTCATTCATCTGGATGCGGGTAATCGCGTCGAGAGCCGCGAAAGGTTCGTCCATAAGCAGAATGTCGGGCTCAAGGGCGAGCGTCCGGGCAAGCGCGACGCGCTGGCGCATGCCGCCCGACAATTGGTGCGGAAGGTCGAGCGCCGCCGCCTCCAGGCCGACAAGGGAAAGATAGTGGCGCGCTTTTTCTCGCTGCTCAGCGGCACTCGTCTTGCCGCCCATCTTTAGCCCGAAGCACACATTGTCTTCGACCGAGAGCCAGGGGAAGAGGTTCGGGGATTGGAAAACATAGCCGAGCGCCTGCATTTCCGGAAAGACCGGCTGACCGTTGACGCATACCCTCCCCGCGGTCGGCTTAAGGAAGCCTGAAAGCAGATTAAGCATGGTGGACTTGCCGCAACCCGAGGGGCCGAGCAGCGCCACGAATTCTCTTTTTTTCACCGTCAGCGAAAAATTGCGAAAGACCTCGCGGCCGTTCTTATAGGCGAAGCCAATGCCATCGACCGAGAGTACGGCCGGCGGGTGGAAAGGGGTGACAATTTCCATAGACGACTATTTCCATAGACAAAGGCGTTATGGAATAATACATTTTAATACATGTATGACAAGCCCCCTCAATCGACAGAACAAAGCATGCCCTGTATGACCGCTGAAACCGTTCAGACCGATTGTTATGAAATGCCAATTGTCAGGGATAATGCCACCACGCTCTACCGGCAGATCGCAGCCCGGCTACAGGATGAAATCCGAAGCGGTCGGTTCGAGCCGTCCGGCAGGCTGCCATCGGAGGCAGAGATCGGCACTCGCTTTGCCGTCAGCCGTGTCACCGTCAGGCTGGCGCTGGACGAGCTTGCCCGGAAGGGATTGATAGAGCGGCGCAAGGGCAAGGGCACCTACGTCGCCGGCAAGGAAGTCCGACATGAGCTCGATACGCTGCGAAGCTTTCACGAATCCCTTATTTTGCAGGGATTGAATGCCAGCATGCGTATCCTTTCCGTCGACACGACGCGGACGCCGGAAACGATCGCCGCTGCGCTTGGCAGGGGTTGGGAGACATGCCTTTCCCTTGAGCGCCTTCACCTCGTCGACAACGAACCGATCGCGCTCGGGCGTAGCTTTCTGCCGACGGCACTGGCGAAATTGTCTCGCGATGAGATGGAAAGCCGCCCGACCTATGCGATCGTCTCTGCGCTTGCCGGGCTCGATGTCGAGCGGGCTCATGTCGCTATCGGCGCTGAAACCGCGGATCCGCAGCTTGGCGCAATCCTCAAAGTTCCGGCAGGAACCGCGCTGCTCGTCATGGAGCGGACGTCGTGGTTCACGGACGATACACCGGCCGAGCGATCGACCTTTTATGTCCGTCCCGAACGCTATCGTTTCGTCATGAACAGCGTCTTCCAGCCTTGATGCGCCGCGGCCAGCAATCGACATGGCAGAGCTTTGCGCGCGGCACGTCGAGCCAGGTTGACTATCTGAACGGCGAGATCATTCGATCTCGGGCGTCTTTACGGTGTAGCCACACCCAAAATGCCGCCTTTCAACGCGCGGCGAGGCTTGCACGCGATGGCGGCAAGCCGGGCTCGCTGGACATTGCAGAGGTTAGATGGCCGGTCTGACCGGAAAGATGACTTCGAACATGCGCGATCCGTCCGAATTCCTCTGGTACATCCCCAACGACGTGAAGGCCGGTCATCGCGGAGATGTCGCGGCCGAAGGCCATAACAACCTCGACGCACTGACGACGCAGGCGAGCCATTGAAAGACATGGATGGAACGGCGCCTTGATCGGCACCGGCTGGGGCCGTCCCGACACATTCACGATCGCGACAGCGCTTGCGCGACAATGATGACGTTCGAGCCCCTGTGGCGTTTTGCATTTAATGGGGGTCTTCCTCACCTTGTGTGGAGATCGACCGTTTTGATCGGCACCATCCGGGCGAGTGGGGTGGGCATGTTCGACCTGGCCCGCTTTTGAATTCCAGGCACGACCCGTGATTCCCGTCGAGGACGCTGTCCGGGTTGAACAAGGTTAGGACGGCCGTAGTGCAGTTCAAAGGATGTAATCCCTGGATTTGGCACGGGCAGCGATGTCTTGCCGACTATTGCAGCGCATCCACCGCCTTCACGGTTGGATAGGCGGCGTGGACTTTGTCGAGCATAGTCCCGAGGTCGTTTGTCGTGGTCCATTTGATGCCAAAGCTGCTGACCCAGACGGTAATGTTCAGTGCCGGAATCTGGACGGTTTTTGATTGGCACGGTGGCCGGCTTCAAATCGGAATTGCCGGCTCTCTGAACAATGGTCCCGTTGAGATCCCCTGCAACAGTTTGAAATTGATAGGAAAATCGGAACATCACTGGGGTCATGGGCGACGCCGGTATGATCGCTTTCTCCACAAAACAGAGTATATTTTAACGACATAGGCCCCATCTCCACGGGGTCATCCTTGGATGCATTTTCACAATCTTCAGCCTGGGATGCGGTATTTCAAGTATTCGCGCATCTGGCTGAGGGCTATAGCTCGGGTCAGGCCTTCCGATTGCAGGCCGGCCCGCAGCCAGAGCCCATCGATCAGGGACGTGATCGCCAGCGCCACGGCCTCGCATTCGGCACGTGGCAGCAGATGCACCAGCGCCGACATCAGATTGGAACGCATGCGGGCATGGATCACCTTCTGGATGCGGGCGAGTTGCGGCTCTCGCGGCACCTCGGCACAGAGCGAAAGCCAGGCGTAGCAGATAGAAGGCCGGAAGAAGCGCTCTTCGAAATTGCCCTCGATGATCGCCTCCAGCCGCTCGTAAGGCGTCGTCGCCTGTTTCAGCCGGGCGCTCACCGCCTCGCTGAGTGAAAGGTTCGCCTCGCGCATCGCATGCTCGAACAGCTCCTGCTTGCTGCGGAAATAGTGCAGCACGATGCCTTTGGAGGCGCCAGCATGGGTGGCCACCTTTTCCAGCGTCGCGCCTGCCATGCCTTCCCGCTGCAGCACTTCGAAGGCCGCCTGTCGCAGCTCCTTGCGCCGGATCGCGCTGATTTTAGTCAGTTTCATGCTCGTGCCCGTTCATCTTGTCTCCACCATTGACAATTCTTCCGCAAAGATCAATTATTGTCCCATCGGACAATAAAATAACCCAGCGGGCAACATAGGGGAAATGCAATGATTCAGCATCTGAAGACAGGCGTGCTTTCCATACTCCTCGGTGCCGTAGCCATGCCGGCATTCGCCGCCGATCCGGAAAGCTGCAAGATGATCCGCATGGCCGAGCCCGGCTGGAACGATCTCGCCTTCACCACTGGCGTCAGCCTCACACTGTTGAAGGCCCTGGGATACGAGCCGCAAAGCTCGCTGCTCGGCATCGACGTCATCTATCTCAGCTTGAAGAACAAGAACCTCGACGTCTTTCTTGGCTATTGGGATCCTGCCATGGTCGCCTACTACAAGCCCTACAAGGAAGACGGCTCAGTTGAGAATGTCGTAACCAACCTGAGGGGCGCTAAATATACATTTGCCGTCCCGACCTATGTCTGGGACGCCGGCGTCAAGGATTTCGGCGACCTCCAGAAATTCCCCGATCAGTTCGAAAAGAAGCTCTACGGCATAGAGCCAGGCTCGAACCAGCTGATGCTGGACGCGGTCAAGGACCCGGCGCTCGGCCTCGCCGGCTGGGATGTGGTAGAATCCAGCGAACAGGGCATGCTTGCGCAGGTGCAGCGCCGCGCAAAGGACAAGGCCTTCATCGTGTTCCAGGGCTGGGCGCCGCATCCGATGAATACCGCGATTGATATCAAGTACCTGACCGGCGGCGACAAGTTCTACGGGCCGGATTTCGGCGCTGCGACGGTCTCGACGCAGGCCCGCAAGGGCTATCTTCAAGAGTGCCCCAACGTCGCGAAATTGCTGCAAAACCTGACCTTCGACATCGATTTCGAAAACAAGGGCATGGGCTATCTGATGACGGACGGCCTGGCTCCGGAAGAGGCCGGCCTGAAAGCCATCGCCAGCGAGCCGCAACGTCTCAACGTCTGGCTGGATGGCGTGACAACCCTCGACGGCAAACCCGGGCTTGAGGCCGTGAAGGCCAAGCTCGCGCTGTGAATCCTTTGCTAGCGGGCATCGTCGATCAAGACGGCTGGGCCGCCCGCAAGCGCATGGTGCGCCTGATCGAGGGGCGGTCGCTGGCGTATATCGATACCGGTGGATCGGGACCGACGCTTCTGTTGCTGCACGGCTACTCGGATTCGAGCCGCAGCTTTTCGCTATTGGAGCCCTGGCTTTGCGGCTTTCGCCTTGTCATCCCGGATCTGCCGGGTCATGGAGGCTCGGTGATCGGGGTGGGCATGACCGTCGCGGATTTCACAGATGACATCGTTGCGCTGATGACGGCTCTCACCGTCGGGCGCTTCGCCGTCGTCGGCCATTCGATGGGAGCCATGATCGGTATTGACCTTGCTGCCCGGCTTCCCGACGTCGTTGCCACACTGGTCACGATTTCCGGCACGGTGCGCCCGGCCTTTCCGCAGCGCGATCCTGTCACGGACGGAATCCTTGCGCTTTGCGATCCGATCGATGCCGGCGATCCATTCTTCGATCTCTGGCACGCTTGTCCGCATCCGGTCGATCCATGCTTCCTCGCCCCCGTCAGGCGTGAGGCCGCAGCTGTCCCAGCTAAGATCTGGCATGGCATTCTTGCATGCTTTTCCACACTTGATCTGACGGAAGCCGCGGCAAAGGTCAAAATACCCGTGCTCTGCATCGGCGGCAGCGAGGATGCGTTGTTCGATGCCGGTCACCGGCTGGCGCTCGAGGGTGCACTCTCAATGGTACAATCGGTCCTCATGGACGGATTTGGGCATAACCCGCACTGGGAGGACCCCGAAAGGGTTTCAGTGGTTCTCCGCGGCTTCTTTCGCGGCCATTTTTGCCTTTAAAGCTCCGCCGCCTGGAATGCCCGGCTTGAGCAATGAGATTGGACGGCGAACTCAAAGAGCTGACGCTGACCACTAACGGCCCTCAACTTGCCTGCTTTGCGCAGGATCTGGCGGATTGCGGCGTGCGTCGCATCAACGGCTTGCTCGATACCCTCGACGCCATCAAATTCCAGAAGATCACCCGCCGGGGCGACTTGGCCAGAGTGATGCAGGGCATCAATGCGGCACTGGAAGCCGGATTGAAGATCAAGCTCAACGCAGTTGCCGTCAGGCCACCCACATCCATCGGATCCGCGCCATGGCGCAGTGGGGAGGCGCAAGCGCCTGATTTCCGCCGACACACGGCATTGGCCATGCAACGTGACAACGCCCCGAAGACATGCCAGCCTCAGCGAAATCATAGTTGTGCAGCGCCCCTTGTTGAATCCAGCAACTGGTCATATATGACATGATATCGGTCTTTAATCGTCGTATCTGGATCATTGGTATGGGATCACCAAAATCAAAGTCCGCCCTTGAAAGGCTTGGGCACGACGTCCGCGGCGCTCGTTTGCGGCGCGGGATCGCCGTGGCCGATATGGCGGTGCGCGCGGGCACGTCGCCGAGCACCATCGCGCGCTTGGAAAAGGGAGACCCCGGTGTCGGGATCGGCACGCTCGCAGATATCCTGGTCGTGCTTGGTCTTGTCGACCGGCTGGCCGACCTGATCGACATCCGCAAGGATGATTTGGGTCTAGCGCTGACCGCCGAACGCCAGCCGCGTCGCGGACGGTCTTTTGCAACCACACTGCGCAGACAGAAGGCCAGGGGTAAGACGGCACAGGATGATCTGGATGTCCTCGATCCGGACGGCGCGTCATTCTGATGCCTGACTTCAACGCCCATGTCGTTCTCGGAGAGAGCCTGACACCCGTTGGCCAGCTTCGTTTCACGCAGGCCGGGCCGCGGCAGTTCTCGGCCTTCGCCTATGATTCTGCCTGGATCGAGACTCCTCGCGCGTTTGCCGTGTAGCCGACCTTTCCCCTTGAAGCTGGGCCATTTCACACATCCGGCCAGTCCGGAAACGTGCGCGATGCACTGGCGGGCGTCTTCGCCGACGCCGCGCCGGATAGTTGGGGCCGCAGGCTTCTCGAGCGCGCCTATGGCAACGGCCTTTTCCGAATTCGAATAGCTGACCCTGTCCGATGATACCTGCCGGCAGGGGGCTCTGCGGTTTCTCGACGATGCAGGGCAAATCATCCGGGGTGGGGCGGCCGATGCTGTGCCACGCCTAGTCGATCTGCAAGCGATCACCGCCATCGCGCGCGCCTATGAGCAGGGCAGGGAGATTTCCGCAGAGGAGATGCAGGCGCTCGCCGGCGCCGGCGGTTCCGGCGGCGCGCGTCCCAAGGCTAATGTCTGGGACGGCGAGACGCTCTGGCTTGCCAAGTTCACGTCGGTCCACGACCAGCAGCCGATCGAACGCGTCGAGGTTGCCACACTCCGCCTCGCCCGGGCGTGCGGCATCCGCACGCCGGAAGTCAGGCTGGAACTGGCCGACACACCATTCCCGGTCGCTCTAATCCAGCGGTTCGACCGGCGCAGGACCGCGCGCATTCCTTACATCTCGGCCCGCACTGCTCTTGGCAAGACCGGGACAGAGCTGGGGTCCTATACGGAGATCGTCGATTTCATGAGGGCAAATGCCGCTGATCCGCGGACCGATTTCCGCGAACTCTTTCTGCGCTTGATCTTCACCATCCTCGTATCGAACAAGGATGACCATCTGAAGAATCACGGTTTCCTCTATGTGGGGGCCGGCCGTTGGCGATTGTCTCCGGTTTTCGATGTGAACCCCGCCCCTGACCGCAATCCGCATCTCGAAACGGCGATACTGGAAGGTGGCGTGCACGACTGGTCGATCCGTCTGGCACTGGAAGCCTGCGAGTTCTTTGAGATCGACGAAGCAGACGCTCGTCGAGTGATCCGCGACGCGGCGCAGCGCATTTCCGATGAATGGCGTGAGGCGCTTCGACAGTCGGGCGTCTCCGGGTCCTTGGCGCGCCAATATGAGCCCGCCTTCATAAACGAGCAGACTGAGATAGCGCTCGCTATGTGAATTTCAGATATGCACGATAATGTCCAATAAGGCATCATATATGACAACTTAATAAGTGCGATCGAGAACATGATCTGAGTTAGTCCTGATTATCGCGCATCTCACATACGCAATATTTTCCCCTTACGCCGCCTGATCTTTCTCAACCAACCCTAGGCGCTTGCCATTCCAGCGCCGAGCACGAGGTGGCTCCTTTTCGGTGTCGATAGACCAGTGTGGCTTAGTTGGGATCTTGCTGAATTTGTGTGCTGTTCGCCATTGTTGCGCGGCAGCATGCGTACTTGTCATCGTGAACTGGTCCGTCCTATTGCCTCACTTCGGTCGGTTGCTCGTGGCGTTGGTCGCACCAGCAGTTTCGCGAGAGAACAATCCCCACAATAAATTTACTCTCCAAATTTACCCTCCGCACTCGCGCTTCGCGCGGCTTGCTGTACCCTTGGGATCACGATAGCGTATACTGGATCTCAACAAAGTCGCAGCCACATGTCGTCCAATTCCGATCGGGTAGAAGTCGCCCTCCGCTCTCTGCGCCAGGCTATCATCGAACAGGCTCTAAAGGCTGGAACCAAACTTCCCGAAGACGAGATTGGGAGGCATTTCGCCATGAGTCGTACCCTGGTACGCGCCGTGCTTGGAAGGCTTCAGACTCAGGGTCTTGTCGATACCTATCACAAGCGGACTGCCACCGTGGCCCAGCCCAGCCTCGACGAGGCGCGCGATGCCTTCGCTGTTCGGCGGGCATTGGAGCGGGAGGTAATGAAGGCGGTCATGAAGCGCTGGAGCCCTGCGGTCGAGAGAGTTTTGGCAGACCATGTGCAGGAGGAGGAAGCGGCCCACGCAAAGGGCGACGTGCGTCTCTCGACACGCCTCGCCGGCGAATTCCACCTCAAGCTCGCCGAACTCTCTGGCAACGCGCTGCTCGAACGCTATCTCTCCGAACTCGTCTCGCGCTGCTCCCTGATCCTGGCTATGTACAGCCGGCCGCATTCCAGCGAATGCGCGATCAGCGAGCATTCCGGTCTGATCAATGCGCTGAGGACGGGCGATCTTGCCACCGCAGAGCACCTCATGGACGCGCATCTTTCGTCGGTGGAAAGTCGGGCCCTGCTTGACGACGAGCAGCCAGCGGAGCCCGACTTAGGCTCGATCCTTTCGCGCTTCTCCGGCAGGGCAACGAATTAGCCTGCCGTTTTTTCAATCAGGTATACAAGAGTGTGCATATTTCGTGGACGTGAACGAGTCCTCGACACTGACACGCGCATCCGTGCATCGGATGCATACGCGTGCCACCTTGTTTTTCCCTCAATGAATCCATGGCCATAACAGCCGAACTGCGCCCCAGCAGCAGCTTGTACGATTTGGCATCCTTATTGCATACCTGATTTGCAGTGTCACGTAGCCAAGATTTCGCCAATGACGTATGCAACATTGACCAGTACAGCAGAACACCGCCTGGAACTTCGCGGCATCCGCAAGGCATACTCCGCCGCGCGCTCTCCACTTTCAACGGGGAAAAGGGCTAGGGTGAGGGGCAAAGACGGGCCCGCATGCTGCTGGCAAAGACACTCATGACAAGTCCAAACGAAGGGAGACCCCGGTGAGCACCGATATACTTTTCACCAACGCGAAGCTGGCCGATGGCACACTCAACGACATCACCGTTTCCGGTGGCCGCATCACCGCAATCTGCCGCCCGGGCCCCGACACGCGTGCCGCCGACACGGTCGATCTATCCGGTGCCCTCCTCGTGCCGAGCTTCGTAGAAGGCCACATCCACCTCGACACAAGTTTTTACGGCGACAAGTGGATCCCGCACAAAGCCTGCACAAACGGCTTCGACGTACACGAACGCGTCGCCTTCCAGGCCCAGAACATGGCCACAGCCGCTCCGATGGACGAGCGTGCCCGCAACCAGCTCGACCTTTGCATCTCCAACGGCACGGTACAGATGCGCAGCCACGTCATGGTGGACGGCTCGGTCGGCCTGAAATCGCTCGAAACCATTCTGGCGGTTCGTGAGGACTACAAGGATATCATTGACATCCAGCTCGTCGCCTTCCCGCAGAACGGCATTCTCAAGAGCCCGGGCACGCCCGAGCTGATGGACGAGGCGATTGCCATGGGTGCCGATCTGGTCGGCGGGCTCGATCCGCTCTCCTTCGACCGCGATATCACGGGCCACCTCGACATCGTCTTCGGCATTGCCGAGAAGCGCGGTGTCGATGTCGACATCCATCTCCACGATGCCGGCACGATGGGCGCCATGACCATCGAGGAAATCTGCGTCCGCACGACGGCGCTCGGCATGCAGGGCCATGTTGCCGTCAGCCACGCCTATGGGCTGGGGGACCTCGGCCCGGATGGGGCCAAGAAAATTGCCGCGTTGATCGCAAGAAGCGGCGTCTCGATCATGACCAATGCGCCCGGCAATCACAATTTTCCGCCGGTTGCGCTGCTGCGCGCAGCTGGTGTCACCGTCTTCAGCGGCAGCGACAATATCCGCGATTCCTGGTGGCCCTTTGGCGATGGCGACATGCTGCGGCGTGCCGAAATCATCGCCTACCGTTCCGGCTTTTACACAGATCCGGAACTGGCGGCCGCTTTCGATGTGGTAACGGCGGGCGGAGCGAAGGCCTTGCGCCTGGAAGGCTATGGCATCGAAGTCGGCGCCAAGGCGGATTTCGTGACGCTGGCTGCCGAACACATAGCCGAAGCGGTGGTGGCTATCCCCAAGCCGCGCCGCGTCTTCAAGCAAGGCAAGCTGGTGGCCGCAAACGGCTCTGTGATCCGCTGATGTCATCTGAAACCCGGCAGGACGCGTGGGCAAACGCGCGCTCCCGCAGTTGCATGGTGACCGCGCCGCATTGGCTCGCCAGCGAGGCGGGAGCCAAGGTACTGCGGCGTGGCGGCAATGCGATCGAGGCGCTGGTCGCGGCTGGCGCAGTCCTGTCCGTCGTCTATCCGCATTTCTGTGGACTTGGCGGCGATGCGGTCTGGATGGTATCGGATGCGGACGGCAACGCGCAGACCTTCCTCGGCATCGGTCAGGCGGCAACCGGTGGCCCGAGAGGCGAAATCCCTTTGCGCGGCAGCCATTCGACGCTGACAACCGCCTGTCTCGTCGACAGTTGGGACGGCGTATTGAACCATTCGGCGAGCGCGTGGGGCGGAACCGAGCATCTGCCTGCCCTTCTCGACGACGCGATCGCCATCGCGGAAGCCGGGTTTCCCGTCAGCCCTTCGCAGAGCTTCTGGCATGATTTCCGCAAGGACGAACTGGCGACATGGCCGGGCTTCACGGACATTTTTCGCGGGCACGGCATCCAGTGCCAGCCGGACCTTGCTCGCTCGCTTCAGGCCATCGCCCGCCATGGCGCCCGCGAATTCTACGAGGGGGCTCTCGCACGCAGCATAGCCGAAGGCCTGGCCGAAGTGGGCTCACCGCTCACTGCGGCCGATCTCGCGGCGACGAAAACCGAAAGCGTTGCCCCCCTGCGCCAGACCTATCGCGATATAACGCTGCTCGCCCCTCCCCCGCCGACACAAGGGGTGACCACACTCGGCATTATGGGGGTGCTCGACCATCTGCCGATGCAAGAGCTCGCGGTCGGCAGCCCGAACCATTACCATGCGCTCGTCGAAGCGGTAAAACAGGCCTTCCTCGACCGGCACCATATCGCCGACCCCCGTTTTGACACCGACATATCGTCCGCGCTTCTCAATCCCGCCCGTCTGAGAGCCAAGGCTGAGGCAATCGATCCGGGCCGCGCTCTTGCCTGGCCGCAGGCCTACCAGCACGGCGACACCGCGCTTCTCGCCGCCGTCGACCCTAAAGGACGCTGCGCCTCGCTGCTGCAGAGCCTCTATTTCGACTGGGGCAGCGGCGTCGTCGCGGGCGAAACAGGCATCCTCTGGCAGAACCGGGGTGCGGCCTTCAGCGCAGATCCCGCGAGCCCCAATTTCTACCAGCCCGGCAAGCGGCCATTTTACACCCTCAACCCCGGCCTGGCGCTCAAGAACCGCCGCCCGCATCTCGTCTATGGCACGCAAGGCGCAGACGGCCAGCCGCAGACCCTGTCCTTGCTCCTGAGCCTCCTTATCGATCATGGCCTTAATCCGCTGTCCGCCCTCTCGCGACCGAGGTTCCTGCTCGGCCGGACGTTTTCCGACAGCCGCGACAGCCTCAAGGTTGAGGAAAACGTCGGAACCTTGACGGTCACCGCACTTGCGGCCATGGGCCACGAGATTTCAACGATTGGTGCCTTCAGCCCGCTTGGCGGTCAAGCGGGGATCATCCGCATCAACGGCGATGGCTTGATCGAAGGCGCACATGACCCACGCAGCGATGGCGGCGCGATAGGCCTATGACCATGTCGAAAAGCTCGTTGTTCGATCTCGTGGTTCGCGATGTCAGGATCGAAGAGGATGGCGCGCTCGTCGACATCGCAGTTCGCGCGGGTCGCATCGAGGCGATCGAAACCGGATTCGTGTGCGAGGCCATCGAGGATGTAGACGGCGGTGGTGCCTTTGCCTTCGGCGGCTTCGTCGATACGCATATCCATCTCGACAAGGCCTGCATCCTTGACCGCTGCACGGTCTGCGAGGGAACGCTGGCCGAAGCGGTGCAGGAGACGGCACGGGCCAAGTCCGGCTTCACGGCAGACGACGTCTATAACCGGGCTGCACGTGTGGTGGAGAAGGCGATCGTCCATGGCACGACCCGGATGCGGACCTTCGTTGAGATAGATCCCCGCGCCGGCTTCCGGTCATTCGAGGCCATAAGGCGGATCAGGACAGATTACGCTTTTGCGATCGACATCGATATCTGCGCATTCGCGCAAGATGGCCTGACCAACGAAGCCGAGACGGAGGGAATGCTCGACGCCGCGCTCACCGATGGTGCCGACCTCGTCGGCGGCTGCCCCTATATGGATCCGGACCCCGAGGGTCATATCGACAGAGTGTTCAAGCTCGCGGTGAAACATGACGTTTCCGTCGATTTCCATCTCGATTTCAGCCTCGATCCGGCCAATACGGACCTGCCGGCGGTGATTGCCGCGACCGAGCGCCATGGCTGGCAGGGCCGCGTGTCGATCGGCCATGTCACCAATCTCTCAGCCATGGCCGAGGCGGACGTTCTTGCGCTCGCCGATCGTCTTGCCAAAGCCGGCATCGCGCTTACCGTGCTTCCCGCAACCGATCTCTTTCTCACCGGCCGCGGCCATGACCTGCTGGTCCCCCGCGGCGTCGCGCCCGCTCATCTGCTTGCCGCACGCGGTGTGGTCACGTCCATCGCCACCAACAACGTCCTCAATCCGTTCACGCCTTACGGCGACGCCTCGTTGATCCGCATGGCCAATCTCTACGCCAATGTCGCGCAGGTATCGCTTGACGCGGATCTGTCGTCGACCTTCGCCATGGTCACCAGCAACGCGGCTCGGCAGATCGGCGCTGTCGTTGACCTGAGATCAGGCGCCGAGGCAACGATTGTGCTGATGGATTGCACCGGCCCCCGCGCTGCCGTGCGTGAGATCTCCCGCGTCGTCGCCGGCTGGAAAAACGGCCGCAAGAGTTTCGACAATGGACGTCCACGAATTCTCCGGCCGACCTAAGAAGCATGTGGTGGTCATGACGCTGGCGCGACGATTTCCGTTTTCCGCCTCCTCCGCAGGTCCTCGGAGACATACCACCCATCCCATTGCGAGAATTGATCGTACACTCTCCGATACCCTTTGCCCTGAAGCAGTTCTTGTATCGCCAGCTCTGTCTTTGGGTTGTTCTCGACTGAGATGAGGTCGAAGCGCCGATCAAATCCGTAGGCGGAAAGAATGTCGAGTTCGCTGCCTTCGGTATCGATAGAAAGGTAGTTTATGACTTCAGGCGCGTCGTGGAAGTTCAGCAAATCGTTCAATGATATTGCTTCAACTTCAATCGTTCTTCCGTGACTGCGTATTTCAGAGAAGTGGTCGTCCCGGGAGAAATCAACAATCGAGCTCAATTCTGGATCGGAGGAATCGGTAACAAGGAATTTCACAGTGGTATGCGATTTGGACGAAACACACCGGTGGTCGATACGGGCAGTTCTGTTTACCGCAAGTTCAGAATGCCAGAGCGGATTGGGCTCGGCCAATATCCCGGACCATCCAAACTTCTTCTCAAGCAACCACGTGTTGCTGTTCTTAAGGCCGTTGGTGGACCCGAACTCAACAAAATAGCCAGCTCTCATCTCGTCCAGTTCGAAACAGACCCACAAATCCTGCATGATCTGTGCTCTTGACCAGGCTCGCCTCGCCAAACAATAACTCATGAAGCTGACGTCGTCGTTCACGATGAGGTCTGCAATCTCTGGCCGGTTCAGCCGAACGGCATTGAACAAACTTGTCTGAAGAGACCGGCTGTCGTGCAGCTTCCTGAAAATCGCGGCAATTCCGGATAGTGCCAGCCTTCTCTTGTCAAACATGCGCCAGCGTCTCCTCAGCAAATCTTTGATTAGAGTTGTCGATGCTTGATATCTATATGGACCAGGACGCACTGTCGTTCGCAAATGCGGGCAATGGCCCTGGCAGACGATCTGCCGAGATCGACGGCGCGACCCCGAGCCTGCCCTTAATCATCCAACAGTCGAGACCGCATGCACTTTCATGTCATCTCTGACTTCGTAGAACTTGTTTCCATCGATATAGATGAAATGGCAGGTTGGCTTCTCACCTTTGCCGTTCGCGCAGGCCTTGTCACCCTTAAACGTGAGTTTGACTTTCACGTCCATCATCTTGCCATCGACGTTGGCCTTTCCGGTGATGGTGCCCTTCTTCCAACTCCACGTTAGATCGGCCTGTACAGGTTTTTCCAGATCAAAAATTTCCACCTTCACATGCTTGCCGTCAGCAAAAGCTTTGAACTCTTCCATGGTTGCCTTCTTGGCCTCTGCTGGAAGGTCTACGGAATAGGCGTTGACGCCCGATAGTAGAAAGACCACCACAGCGATACCTGACGGAATCTTTCTCATGATGAATTTCCCCTCCATCGATCGGCGCCCACTAAATTACAACCCAACGCCCGTCGCTGCAATCATACACAGCCTTGTTATTTATGATGAAGATGCGAGTGATCCCGCCCCGGTCGATGCGAGGTGACCGTAGCCTTGGGGAGGCCGTAGGCCGCGCCTTAACAGACGTTGCAGCCGAGAGGCCGGAGGCAACATGCTTTTCAGCAAGATCGACCCCAGCTGCTCGAAATTCACCGTCAAGGCGCGGCCGCCGTCGAATTGGGTTGTTGCGCGACTTAGAAGATCAACAACAGGTGTTCTCTCAATCATCAATCGATAGATTGTCCCATCGTCCCACGCGGCAGTTAGCAAGGATGCCCCTCCGGTGACCACCGGGCTAACTGGGTTCGCTGTGTCAAAAAGCGAGCGAACCGTGTTTGTCATACATTTGTTCCTCCTGCGCGGGGAACCGAGCCGCAAACACCTCCTTTGCAGCAAACAACCCGTTTAGCGCCGCAGGAAAGCCGGCATAGACGGCCATCTGCATAATTGTCTCGGTTATTTCCTCCCGACTGACCCCGACATTCAGACCCGCCTCGATGTGGACCTTCAGTTGCGGGGCCGCGTTTCCCATCGCCGTCAGCGCCGCAATGGTGGCGATTTCGCGGGCGCGTAGATCGAGACCGGGGCGGCTGTAGATATCGCCAAATGGAAACTCGAAAATGTAGCGCGCGAAATCCGGGGCAATATCCGCCAAGGCCGCAATGACATTGTTGCCCGCCTCGCCGTCGATTTCAGCGAGTGCCCGCTTGCCGCGTTCCAACCGGCTTTCGTCCACGTTCTGGTAGTACTGCGTCATGATCCTTCATCCTCTGTTTTTGTGCCGGAATATCCGACAATCTTTGTGTCGAGGACGAGAAGGCAGGCTTGCAGGTCAGCCACTTGGGCCCGGACGCGTTCCCTATGACGTTGGAGCAACGCGCAACGCTCCGCTTCCGTGCCGACGCCACGTTCCCGTAGGGCTGCGTAACTCAGCATTTCCCGGATTGGCATCCCGGCCGTTTTTAGACGGTCGAGAAACTGAATCCAGATTAGGATTGATGCGTCATAGTCACGTTGGCCCGATTGGTCCCTGTCCGCATAGGGAAGCAGCCCAATCCGCTCATAATAGCGGATGGTGTGAGCCGACAGACCCGAACGCTTGGCTAGTTCACCAATCTTCATGCTCAACCTTCCTTGCCACGACGCCCCCGAGGCTACGGGTTAGAGTGCGCTCTAAGTCAACCCCGGATTTAGAAATTTCCGATTTTCACGACGCCTTTACCTGCTTCTCGCAAAAGTCGCAGAGCTAGGCTGATGTGGGAGATCAGTGACCCGCGCAAATCCGCTGTCACCTCCCGAGTGTTCCACGAAGTGCCGGTTATAAACCCAGACAGTTGTCAGGCTTTCAGGCGCGCCGATGGCTTTGGATCGCGCATTGGCATGGTGGGGAGGGCCGCCGCTGGAACTTAGGCCCGCTTGGCAAATGCGGGGGAACTTGCGAGGTAGCCGCCTATGAGCCACAGGCGCCTGGCGAGCTTACCGAACGGGCGCGGGTTAGCATGGAGCCAGATCTTGCGGCTCGCCAGTAGGTCTATCATGTCGTTGGTCATCTCCGGACAAATGCACAGCATTTGCCGTGTGATCTTTCCGTCGGGTTGCGCTTGAACAACCCAACCCCGGAAAATGCCGAGCTGAACCGTCTTCGACATTTCGATAACGAAGGTCGCTCTGAACTTGGGTCAATTCAAGATAAAGTTGGTGCGCGTCCTCGTCGCTCACCAATGCCCATGGTCTTTTGACAATTTCTGGTGATGAATGGACCCAAAGTTCGGTTGGCTGAGGCCGGAAGAGGTTGACGATTGCGTACCCCGATTTCCGTAGGAAAAGCATCTGTCGCTGTCATCGCGCTGATATTGGCTTCGTTCTTGGCGTTGCTCTCCCTTTGGCTGGTGTCCAGCTATCAGTTGACCGTTCGGAGAGGGAATGAACGCGTTGTTGCGGCTTCGAAGATTGTGGCGGCAAATGCCAACTGGCTTAACTCGCTCGCTCGCGAGACCTTGCATCGTATCGATGACACTCTCGGGCCAAACATTCCAGTTTCTGATCCGGGGCGCATACACGATCTGAATAGTGCCGTGGCAGACCTCCCATCCCAGGTAACGGCCTATGTCGTGAGCGCGGATGGGAAAACCCTTTTCTCGAACGACCGTGACATAAAAGCTATAAATGTTACCGATCGCGACTATTTTATCCGCCTACGGAATGGTGCAGATGAGTATACGTCCTCATTGATTGTCAGCCGCTTGACCCAGCGACAGATTTTCGTGTTTAGCCGGAGGTTGGAACGGAACGGTGCCTTCGCAGGCATTGCGGCTATCGCATTCGACGCCAGCATCATGCGACCGATCAGTGACGCAGTAGACTTGGGCGAAAACTCAACGATCGGATTGATCAGGCGCGATGGCCAGCTAGTAGCTCGACATCCAGAACCGGATGGCCCGGTGAACATGCGCGACTATGTTCTATTCACCGACTACATGCGCAAAGCAACATCTGGGGTGTATCGCTCATCGTCGCCTATCGACAATGAGGATAGGATTGTTGCCTATCGAATACTCGAACGCACTCCCTTCGTAGCGATCGCCTCCGCAGATATCAACGTGATCATGGAGCCATTTTGGGAGGATGCGAAAATCGCCGCTTTGCTGGCTGCTTTTGCGATCGGGGGCGCACTCGCAGCTGGATGGTGGATTCAAAGTTTGATTCGGGTAGACACCCTGCACACACGCCAACTTTCGAGCGCGTTGCAAGCCAACGAAATTCTGATGCGCGAAATCCATCACCGCGTTAAGAACAATCTCCAGACGGTGATGGCATTGATCCGCATACAGGGATTTAGTGGCGACGCGGTCGACCGGCTGAACGAGCGTATCTCCGCGATGTCGGCCGTGCATGAGCAGATGTACGGTTTTGACCAGTTCAGCGGGATTTCCGCACGACAGTTCATTCCCTCGTTTGTGAACAAGCTCGTTGACACGCACGGCCGGAGCGTCACGACCCAACTCGACATCGACGATATCGTCATCGCTGCCGAAAAAGCCACTCCTCTTGCGCTGCTGCTGAACGAACTCATCGCCAACAGTATGAAATATGCTTTCGCCGGCCGTTCGTCCGGCGAAATAGATGTCAGTCTAAAGCAAGGTGTCGACGGCTATTCGGAGCTTGTCGTAGCTGATGATGGCTTGGGTTTTGATGGTCAACCGAGCGATCCCGGGATGGGCACTCGTCTGGTCAAAGCGTTCGTCGGCCAATTGAGCGGCTCATCAGAATACATAGTGTCAGGTGGCACGACGTTCCGTGCTCGGCTGAAGCTAACTGACTGATTTATATAGTTTTATTCTTAGCAAGAGCGTCAAACTGGCAGACATTTTCTGGCGATCCCCGCATGTGAGCGCCCCAATTCGGGAGACGCTCACACGCGGGAAATCCTCGTGTATCAAGCCGCCTCGTCGACGATTGTTTTTTTGGGAATGCCCGGTTTGTCAACTTCGACCTCCACGACATCACCAGGTTTCGTCCAAAGCGGTGGATTGCGCTTGGCACCACACCGCCTGGAGCCTGCTGGCGATAATGTCGCCAGCTTCCCGGCACGGGAAGCTGGAGCATTATTCAATCTGTCGCGCGATATCGAAGGCCATCTGATCGAAAGTGGCGTCCTGGACGACCTCGCCATTTAGGCGGGTCTGCGCAGATGCCCAGCGGTCCAACTTCATCCGGTGTCGTCACCCACCAACCAAACGCACCCGTGTCTTGGAAGTTCTTGTCGTATGACCTTGGAAGTGACGGATGCTGCCATCGTTGTAGCAGGCAAACCCGGCGACGTGAGCTGGTATGAAGTCAATTGCCAGCCCTCCGAACTAGACGGTATCACGGACCGGTTTGCACGAGATCGAACACTAAGCCAGTTCGCCTACGTCAGAAGCACGGTCCTCCGCGGAAGCGGCGGATGCGATCATTGAGACTGGAACCGCACTCACAAACAACGAGGAATGGGAGTTGATGATCCGCCCGGAAGCCAACTTCAGCAAAGGCCCCTCAACTTCTATGACGGTGTCGATGAAGGTTTGTTCCCCCCAACCCTCTGACATCCCCTCAATCAAAACGAACTGATAAGTCGCTCCGTTTTCAAACATTTCGCGCCCCCTTCGCGGTTGTCAGCCTGCCACCAAAGAATGTCATGTCAAGGCCCAGCCGCGAAATGTTGTTTCACCGGCACTTGCGAATGTCTTGTTCAGCCGTCCTTCCCTTGCACCAGCGGTTCCACCTCGTCCCTTTTTTCCGGTCAGGGATCGAACCATGAGGAACACCTCACGATAACGGTCTTGTCCTAAGCGAAACCGATGACCAACGCGAACGGATGGCACTCAATTTGCGATCGCTGGATGCTCTAATGGACCCACTCCAGCTGCGCTCTATCACCGCTTGCGGCGCCGTCGTGCTCCACGGTGGTACGGATTGACTGAGCGGCGGCTAACGTTTGTTAACGCTGAAAGGCATAATGCCGGCACAACTTCCAGGAATCCGTGGAACCGGTTGGTCGACCCAATGATCTGGTCCATTGTCCCTACACCCGACACGACCTAACCGAGAGGCACGTTGTCCCCATCGCAGCCAAATCGCTCCCCCCCTTCCTGCTTGCAGCCGTTGCACCTTTGCGTAGCGCGCTTTTGGGCGTCGCAATAACGAGTGGCTTCGTCAACGTGCTGGCGCTTACCGGCTCGTTTTTCATGCTGCAGGTCTATGATCGGGTCATTCCCGGCCGCAGCTTGCCGACACTTGTCGGATTGATCGTCATCACAGCGACGCTTTTCGCGTTTCAAGGCATGCTTGAGCTCATCCGTGCCCTGGTTCTTGCGCGCATTGGCGAATCCGTTGACGAGCGTTTCAGTCAAATGGTTTTTCGATCCCTCGCCGCGGCACCGTCGCGAAAGCAGACACGAGAGATCGGGCTGCAGCCGCTGCGCGATATCGATACGGCGCGAGCCTTCCTCTCCGGGCCAGGCCCAACGGCACTCTTTGACCTACCCTGGATGCCTTTCTACCTCGGCCTTTGCTTCTTCTTCCATGTGTGGATAGGGATCACCGCGCTCACGGGCGCGTTGATCCTTGTTGGTCTGACGGTGATTGCAGACATCAAATCAAAAGAGCCTGCTCGTGAAGCTGCCGAAATTGGCCTCGAGCGAATGGCATTGGCAGAGGCGACGAAGCGCAATGCCGAGGCGATCACCTCGATGGGATTCGCTCAACGACTGGGAGATCGGTGGGCTGAGATCAATGCGCGGTATCGGCGAAATCACCTGCGCGCAACAAACATCACTGCCGCGCTTACGACCTTGTCTCGCATCGTTCGGCTTATGCTGCAATCAGGCGTATTGGCGGTGGGCGCCGTGCTCGTCATCCGCCAGGAGGCGACGGGCGGCATCATGATCGCGAGTTCTATTCTGGTCAGCCGCGCACTCGCCCCGGTGGAGCTTGCGATCGGGCAGTGGCGAGGATTTTCTGCGGCGCGCCAGAGCTGGTCACGTCTCATCCGACTTGGCGAGACGACCAATGATGACAAGCCGGAAATTCGCCTTCCGAGGCCGAATGTGGACCTCAGGGTAGAGAACCTACATCTTGCCGCGCCTGGATCAGCGACCCCGATCATCCGTGGTGTATCGTTCGATATCAAAGCTGGAGAAGCGATTGGCGTGATTGGTCCAAGCGCTTCCGGAAAGTCCTCGCTCGCACGAGGACTTGTCGGGCTTTGGACGCCCGTTGCAGGAGCCGTCCGCCTCGATTGTGCGAGCCTCTCGCAATGGGATCGGGAGGAACTCGGCAGACATATCGGCTATCTTCCGCAGGAGATCGGCCTGTTCGACGGTTCGATTGCCGAGAATATTGCGCGGTTTGACCGCTCTGCTTCGCCGGATATGGTCATCGCCGCGGCTCGCGCAGCGGGCATCTACGACATGGTCGTGCGGTTTCCCGATGGTTTTGATACGCGGATCGGCGACCAAGGGGCGGCTTTGTCTGCCGGCCAGAGACAACGTGTTGCACTAGCACGAGCACTCTACGGCGAGCCCTTTTTGGTTGTCCTGGACGAGCCAAACGCCAATCTCGACGCCGAAGGAGACGCAGCACTCGCACACGCGATCCACAGCGTCAGCCTGCGCGGGGGCATTGCAATCGTAGTTGCTCACAGACCAAGTGCCTTGGTGAGCGTCAGCAAGGTGTTGGTGCTCGCAAACGGCCAGATAAAGGCCTTCGGCCCCAAGGAGGATTTGTTCAACCCGGCCGTCCCCGCGCCCACATCGGTGTCCTTCTCCTCCCGCATTCGTTCTCGCAGTGAGGGAGCGGCGGCGCAATGATTGAAAGAGATGTCCTACCCTCAGAACGCGCGATCCGGCGCCTGACATTGCTTGCCCTGTCCGTCATCGTGGTTCTGGTTGGCGTTCTGGGCAGTCTTGCAGCGACGATCCGTCTGAATGGCGCGGTGATCGCCGCAGGCACACTCGTTGTCGACAGTTACGTAAAGCCGGTTCAACATCAACGAGGCGGCACCGTGGATCAGGTCTTCGTCCTCAATGGCGACCGCGTCTCGCCTGGACGGCTTTTGGTCCGTCTCGACGACACCCAGACCCGGGCAACGCTTGCAATCGTCTCACGGAGATTGAGACAGCTTGCGGCACGAACTGCACGACTGTCGGCTGAACGCGATGGCCGCGAGACAGTCGAATTTCCCGAAATGGTAAGCGGAGCAGACGCCGATGAGCGCGCCGCGCTTGTGGACGGGGAACGCAGGCTCTTTGACGACCGCAGATCTTCACAAATGGGCCGTGAAGCACAGCTCAAGGAGCGGGTGCGGCAGCTCGGTCAGGAAGCTGAAGGCTTACTGTCGCAACAGAAAGGCAAGAGCCAGGCGATTGATATCATCGACCGGGAGCTTCAATCTCTTCAGCCGCTTTTGAGACAAGGCATCATTCCCGCTACCCGCGTTTACGCCCTCGAGCGCGACGCGGCTGACCTGAGGGGAGAGCTCGGCAGGTTGGTCGCGTCAGCGGCTGAAGTGAGAGGAAAGATTGCCGAGACTGAATTGCAGATCATTCAGCTGGGCGATGATCGGCGCAGCGAAGTGTCCGAACAGCTGCGACAGGCACAAGGCGACATAGGAGAATATTCGGAGCGCCTTGTTGCTGCGAAGGACGAATTGAAGCACGTCGATATTCGCGCACCGCAGTCGGGAGTGGTCCATCAGCTGGCGGTTCATGCCTCGGGCGCTGTGATCGCGCCCGGCGAAGCGATCATGCAGATTGTGCCCGACGGCGATGCGTTGATCCCGGAGGTCAGACTGTCGCCGCAAGATATCGACCAGGTGACCGTGGGGCAAAACGTGACGCTGCGGTTCTCCGCTTTCAACCAGCGTACCACGCCGGAACTGACCGGCCGCGTCGCCAGTGTGACGGCAGATCTTACCGCCGACCAACGCACCGGCCAAAGCTACTACGGTGTCCGAATTCATGTGCCCGGGTCAGAATGGCAACGGCTTGGAAAGTTGGCGCCCCTTGCTGGCATGCCTGTGGAAGCATTTATCGAAACGGGTGAGCGAACCGCGCTCGGCTACCTCGCAAAGCCGTTCATGGATCAGGCCGCCCGGGCTTTCAGGGAGGAGTAGTTGTGTCGACGTCGGCATGCCTCGCACTGGTACACGCCAGCGCAAACGAGGTTGTTTGTTAATGATGGAATTGATTTTGACGGGAGAACCAGTGGTCTGACCCCAGGCATTTGATCCCCGGGGGTGCCGCCACCCAATGCACGATGGTAGCCTTCAGGTGGGAGGCAAACATAGGAGCTGACCATGCCGCAGTCTATACAAAACGCCGTTGGTAAAAGCCTTTTCTACAGTGGCGGATCAAGTGCCTGGTTCTCGGCAACTGGTTCGGGGCCGGTGCTAAATGGTACCGCTGGCAATGATTCCATCTGGGGTGACAGCTCAGTCAACGTCACGATGCGCGGCGGCACGGGCGACGATATCTACTACCTCTACTCCAGCATCAACCGCGCCGTGGAGGCACCGGGCGCCGGCACTGACACCATCAACACGTGGATGAGCTATACCCTGCCCGAGAACTTCGAGAACCTCACCGTTACCGGCAGCGGTCGCTACGCGTTCGGCAATCATGGCGACAACATCATCTCGGGTGCATCCGGCAGCCAGACCATCGATGGCGGAGCAGGAAATGATGTCCTCATTGGCGGTGGCGGCGCCGATACGTTCATCTTCACCCATGGCAATGGCAGCGACCTGATCGTCGATCTCGGCAGTGACGACACGATCCGTCTGAACGGCTATGGCCTGACCACTTTCGATCAGGTCCTTAGTCACTCAGTGCAGGAAGGTAACAATCTGCGTCTGGATCTCGGCGGTGGCGAAAGCCTTGTCTTTGCAAATAGCACAGCCGCCGATCTCCACGCCGACCAGTTTCAGCTGACACTCGACCGGTCCAAACTGACGCTCACATTTGCAGACGAATTCAATAGTCTCTCTGTTCGCAATGGTGATCAAGGAACGTGGGACACCAAATTCTGGTGGGCGCCCGACAAGGGCAGTACGCTTCCTGGGAACGGTGAGCAGCAATGGTATATCAACCCTTCCTACGCCGCGACTTCGGCAGTCAACCCATTTTCGGTTGAAGACGGCGTCCTGACCATCACGGCGAGCCGGACGCCCGCAGCGCTCGAACCAAAGATCGACGGCTACGACTACACGTCAGGCATACTGACGACCCATTCCTCGTTTGCCCAGACCTACGGCTATTTCGAAATTCGCGCCGACATGCCGACACAGCAAGGCGCCTGGCCCGCTTTTTGGCTGCTGCCCGAAGACGGATCCTGGCCGCCCGAACTCGACATCGTGGAGATGCGGGGCCAGGACCCGAACACCGTAAACGTCACTGTCCACAGTCAGGCAGCCGGGACGCATCAGATCGATTCGACTGCGGTCAAGGTCGCCAGCACCGAGGGGTTTCACAAGTATGGTGTACTCTGGAACGAAGATCAGATCGTTTGGTATTTCGATGACGTGGCCGTGGCACATGCAGACACGCCAGCCGATATGCATGACCCAATGTATATGCTGGTGAATCTTGCCATCGGCGGCGCCGCAGGATCACCAGCCGATGGCTTGCCGAACGGGGCCGATTTTCAGATAGACTACATCCATGCCTATTCGCTTGCCGATAGCCCCATCACGCAGAGTGCACATGTGACAGGTGATGACTGGCAGACCTGAGCCATAACGCGTGACGTTTTGGAGACCGAACCACGATCCCGCCGCATCGCGAGCTGTGTTCATGGCACCTGAAGGTCGCGACCTCCTTGCGCAAGGCTTGCTTTCGCGTTTGCAATACGACCAGCGATCCGGAGGGTGACGTCAGGTTTAAGAGGCCTTCCTTAATTTGTGGCAATGCGAGATTGGTCGAAAGCCGGCCTACGTTGACCTGCACGAAGCGGCTAAAGCGCCGTGGCCTGATCTGCGGTCCATGTCTGATTGTCAAAGCGGCTCTGAGCGCTCGCGATGTTTCTGCGAAGCTCTGGTGTACCGGGAACGGGCGCATAGTAGGAGACGCATTCCCGCTAGCTTAGTTAGGCAGGTTGACCGCTATGTGCAGTGAAGCGCCCGCCTTTTCGGCGGCTGCCCGCAGGCGCTTGTCTCTAGTCCACAAGGCCGCTCGCTGGTCAAGGAGGACAGATGCCAGCAAGTGAGCATCCGTGTAACCAACACCCATGCTGAAAATGCCGTGACGATCGATCATTGTCATGACTTCGTCGTGCGTGGCGACGACCGCTCCGCGCTGCGCCGCCAGAAAAGTCATTACACTGCTGCGATCCCGAAGGCTACCAAGCGCCAGCTCGCCGATCACGGCCGGGTGGCAAAGTAGGCGGCCGTCTTCAATAACCCGGCGCAACTCGGCATCGCCACGGCGAAAATGATCAATCCAGATCGAGGTGTCCGCTAGTATCACTTGGCCGCTGCACTCCGGCGGCGCGGCGCTGCCTCGGCATCCGGCATGGTTCCTCCGAGCGCAATGAGGCGCTTTCCGGACTCCACACGGACAAGCGTCTCCAACGCTTGGCGTACGAGCGCCGCGGTTTCTTTGGTGCCGGTTAAGGCCCTGGCCTTTTCCATAAGCGTGTCGTCGAGGTTAATGGTCGATCGCATGATCTGGTTCCCTTCTCAAGGCATGCAAACTAGCACCATTTGGTGAGCATATCTACGCCTTGGTTGCCGTTGCTATCGGGCGCTGTCCAGCATGACACATTGATTTCTTGACGGCCTGGAAACCGCGCGAAGCTGAAGCGCGCGCTCCTTGGCCGGCCATATGCGTATGCGTCTAGCAAATTGACCCGCAAAGAAGTGGGGCAGCGGGTCGCATCTGTTCAAGGCGGTTAGCCAAAGCCTCCTCACGCAGGAAATCTTGCGACTTGCTTCGGTATCAAAAGCCGCGCCGCCAACATGCAGATAACAACTGTCAACAGCAGGATGAGAGCGACAAGAGCGTTGATATCAGGAGAGAACCCCAACCGCATCATCGCCCAAAGACGGACCGGCAACGTGCTCTGGGTGCCGGTAACGAGGATGGTGATCATGGTTTCGTCGAAAGATAGGGCGAAGGCGAGAATGGCGCCGCCGGCCATGGCGCTCGAAAGGTTTGGCAAGATGACGCGCCAGAAGGTCTGCCATTCGTTCGCGCCGAGATCGTAGGAGGCTTCGACCAGCGTCCGGCTCATCGACTGCAGCCGGGTCAGGATCGTCCGGTAGACGATCGCCAGCACGAAGACCGTGTGGCCGATGATGATGGTGATCAGCGAGCGGTCAAAGTTGATCTCGCGGAAGAAGATCAGCAGCGCTAGGCCGCTGATGACCGGCGGCATCAGGAAGGGCAGGAAGATGATGAACTGCAGCGCCCCGCGCGCTGCACCCCGGCTGTGGTAATAGAGCGCCAGCAGCGTGCCGGAAACGACCGACAGGACCATGGTACAGAAACCGACGATCAGTGTCGCCCGCAGAGCGTCGAGTACATCGGAATTTTCCATCAGCGCCGCATAGGCCGAAAACGTCGGCGTCGACCAGTCGACCTGGCCGTGGTTGATCGTGAAGAAGGACGAGACGATCGGCACGAACAGCGGGCTGTAGAGCAGGATCGCCACCAGCGCGGTGACGAGCGCAAGCAGGATCGTGGACAGGCGAATGCGGCCGCTCATCTCGCCAACCCCCTCTGCCGGCCGAAATGTTCGCCGAGCAGGATTGCCGCGATCACGACGACGGCAAGCGCCACGGAGAGTGCCGCACCGAAGGGCCAGTTGAAGGCGGTGCCGAACTGGCTGTAGAGGACGCGGCCGAAGGTGAAACCGTTGACGCCGCCAACCATCTGCGGGGTCAGAAAATCGCCGATCGCAAGCACGAAGACGAAGCTGGCGGCTGAGGCGATGCCCGGAACGCTCAGGGGAAGCGTGATGCGCAGGAAGGTCTGCACGCCGCTCGCCCCGAGATCGTCGGAAGCGCGCAGCAGGACCTGCGGAATGCGCTCAAGCGTCAAGAAGATCGGCAAGATCGCGAAGGGAATGAGCAGCAGCGTCAAGGTCAGCAAGATCGCGTTCATGTTGAAGACGAAGAGCGTCGATGGCTGGTCGAGGATGCCGAGACCCACGAGCATCGTGTTCAGGAAGCCATTCTGGCCGAGAATGCTGCGGATGGCATAGATCTTGATCACATAGCTCATCAGCAACGGTACCATCAGCAGCATCAGCACGATGTAGCGCCAGCGCCCGTGCAGCATCGTCAGGAAGTAAGCAGCCGGATAGCCGAGAGCGACGCATATGACGGCGACCGACAGGCAGAGCAGGCAGGTATTCCAGAACACCGGCAGGAAGACCGGATCGGTGAAGAAGCGAACGTAGTTGGCGATGGTCAATGTGTGGTTGATTTCGCCGTGATCGACGCTGAAGAAGCTGTAGCCGAGGAAGATCGTCAACGGCACGAGGATGAAGAAGACCGGCATCGCAAAAGCGAACAGCGTGGCGACAACGGTATACAAAGGGCCCCGTCCGCTCATGAAAGCACCAGATGCGATTCACGCGGCGCAAAAGAAAGGTCGAACGTATCGCCCTGCCGCAGAGGACTTCCGTCGGCGCAGCTCGGCAGACGCAGTCGCAGGCGTTCCTGGCCGACCGTGATATGAGCGACGGTCGAGGAACCCGCAAAGGCAAGCTCGCTCACGGTTCCCGAGAAGCGGTTGCTGTTTCCAGTCGCGGCATGAAGTGCTTCGGGGCGGAATACGGCGAAGGCCGCCGTGCCCTCGGCCGCTGACCGCAGGTCGGGCTGGCCCTCGATGGAACAGACGAGCCGGCCGAGTGCGGTGTCGATCGAACGCAAATCGCCATCAACGACGCCCAGCGCCCCGGCAACGAGGTTATTCTCGCCGAAGAAGCGGGCGACGAATTCGCAGTTCGGCCGATAGTAGAGTTCATGCGGTGTACCCAGCTGGCGGATGCGGCCGGATTCCATGACGCAAATGCGGTCGGCCATGCCGATCGCCTCTTCCTGGTCATGCGTGACGAAAAGGAAGGTCGTCTTTACCTCCCGCTGGATCGACTTCAGGAATTCCTGCATCTGGCGGCGCAGTTCGAGATCCAGGGCGGCGAGTGGTTCATCCAGAAGGATGAGCCGCGGTTCGCAGATGAGGGCGCGGGCAAGCGCTACGCGCTGGCGCTGCCCGCCGGAAAGTTGCGAAGGATACCGATCGGCAAACCTGCCGAGTTGAACCAGATCCAGCGCCTCGCCGACGCGGCGTTTGATATCGGCGCGTGGCTTGCGGCGGATGGAAAGGCCGTAGCCAACATTGGCGGCAACCGTCATGTGCGGGAAAAGCGCATAGTCCTGAAAGACGGTATTGAAGGGCCGCTTGTTGATCGGCATGCGGCTGATATCCTGGCCGTCCAGCCTGATGGAACCCGACGTTGCGGCCTCAAGCCCACCGATGAGGCGAAGTACCGTCGTCTTGCCGGAGCCGGACGGACCGAGCACGGTCAGAAACTCGCCGTCTCGGATCGAAAGATCGATCCCGTGGAGTACAGGCACGGGCCCGTAGGATTTCGAAACGGACTGCAGGCTGAGCAGTTCCTGGGGTTGGGTCATAGGCTATACTCGGCATGTGATGGGAAAGCGGTCCGGGGCGTCCGGACCGCTGTGTTCAAGGATGCACGCGACCGATGATCAAGGCGTCGCCTTGACCTCGTTCCAGAGATCGGAGCGCTTGAGCGGATCTTCGACATTGTCGAGCCAGATCAGCTTGTCGTTGCCGCCGGCGCTGGCCGTCTCGGTCACGGTATTGCCGAAGCCGGTGCGTTCCGAGAGCTGCGAGCTCACCTTCTTGGAGATCATGAAGTTGATCCACTTCTCGGCCGCAGCCTTGTCGTGCACACCCTTCGAGATCACCCAGTTGTCGAGCCAGGCAAGTGCGCCTTCGCCGGGATTGATATAGGCGACATGGGCGCCGACGGCCTGCAGGGCTTTCAGCTGCTGCTGGCCGTAATTGGCCCAGATGAGGGCAACGTCGTTGCTCTTGTAGATCTGCTGGGCTTCGTCGGCGGTCGTATAGAAGCTGAGGACATTGTGCTTCAGGTCGACCAGCTTGGCCTTGACCGCGGCGATCTGGTCGTCGGTGAGGTGGAACGGATCCTTGTAGCCGAGCGTCAGCGCGGTGAAGGAGACGTTGTGTTCGCCGTTGTCATAGGCGAGCACCTTGCCCTGATAGGCCGGATCCCAGAGAACCGACATGGAGGTGGGCGCCGGTTTTACCTTGTCGGTATCGTAGATGAGGCCGATCGAATCGAAACAGAACGGGATGCCGTAGACCTTGCCGTCCTTGGTGACGCCGCGAACGGTCGTCAGATCCCGGAAGCGCGACAGCACCTCCTTCTGGTTGGGCATGTCCGCCGTGTCGATCGCCGTGACGAGGTCGGCCGCGATATAGCGCTGCAGCTGGGCGGTGTTGACGGCAAAGACGTCGAAATCCTTGCCTTCGCTGCCCTTCATCTTGGCCCAGGCTTCATCGTCGCTGCCAATGAAGACCACATCGACGCCGATGCCGGTCTCGGCAGTGAATTCCTTCACCCAGTTCTTGTCCGCATAGCCGTCCCAGGCGAGAACGCGGAGGTTTTCGGCAAAGGCTGCCGAGGCCATCATCGACACGGCAAAGCCGGCGGTCGCTATTCCTGTCAGAAGTTTTCTCAATCCCATTTTCGTTCCCTTTATTGTTGGTGTTGCAAATGCGATCGCTGCGAATGCCTGGCCTACAGTTGCGTGATGGTCACCAGGCCTTCGTCGGGTGCCAGTTCCACCCGATTGCGCAACGGCTTGCCGAAGACTTCCGCTTCGATTTCGTACTCATCCCCCGGACCGGTCTGGACGCCGAAGGCATAGCTCATCACCGCGGCTCCGAAGAAATAGGCATGCAGGTCTCCCGACCGGCGATGCATCGGATAGCGGAAATGATAGTGCTCGAGATTGGCGATGGAGTGCGACATGTGTGCCTCACCGGAGAGAAACTCCTCTTCCCAGATGACGACGCCGTCGCGCCGGATCCGCGAGTGGCCGCGCACCTCGTCCGGAAGCTCGCCGACCAGCAGCTCGGGCCCGATCGAGCAGGAGCGCAGCTTGGAGTGGGCGAGGTAGAGATAGTTCTCGGCCTCTGTGACGTGGTCGGAGTATTCGTTTCCGAGCGCATAGCCGATGCGGTAGGGGCTCCCGTCCGGCCCGACGATGTAGAGGCCGACGATTTCCGCCTCCTCGGCGCCGGCGCGGGCAAAGGCCGGCATCGGCAGGGCAGCACCCGGGGCGACGACGCAGGTGCCGACGCCCTTGAAAAACCATTCCGGCTGCACGCCGGGCGGGCCGCCCGCCGGCTTGCCGCCTTCGAGGCCCATGCGGAAGATCTTCAGCGAGTCGGACTCCTGGGCGTCTTCGCCGTGGGTCAGGATGTGCATCTTGTCGCGCGCATTGGCGCTGCCGGTATGGGTGAGGCCGGTACCGGTCACAAGGAAGCGGGCCGGCTCGTCATGGTCGAGCGGCGCCAGCACCAGGTTCTCCCGAAGCAAGTGGTCGTAGTCCACCAGCTCGGCTGTCGCGCGTTCATCGGCGACCACTGCAAGCGGGATGCCGCGGGTGATTGCCGCTTCGGCGAGTTCCCGGACGGAATACGTATCCTTGAGCGGATGCAAATGGTTGCCATCGGCCGAGACGCGGCCGACCTTGCGCTCGCCCTTCGGCGTTTTGAACTGAACGAGACGCATGACTGCACCTTTCTGTGTGGCGGACGGATTGTTCATACCCAGCCACCGTCGACGATGAATTGCTGGCTTGTGCACATGGCGCTGTCATCGGCTGCGAGGAAAAGCGCCATGCGGGCAACGTCGGAGGGCTGGAGCCGGTCCGGCAGACATTGGCGTTCCTCGATCTGGCGTTCGCCGGCCGGCGTCAGCCACAGGCGCATCTGGCGCTCGGTCATCACCCAGCCGGGCACCATGCAGTTGACGCGGATGCGCTCGGGGCCGAGCTCACGGGCGAGCGCGCGCGTCATACCGTAGATCGCCGCCTTGGCGGTGACATAGGCCGGACAATCCGGATCGCCGACCATCCAGGTGATGGAGCCGAAATTGATGATCGAGCCGCCGCCCAGTTCCTTCATGTAAGGTCTTGCAGCTTGGGCGGCGAAGAACTGATGGCGAAGATTGACGGCCATGCGGTCGTCCCAATAGGCGACCGTGACGTCTTCCGTCTGGTGGCGGTCGTCGCTGCCGGCATTGTTGCAGAGCACCTGGATCTGACCGTTCTGCGCCACGGCCTGGGCGATTGCCAGGCGCAGGGCTTCGACGTCGCGAAGATCGCATGGGATGAAGAGCGGTGGCACGTCACCCTCCGCGGCAATGGAAGCGACGAGCTGACGGGACGGTTCTTCTGCGACATCGACGAAGGCGACGCGACTGCCCTGGGCGCAGAAGTGCCGGACGAGGCTTTCACCGATGCCGCTGCCGCCGCCGGTGATGAATATGCTCTTGCCCTTGAGGCTCGGATAGATCGCGAAATTGTTCGGCTGGCTGCTCATTATCAGAACCGTCTAGTGGGAGTGCCGCGGGATGCCGGCATCGCGCCGGCCCACGAGAAAATCGAAGTCGCAGCCGGTATCGGCCTGCATGACCCGCTCGACGTAGAGGCTCGGATAGCCACCCTGTGGCGGGGTCGGCGGCAGCCATTCGGCGCGTCGAAATGCCAGCTCCTCGTCGGAGACCATCAACTCAAGCCTGCGGCCGGCCACATCGAGCTCGATGAAGTCGCCGTCGCGCACCAGGGCGAGGACACCGCCGGCCGCCGCTTCCGGCGCGACATGCAGGACGACGGTACCATAGGCGGTGCCGCTCATGCGGGCGTCGGAAATGCGCACCATGTCGGAGACGCCCTGCTTCAAGAGCTTGGCCGGCAGGGGCATGTTGCCGACTTCAGCCATGCCCGGATAGCCGCGCGGGCCGCAATTCTTCAGCACCATCACCGAGCTCGCGTCAATGTCGAGATCCGGATCGTCGATGCGCTCGTAATAATGTTCGATATTTTCGAAGACGACGGCCTTGCCGCGATGTTGCATCAGCTCCGGCGTCGCCGCCGAAGGCTTGATGACGGCACCGCTCGGGGCAAGATTGCCGCGCAGGACGGCAATGCCGCCTTCCTTCGTCAGCGGATTGTCGAAGGGCCGGATGACCTCCTCGTTGTAATTGGTCGCATTTTCGATGATTTCGGCCACGGTCTTGCCGCTGACGGTGATCGCGTCGCGATGCAGGAGCCCCGCGTCGTCAAGGGCCGCCATGACGGTCGAAAGACCGCCGGCATAGTAGAAATCCTCCATCAGGAAGCGGCCGGAGGGCATCAGGTCGACGATGGTCGGCACGGCGCGGCCGAGCCTGTCCCAGTCCTCCAGGTTCAGTTCGACGCCGATCCGCCGGGCGATGGCGATCAGATGCAGCACGGCATTGGTCGAGCCGCCGATCGCGCCGTTGACGCGAATGGCATTCTCGAACGCTTCCTTTGTCAGGATCTGGGAAATCTTGACGTCGTCATTGACCAGTTCGACGATGCGCCGGCCCGCCATATGGGCGAGCACGCCGCGCCGCGCGTCGACGGCGGGAATTGCCGCATTGTCCGGCATGCCGATGCCGAGCGCCTCGACCATGCTCGCCATCGTCGATGCGGTGCCCATCGTCATGCAGCTGCCGGCCGACCGGCTCTGGCCCTGCTCCGCTGCCAGGAAGTCGCTGACCGCCATGCGGCCGGCCTTGACGTCTTCGGCGAATTTCCAGACATGCGTTCCCGAGCCGATATCCTGGCCGCGGAACTTGCCGTTCAGCATCGGGCCGCCGGAGACAGCGATGGTCGGAAGATTGGCGGAGGCCGCGCCCATCAAAAGCGCCGGTGTGGTCTTGTCGCAGCCGACGAGCAGGATGACACCGTCCATCGGGTTGCTGCGGATCGATTCTTCGACGTCCATGCTGGCGAGATTGCGGAACAGCATGGCGGTCGGGCGCATGTTGCTTTCGCCGAGCGACATGACCGGGAACTCGAAAGGAACGCCGCCGGCCTCGTAGACGCCGCGCTTCACGTGCTCGGCAACGCCGCGCAGATGGGCATTGCAGGGCGTGAGCTCCGACCAGGTGTTACAGATGCCGATAACGGGGCGGCCGTCGAAGACGTGGTCGGGCAGCCCCTGGTTCTTCATCCAGCTGCGGTGCATGAAGGCGTTCTTGCCGTCTCCTCCGAACCATTCGGACGAACGCAGCTTGCGTTTGGGCTGGGTCATTTATTCTGTTCCTGTACCTTGCGACGCAGATTGCGGCTTTCGATGCCGCGCCTCACATCTTCCTCGGCGTGATCAAGCAGGACGAGCAGCGCCTGCTGAGCTCCCGGTCCATCCTTCGCCGCGATTCTCTCGGCTACGGCGCGGTGCAGCGGGAGGGATGGGCGCTGACCGTCCGGATTGTCGTTGGAAAGGCGAAAGCTCATCAGAAGTGCCGTCTCGATGAGAGCGGCGAGCGAGCCCATCAGCTCGTTTCCGGTCATGCGTAGGATCGTTTGATGAAAGACGAGATCGGGTTCGGCGAAGCGGTCGCCGTCGTCACCATAGGTTTCCATTTCGGCAAGAGCCGAATTGAGTTCTTTTAGTTGCTCGGGCGTGGCGCGCTGCGCGGCAAGGGCTGCCGACATCGGCTCGATGGCCCGACGCAGCTCGAACAGTCCCTTGACGTCATCGTGGTTGATTGAACCGGAGTAGCGCCAAGACAGCACGTCGGGATCAAGGAAGTTCCAATCGGAGCGGGGACGAACGCGCGTGCCAGTTTTCGGACGAGATTCGACCAGACCCTTACCTGCCAGCACCTTGATTGCCTCGCGAAGCACCGAACGACTGACGCCGATCATCTCCTTGGAGTCGTCCGCGTTCGGCAGCGCTTCGCCGGGAAGAAACCGGCCCTGCACAATCCAGGTGCCGATCTGCTCGACAGCAGCGGCATGCATGGTGTTGCTGGAACTCTGAAAACCAGCTGCAGTGGTGGAGGAAGGGAACCGGACAGGAGCAGGCAATGTGTAAATCTTCCTATTATTCATAATATATGTATTATTGCGGATGGGTTTTCTGTCAAGGACTGTTTTTGCACGGTGGCAACAAGACCCTGGCGAACGCAGCACTCTGGAACCAATCACGTCAGAGTAGCGTCGCCTCAACATTTGCGGCGGTATTTACCGGCATGAGCCCGCACCCGCCGACCGACGTGACGAGGCCCCAGGGAAAGCTTTGCCGACAAGTGGCATCTCGATGAAATGGGCATTGCTATCAAAGGCAGAAAATGGTCTCGATGCTGGTCCAGGGCCGTCGGTGCAAGACGGCGGTCCTTCGACTGATGCGAGAGCTACTGTAGGGCCAGTGCGTCACGCCACGTGTCATGATCACCGACAAGCTCAGATTCTAAGATGCAGCCAGAAGAGAAATCATGCCCCGTGTCGAGCATCGCTCGCATAAAGGCCAGTTCGGCGACGTCAAAGACGCATGATCCGGTTCAGGTCGGCAGGGCAATGCCAGTGCTTCATCTCCATCCACGGCCCGATCGCCAGGGTCCGCCACGACAATTGATGCGCACACGGCCTCTTTCACGACGCCGGTAGGACGGTAATCTGGACGTATTTGTCAAGCGCGGCGCGGAGGATATAGCGGGCGGCAATCATCTGCGTCTCAGGGTTTCCAGCGCCAACTATCAAGCCCACCATGTCGTCGCAAATTTCGCCGGGACCATAGAGGCTGCCCTCATGGTCAGAAGCGACTTGAGGAGGCCGGACAAAGTCGAAATCGAAATTGACGGGCGCAATTGACGACCGTTGTGAAGCCTTCTTGACATAGGATCCGTTCGGAGCGCCCGTGGAGCGGACACCCCGAACAGTTAGGCTACTTCTGGATACAGGTATCAACAGTGTCCTTGGTGCACTCGTCGAGACCCGTGAAAACCGGATCGTCGACAGGTTTTCCGGCGATCAGGTCCATCATTACCGAAGGCGCCTTGTAGCCCATCTCGAATGGCCGCTGACCGACGAGAGCCGTTACCAGGCCTTCACGTGCAATCGCCACTTCATCGCCGATCGTGTCGGCGGCGCCAATGACGAACTGGTTGCTGGCTATCTTGTCAGCCATCGGCTTGAACAGGTCGCGGTAGGGCTGCGGCGCGCCGAACAACGGCCAGCCGCCCATGATGCCGAATGCGGCGAGGTCGGGATTGGCGGCGAGGATGTCGGTCATCGCCTGCACACCCTTTGCGCCGTCATCATTGGTGAAGACAGGGCAACCGGCGGCTTCCGTCCAGCCGCCCTCACCCTTCAGCTCAGCCAAGCCCTTCTGGCCAGTGAGCGTGTCGCGCATGCCCTGTGCGCGGCGCAGAATGTTGTCGGCGCCGGGATTGCCTTCGATCGTGCAGATCTTACCGCCCTTCGGCATGGCCTTTTTGATGTATTCGCCGATACGCGCGCCCATCAGATAGTTGTCCGTGCCCAGATAGGTCTTGCGCAACGCCGAATCTTCGGCGGCAAGATCCGCATCCAGTGTCATGACCGGAATTGTCGGATTGGCGGTTTTCAGCGTCTGGGCAATAAGCTTGGCGTTGGATGGCGAGATGGCAATCGCAACGGTGTCGGCCTTGCCCAGCATATCCTGGACGATCTGCGCTTCACCGGCCTCGTCAGAGGTCGATGCCGGGCCTGTATAAAAGCACTCATACTCGGAACTGGCGTTTTCCTTGTTCCATTTCTGGCAGCCCTGGTTGATCGCTTCGAAGAACGGGTTGTCGAGCCCTTTCACGACGATCACCAGCTGCTTTTTGGCCAACGCCTGTCCGGCACTGAGTGCCAGAACGGCAACGCCAAGCAATAGTAACTTCCTCATGGCTTCCTCCCTTGAAACAGACGGACACGGCGTGTCCGCCATACGTCAACCCGGATACCAGACAATGCGAGGATCATTGTGTGAGCGCTCGTACGTCCAAGCCGAGTCGATAAGCAATTCCAGATCGTAGACGGGTTGCCAGTCCAGCAGGTACTTGGCCTTGCTGTTGTCCATCCAGTTCGAATGAAACTGGCTCGGTATGTCGACGGAATCGAGGCCGCGGGTGCGGGCGAGGTAGCCGGCTACTTCGCCATAATCGACCGGACGATCCATGCAGATGTTGAAGAGTTGCCGCTTCGCGCGTGGATTGTCGATCGCGGCCGATATGGCGCTGACCAGATCATCTACATGCACAAAGTTGCGCTTCAGCGGGCGCCCGTCGGCGTCGCGCAGCAACGGCACGGTACCCCTGGCTGCATAGCGCTTTGCGTCGGCCTCCGGAACGAGCGCTTTCCAGTCGGGCCCGCCGAACACGTCGTCGCCGAAGGAAAGCGTATATTTGAAGTCATCCTTTTCCATAATCCACGGCGCGCGCAGACAGCAGCCGTTGACGTCGTACTGGATGCCGAACTGTTCCAACATCACCTCTTCCAGAACCTTCGATAGAGCGTAGCTTCCCGGATACGCACTGTGCGGCGTCTGTTCGGTGATCGGCTGTACGTGGCGATGGTAGAAATGCCCGATCCCCGCATCGCCGCCGATCAGGATGAACTGGCGCGCAGTGGGACTGCCTCGGTACGCCTCAAGCAACCAGAACAAGCCCTTGATCGCCACGTCCATGACATCGACAGGTGTTTCCTTGCAGGTGGCAAGGTGGACGACATGTGTGACGCCGACAAGAGCAGCAGTCACGACATCCCGATCGGCGATCGAGCCCCGCACGACCTCGATCCGGTCCGTTTCTTTACACACACGGTTATGGCACAGCGCGCGAAGGCGCGCCTTGGCAAATCGCGGATCGTCAAGCAGCCCAGCCATGAAGTGCCGCCCGACCTTGCCCGTAGCACCGGTAACAAGGATAAGCATGCTCTCCTCCCAGCAACAGCTAATATCCACGCGCTCCATTCGTCAACGGGTGCTTCTATCAGAAATGGAATTTTATGAGGTGTCGTTCGATTCACCGTACAATTGATTGACGGTATCGCGCGGTTTTGCATAAATGCAAGTATCGCTTCTTTCGGGAGGAAATCGGGAAAGCGATGCGCGAGGGCTCCACGCGAAAACGACGAGCCCGGTTCGGCGTGGCCATGCGCCTTGGGGCTTGGGGCTTGGGGAGGCTAGAAGGGTGGTGGCAGTTCTCGAACTCACCAACATCTCCAAACATTTCGGCGCCATCCAGGCGGTCAACGATGTTTCGCTTGGCCTTGAGGCAGGGCAAGTGGTCGGTCTCATGGGCGACAACGGCGCCGGTAAATCCACATTGGTCAAGATGATCGCCGGCAACTTTCGGCCAAGCCACGGGACCATGCAGATGGACGGCAGGGAACTCGTCCTTCACCGCCCGGTGGAGGCACGCCAGCATGGCATCGAGATCGTTCACCAGGATCTTGCACTCTGCAACAACCTGACGGCGGCGGCGAACGTATTTCTCGGACGCGAGCTGCGCTTCGGCGTCGGCCCGTTGAAGGTGCTGGACTATAAGGCGATGTACCGACGTGCTGGAGCGATTTTTAAGGAGCTGAAGTCGGAGACGCGCCCGCGTGACCTCGTAAAGCAGATGTCGGGCGGCCAGCGGCAGGCGGTGGCGATCGCCCGCACGATGCTATCGGAGGCGAAGATCGTGCTCATGGATGAGCCAACGGCGGCCATTTCGGTCCGCCAGGTGGCGGAAGTCCTCAATCTGATCCGCCAATTGCGTGACCGAGGCATCGCCGTCGTATTGATCAGCCATCGCATGCCGGACGTCTTTGCGGTTGCCGACCGGGTCATCGTGATGCGGCGCGGCAGAAAGGTCGCTGACAAGTCAATCGAGGCGAGTTCGCCCGAGGAAGTGACGGGGCTCATTACCGGCGCGATCGAGCAGGTGTGATTAAATCAGATCAACCGGATCGGATGGAAACGAAGGTCAGCGATGACAATTACCCTTGATCAGACGATCAGTCAGAAGCAGCAAGGCTGGCTTGCGGCGGTCCTCGGAAGTCAGACCTTCTGGGTCCTGCTCTCCGTCATCCTCGCCTGCGTTTTCCTCTCTTTTGCTACTGACTCCTTCGCGACAACGAAGAACCTTTACAACATCACTCGCAATGTCACTTTTGTTGCAATCATAGCGCTCGGCATGACGATCGTTATCATTACCGGCGGAATCGACTTGTCGGTGGGGTCCGTGCTTTGCCTGTGCAGCATGGTGCTCGCGGTTGTCATGAATGCCGGCTACAGCATCGAGGTGGGAATCGCCGCCTCGGTCGGCACCGCGCTCGTAATCGGGGCGTTCAACGGGGCGCTGATCGCTTACCTGGGTTTTCCTCCGTTCGTCGTCACGCTCGGCATGCTCTCGATCGCCCGGAGCCTCGCGATGGTTGCGTCCAACAATACCGTCGTCTTTCAGTTCGGGCCGGATCACGACAAGCTACTGGCACTTGGCGGAGGCGCCTGGTTTTTCGGCATTGCGAACCCTGTGCTCTACATGATCGTACTGGCGCTTCTCACCGGCTTTGTGTTGCGATGGACCAGGTTCGGCCGTTATCTGTTTGCCATCGGCGGCAATGAACACGCCGCAACGCTCACTGGCGTTCCGGTGCGGATGATCAAGGTTGCTGTCTATATGATTTCTGCCCTGTCGGCGGGGATCGCCGGTATCATCCAAACTGGCTGGCTCGGCGCCGTTACGACCAACATCGGCGCGGGAATGGAACTCCAGGTCATCGCCGCTGCCGTCATTGGCGGCGCCAATCTTGCCGGTGGCAGCGGCACCGCTTTTGGCGCCTTGATCGGGGCAGCTCTGATCGAGGTGATCCGCAACAGTCTTGGCTTGCTGGGCATCAATGCTTTCTGGCAAGGCACCTTCATCGGCGGCGCCATCGTGCTTGCGGTCCTGTTCGATCGGATTCGCAACTTCCGGCAAAGTGAATAGCGAAATATTTGCCAGACAAGGGCGATGTCATGTCTGGAACGCGCCCGTTCGGCACTGTGATCTTGGCGATGATTGCCCTTTTGCGGGTCGGATACAGTCATGTCTCCGGCCTGCAAGCGCGCTTTGATATGATCGCTGGCCCTGATGTTTTGCGCTCGAACGCATCGGCTGCTCGTCATAGACGGCAATCCGCTGGAGAACGTCGACCTGATCGCAAATCCCGACACGAGCCTCGTACTCATCATGAAGGATGGAAAGGCCTATAAGGATACGCTCGGGGCGTAGCTCAGCCGGAACCACAGCCCGACTTTCAACGCGAAAGTGGCACTTGCAGCGATGAGGGGTGAACCCACAACAGATTATCGCGCGGTCCGCCGCCATACTTCCGATTCCCTTTGAGCCTGCGTCTGGTCGAGGAAATGCTGTTGGAGCGTGGCATCGTTGTGTCTTATGAAACGATCATGAGCAGTCGAAGCGCTCTAGCATCTTCCTGAGCTGAACGTTCTGCAAGCTCAGCTTCTGAGCCAATTGGCGTCTCAGTTGCTTGATTTCATTGTCGAGGCTTGCGGTCACTTCGAAAAATGGATCCGTGGCAAAGGAAGACTGCGCACTCTGATCCAATTCAGTGACGATCATGCTGCGCGCAACCAGCTGGACGCGGTCTTTCTTTGCTGGCGCTGAACGTTTTGTACGTGGCGCTACGGAAGACTTTGTGTTCGTTCTGCTTCCGGGCACTATCGCATTCGTGTCAGCGCCAGATTGAGGGATCTCATCGCGCGCCGGTGCCTGATCCTCATCAACAGCGACGGGAAGCGGAACTGCCTGCGCGCCGTCGACATCGCTTTCGCGTTTATTTGATGTGGTCGTCGGACGTTCAGGCGGCGTAATTCTCTTGTGGCCGGATCCGGAGAACCCTTGCGGTAGGCTTGGAGGAAGAGCGGGCGTCTGTTGCGCTTCGCTTTCGATCGCATGGCGATCGCTCTCATTTCCAGTCGAACGCTGCTGTGGATCTTCTTCACGCCGCCGGGACGTCAGTTGAACAAGGAGTTTCCATGGTGATTTCATGATGCGTGACCTTCAAGCAACCCGCATTGCAAAGTCGCGTCAGTTTTCAACCCGGCGCACGACATGCGCCGGGGAAATTCATGACTGCCGCGGGTATAGTGGCCGAGGTCGATCGCGCAACCGACCATCTTCCCCCTCACAATCAATCGAACCCGAGGCGCTTGCGCAGGTCGGAATTTTCCACACGTAGCTTGTCTGCCAGAGCTTTACGGAGGCGCTTGTTCTCTTCTTCAAGCTTGACCAGATCAGCCATCTCCTCGAGAGGAGCAGCGGGCGCTTTGGCTGTTTGCTTGGCTTGCTTTGCGGTATTTTTTGCCGTGTTCTTGGCGCCCTTTGTCTTGCTCTTACCGACCACAGGCTGCTCAACGACCGCCGCCTTCGCGTCTCCGGTCGGTTCGCTGACCCTCTTCCGATAGGCCCTGGGTGATTTTACAGTCTCGGCAGCGGGCACTGTTGCTTCGGCAACGGCCTTCTGACGGCGTGGCGCGCGCTGCTTTTTAGGCGCCAGCGCTATTGCCGTGGCGTCTGTCTCCACAGACTCGGTCGTAGAACTCGGATTAATTTCATCAACCATCAGCAATCTCCCTCTGTCGCTGCGCATGTTTTCGACTGAGCGAACGTGGGAGTCAACACGATCCATGAGGGATCGCGAACTGTTTTGGTGCGCAGTCCAGCCACGCCGAGATATTGCCGAAGTCGCAAAACGCGTTTCGCCACATGTGCGGAGAGAGGTGACCCCGGTTCTGTCCCGATCTTCAGGATGCGTCTGCCAGCATGGAAACGCGGCGAACTCGCCGCGCTCCAATCTCCATTCGTCATGGGGCGTCTGAGTCCGCGGCAATACCGTCGAGGTCTGCCATCGCCTCCGCCGGCAAGGTCATGTCGGCGGCAGCAAGATTTTCCCTGAGGTGGGCGCGCGATGACGTGCCTGGGATCAACAGAATATTCGGAGCACGTTCGAGGAGCCATACGAGCGCCACCTGCAGCGGTGTCATGCCAAGCCGAGCCGCGACATCCGACAGTGTCGAGGACTGCAGTGGTGAAAAACCGCCGAGCGGGAAGAAGGGCACATAGGCCGTTCCTTGCGCAGCAAGCCGGGTGATCATGGCATCGTCACCTCGGTTGGCGAGATTGTATTGGTTCTGGACGCAAACGATATCGGTGATCTTGCGGCCGTCCTCTATCTGCTTTGGCGTCACATTCGACAGGCCGATATGCCTGATCAGACCCTGCCGCTGCAGGTCGGCCAAAACAGTGAGCGGTTCATCAAGTGATCCCTCGGCAGGGCCGTGAACGTCGAACATGGCCCGCAGGTTGACCACCTCGAGGACGTCCAGCCCAAGGTTCGTGAGATTGTGGTGAATAGCCTTAGTCAACGCTTCCTTCGAGAAGGCGGGATTCCATGAAGCGTCCGTGCCGCGCGTCGCGCCAACCTTGGTGACAATCACGAGATCGTCCCGGTATGGGTGCAATGCTTCCATGATAATCTGGTTGGTGACATGAGGGCCGTAGAAGTCGCTCGTGTCGATGTGATTGACGCCGTCTTCCACCGCTTCGCGCAGGACCGCAATTGCTTCGGCGCGATCTTTTGGCGGCCCGAAAACGCCCCTGCCAGCGAGCTGCATCGCGCCATAGCCAAGCCGTTTGACCATACGGTCACCAAGTCTAAACGTTCCGGATTTTTCTACTTTAGACATGCGTTCATCTCCGATTGAGGACAAAGCGCGTAAGTAGGCCTGTAGCATTGTCACGACAATCGGATACAATCCGGACGGGCTGTCCGCTGTTCCGGACAATTACAGAGAAGCCGGAGAGCATGAAGCAGGGAAAGCCGGAAATGGGGGATGTCAGCGCGTTCCTGGCCGTGGCGAGAGCTGGAGGTTTTCGCGAGGCGGCACGGGCAACCGACACGAGTTCATCAGCGCTGAGTGACGCGGTTCGGCGTCTCGAAGCGGAACTTGGCGTTCGGCTATTGAACCGCACCACGCGCAGTGTCGTGCCGACGGAAGCGGGCCGCGGCCTGATGGAACGCCTCGGCCCTGCATTCGGTGAGATCAACTCCGCGCTCGAACATGTGAAGGGCTTTCGCGATCGGCCCGCCGGAACGCTGAAGCTGAATGTTCCCGTCAGTGCTGCGCGACTGGTCCTGCCGTGCATCGTGCCGCCCTTTCTCGCAACCTATCCCGACATCAGGCTCGAAATCGTCACTGACGAGAGTTTCGTCGATATCGTCGCGGCCGGCTGCGATGCAGGTATCCGTTATGATGAACGCTTGGAACAGGACATGATTGCGGTTCCCATTGGTCCCCGCATCCAGCGGTTTGCCAGCGGCGCGTCGCCTCACTATCTTGCGGCCCGTGGCAAGCCGGAACATCCGCGAGACTTGCTCTCGCATGCATGTATCCGAACCCGTTTTGCGGGCCGGGCGATTTCCGCCTGGGAGTTCGAGCGCGAAGGCGCTGTTGTCAAAGTCGATCCACCAGGCCAGTTCGTGGTGCAGGCTGGGGGCGGCACGGACCTTGGAGTTGCGGCGGCAATTGCTGGCACAGGCATCGTGTCGCTCTTCGAGGATTGGCTTCGGCCCCATTTCGAAAGCGGTGCGCTCGAACCTGTACTGGAGCCCTGGTGGCAGAGCTTTCCCGGCCCGTTTCTCTACTATCCCGGGCGGAGGCTCGTGCCGGCACCGCTTCGGGTCTTCATCGATTTCGTCAGGGCGATGCCGTGTGATGAGTGGACTTCCGAGGCATGCCGCGCGGGAATTGCGTTGGGGACGCCATAGACGGACGTCGCTTGCCTGGCGGCCGCCTACCAGATGCTATCTGCGTGCGGTTCAGGGGGCGTCGGAGCCACTTGGGCTAACGCCCAGACGCTTCCAGTCTGGCGAGAAAGACAATCCCGGCGGTATGTCGCATGGTGCAAGTGAACGAGCACTCCGTCGCCCGCATGTTCTCGGGCTTCGCGTGCCTCTGCCGAACCGGATTTATAGTGCTCTCGCGGCATGGCGCTCGACGATTTCCGTTCGTGTCACATTGACCAGAGAATCGAAAGTGGAGCTGCGTGTAACTTCTCTCCGAACGGGGTCACGCGATCATGATCGTGAAGTACCAGGCCACGGATAAAGCGATCCCCGACGGCGTCCTGTAGTTGCCTCAACCCTTTGAAGTCGTCCGTTTTGACCGTGGCTGACGCCTTCACTTCAACGCCGATGATCCGGCCACGACGGTCTTCGATCACCACATCCACCTCGTCCTGATCCTTGGTCCGATAGTGCGAGAAGGACAGGCGTCGATCCGACCAGGACGCAAGTTTCAGAAGCTCGGAAACCACGAAACTTTCCAGAAGTGCGCCAAATCTCGTTCGGTCGCGTCGCAGAGTTTCCAGATCGTCTTCCCGTAGGTTTGCGAGAAGGCCGGTATCGACGAAGTGGAGCTTTGGAGTTTTCACGAGCCGGCTGAGGCGGTTGTTCGACCACGGCGCGATAGTCCGCAGCAGAAAGAGCCGCTCAAGGATTGCCACATACTTCTGGGCCGTAACGCTCGACAATCCAAGCGCCGATCCGAAGCTGCTGTGGTTCACCAGTTGCCCGGCATGCTCGGCAAGCACGTCAAGCAATCTCGGCAGTCGGTCGAGCTGGTCGATGTTGGCGATATCCCTCACATCGCGATCTAGAATGAGAGACACATAGTCCTCAAGCCATGCCGCCCGGCGCGCCGGTGTCGGCCGGCGTAGAACTTCAGGATAACCACCATTCAGGACGACATTGATTAAATCGTCACCGAACACGGCCCCTTCACGGATCGTCGGCTCATCGCCAGCAAACAGGCGGTTGAGCAACTGCCCGGGAGTCGAGTGGATTTCCGATTGTGCAAATGGAAGCAGCGAAACGACTGCCATTCGTCCGGCGAGGGAATCGGCGATAGCTGGCACCGTTGCAAGGTTAGCAGAACCAGTCAGCAGGAACCGGCCGGGCTCTTCGTCACGATCCACGCTCTCCTTGATGGCTAGCATCAGATCAGGAGCACGTTGGATCTCGTCAATCACAGCGCGGTCGATACCGCGAATGAACCCCGTTGGATCGGACTTCGCGGCATTCAGCGTACCAGCGTCGTCCAACGTTATATACCGACGATTGCCATCGGCGAATTGACGTGCGAGCGTCGTCTTACCCGCTTGACGCGGGCCTGATATGAGGACGACGCGGGTGTCGGCCAGCGCGGTTTCCACAATGGGTCGTGCTTTTCGATCAACATAGGACTTTGCCGCGGGATCAGCCTTCATCCGACCATTCTTAATTGAAGTGCCGACTAATTTAAAGTTAAAAATCGTCCAGTTTAAATTTTCAAGTATCTGCGGACCAGGCGAGCGCAGCAATTGCCGCTGGTCGTCTTTGCAAAGACGACCTCCTCAATGCCGAATTTACTGCCAATGCAGATGGTAAGCTCTTGAGACTCCATCAGGGGTAGGACAAGGCCCACATTGGTTCGCCTCGATGGGAATTGAACCGCCAGGTAGCCGTTTCGGAACCGTGAAATCAATGCTCAAAGCAATTCTCGCGATTCCACGGGAGAGAACGAGGATGTGCCCGCTTTGACTGTCGTGACGGCGCGATCGCACTTCTAGCCTTGTTTGTCACACCTTAGATCCTTTCCGGGTAGTTGGCGTGCAGCAATCTTCCTCCAAATTATGGTAGAGTCCGTCAAAGCACGACCATCATGCGCCCCAAGTGCGCTCCAGCACCGAGAGCCAGTTTCCGTGCGCGATCTTTGCCAGCGCCTCGTCGTCGTAGCCAGCCGCGCGCAGGGCACCGAGCAAACGCGGCAGGCCGGTGACGTCACCGATCGTCTTGGAGATCAGGGTGCCGTCGAAATCCGAACCCAGCCCAACGTGATCGATACCCACCCGCTCGACCAGATAATCGACATGGCGCACCATCACGGACAGATCGAGCTCCGTGTCGGCCTTGCCCTCCGGGTGGAGGAATTTAACGCCGAAGTTGAGCCCGATCAGACCGCCAGTATCGCGGATCGCATCGAGCTGCCTGTCGGTTGCGTTGCGGCTGTGCGCGCAGATCGCAAAGGCATTCGAGTGCGAGGCAACCAGCGGCGCATCCGAGATTTTGGCAATGTCCCAAAAGCCGGCATCGTTCATGTGGGAGAGATCCACCATGATCTTCAGCTGGTTGCACAGCCGGATCAGGTCTCGGCCGGCCCTGGTCAGTCCCGGCCCGATATCGGGGCTATCGCCGAACCGGAAGGGAACGCCATGGGCGAAGATGTTGGGGCGGCTCCAGACTGGACCAAGTGTGCGCAGGCCCGCCGCATGAAAGATATGGACGAGGTCGAGATCCGGGCCGGCAGCCTCGATACCTTCGATGTGAAAGACGGCGGCAAAACTGCCCCTTGCGATAGCTGTGCGAATGTCGGCAACCGATGTACAGATGATGAAGGCGCCATTCGACTGCGCTTCGATCCGCCGCAGCAATGCGGCCTGCGCCATCGTCTGATCGACCGCGGAATTCCGCTCGACGCGCGGAAGATCACCATTGGCGTCCAACTCCCTGCCGGGTGCGGAGACATAGACGGCACAAAGCCCGCCGACGAGGCCGCCCTTGCGCGCACGCGCAAGATCGATATCCATCGAAGTGTTGCCGTCCAGAAAGCGCGTTTCCGCGCCCTCTCGCCCTTCATGCATCAACCGCGAGAGGATGTCATTGTGGCCATCGAAAACCGGAACTTCGGACGGGACGTCGCTGATATCTGCCGCAGTCACAATGTCACCTCGTAGATCTTGTCGTGGGTCGCGACGAATGCGTCGCCTGCTGATGTTACCCAGCCTCGAAACATGCCCGGCGTGTTGTAGGGTGCCGTGATCTGCCCCTTTGCGTCGATCACCACCAACCCTGCCCCGATCTGATGAGGTGCAAGATCGTGGTTGACGACGACATCGGCCGCAGTCGCCACGTCCTCCTTGAGATAGGCGATGCGGGAGGCGATTTCATGCCCGACGACGTAGCGGATGAAGAACTCCCCCTTGCCGGTTCCCGAGACGGCGCAGACGCCGTCACGGGCGTAGGTGCCGGCACCAATCACCGGGCTGTCGCCGACCCGACCATCGGGCTTGCTCGTGTAGCCTCCCGTCGAGGTTGCCGCGGCAAGGTGCCCGACGGCATCGAGCGCCACGGCGCCGACCGTGCCATGCTTCTCGTTCTCCGTCGCTTCCGTTCCCGCTGCCGCGTGAACCTTCATCGCGGCCAGCGCATCGAGACGCTTCTGCGTGGTGAAATATGCCTGCGGCTCGACCGCCAGACCTTTTTCTTCGGCGAACCGGTCGGCGGCGGCGCCGGCCAGGAAGACCGCCCGGCCGTCCCGCATGAGGACCCGAGCAGCCTTGATCGGATTGCGGATTGCCTGCGATCCGCTGATCGCGCCCGCGTCCAGCGTTGCCCCATCCATGATCGAAGCATCGAGTTCGTGCACGCCGTTTTCGTTGAGCGCTGCACCATGCCCGGCGTTGAAATGGGGACTGTCCTCCATCGCGACGACGGCCGCTTCGACCGCTTCGACCGCTGATCCGCCTGCCTTGAGCACGGCGTAGCCGGCACGCAACGCGTCCGCCAGATCTTCCCGCGCTGCCAGCCACTCCCCGGCACTCATGCTGTCTTCCGGCATCACGCCGCAGCCACCGTGGATGGCCAGTGCGAATTTCGTCATCGTCTACTCCAAACCGGCGTCACCAAAAAAAGCATACCGACCGCCGCTATCTCGACCATCGCCCGGCTGCAGAACCGGCGATCCATTTCAACTGAAGGCGATATCGCCGATGACCCGTACCCGTACACGCCGCGCGCCGCCGGGCAGATAGGCGATCGGGATATCCTCGACCTCCAATGTCTTGAGGCGCTCACGGCTGGCGCCGGATGAAACGGCAGCGTCCTGCGCCACGGCTTCGGCCTTGGCAAGTGCCTCGTCGCGGCTCAGACCTGAAAACACCTGGTCGATTTCGCCAGAGACCTGCGCCATCGCAGCACCCAATGCATTGGCAACGCCGGCATTTTCGACACGCAGCACGTCCGACGCGCCGGCAATCTTCTCTGGGATCAGGAATGCCCCGCCACCCACGGCAACCAGCGGCACATCCTCGGCAGACGTCTTCATCTGGTCGAAGCTGTCGGTGACTATGTCGCGGATGCGCTCGAGGCTCGCCTTGACGAGCGCCGGATCGAGGCCCTTGACACGATCCTTGTCGCCCATCTCGATGAGGCCGGCCGCGACCGCGATGTCCGACGTCGTCAAGGTGTTGCCGCCGAAGACAAGGGCATCGCTCAGAATCCGATACCCGACCGAGCGGGGGCCGATCTTGCCGGTTAGCGGATCGATGATCGTGCCGCCACCGAGCGCAATGGGCAACAGATCTGGCATGCGAAACAGCGTGCGTACGCCACCGATGTGCACAATGTTGTTTGCTTCGCGCGGGAAGCCGCCCACCAGGCAGCCGATATCCGACGTTGTGCCGCCGACATCAACGACCATCGCGTCCGTCAACCCCGTCAGGAAAGCGGCGCCACGCATGGAGTTGGTCGGCCCGGACGCGAAGCTGTGCACCGGATTGGCGGCCGCGACATCGGCAAGCGCGACCGTGCCGTCGTTCTGCGTGAGATAGAAGGGTGCGACAACGCCTGCTTCGCGCAGTGCGTCCGAGAGGGCCTTTACGGTCGTCTTGCCGAGCGACTGCAGAGCCGCGTTCAGAAGCGCGACGTTCTCGCGTTCGAGAAGGCCGATACGGCCAAGCGTGTGCGACAGTGTGATCTTGGCTTCGGGGATGACCGAACGCACGATCTCCGCGGCCTTCACCTCGCATTCGATCGTCAGCGGCGAGAACACCGCGGAAATCGCAATCGAGGCAATGCCCGCATCACGGATCTTCATCGCCGCTTCCCGCACCTCGTCGGGAATCATCGGGACAAGCGGGCTGCCGTCATATTCGTGACCGCCGTGCACCATGAAGATCAGCGGATCAACCGCCGCACTGAGATCGTCAGGCCAATCGCACATGGGCGGCAGCGACGACCCCGTGGGAAGGGCGATCCGGATCGCCGCGACGCGCTCCAGGCGCGCACGCTCGACGACGGCATTGGTGAAATGCGTCGTGCCGATCATCACCGCGTCGATCGGGCGATCCATCGGCCGAACGAAGCCCGAGACATGCGCCAGAGCCGATCTCACACCCGACATCACGTCCTGCGTGGTCGCAACCTTGATCGAGGCGATGATTGTTTCGCCGTCGATCAGAACGGCATCCGTATTGGTGCCACCAACGTCAATGCCGATGCGTTTCATGGGAATACCGATTTGAAGTCAATGTCATAACCGAAAGCCCTGGGGCCGACGGCAGCGATGCCCGCAGGCGACGTCAGGAGCTTGGGAGCAGGCAAGGCGACGACGGTCACGCGCTGCCCGTATCGGACCGATTCTGTGCCGATCGCGCTTCCCGAAATGGTGTCGAGGAGGCAGAGAAGGTCCGGCGTCATGGCGACTGGCTGACCGTCACGGAATGCGACCGCCCATTCGTTCTGGAAGCCGAGCTCCATGCGCGATCCCTTGTCGGCATCGATCCCTTCGATCAGGATGGTCCCGCGAAGAAAGCCGCCCGTCGTCTCGCGCGCGACGTCGATGACCTTGCCGCGGAACAACTGCTTGCCGCCTTCATGGTCGAGCACCGCCTTGACGGGATCGTCATGCCGGGCGCGGGCTTCGATCACAGCACGGCCGAGTTCGGTCGCCTTGGTCACCGTATAGAGGATGCCCCACTCCTTGACCTCGCGTCCGGTGCGCGGCGCCTTGCAGGTGGCGGCGGTAGAACCGACCTCGGTGCAGACCTTGCGCGAAATGCGCTCCATCCACTTCCAGGATGCCGCCCGGGTGACAATCACCTCATTGTCGCGCACGTCGACAAGCGACAGCGGAAACATCGGCAGGTTGCCGATCGCAAAGGATGTCATCTGCGCTTCGGGATAGGCGCGTCCCATGGCATCCGCATTGACAACCGGACGACCGAGCATGGCGCCAGCAAGGAAGGACGACAGCGCGTTGGAGCCGCCGATCTCCACGCTCATAATGGCGCGGAAGGGCTTGCCGAGATAGTCTTCCATTACCTCGACAGCGCGCGCGAGATGGGCGGGATCCCCGAGACGTTCCTGGCCGACCAGCGGCGCGCCCATCTTCGACACGACGGCGACCATATCATCGTCTTCAAGCGCCATCGGATCCAGCACCTGGACGCGGCGGCCCTCCGCATAGAGACGCCGGAGATTGAGGGTGGAAATATAGGGATTACCCCCTCCTCCCGTCCCCAGGATCCACGCGCCGGTGGCGAGCGGCTCGATGTTTTCTTCGGCGAATTCCTGAAGCATACGTCACCTTCGACATGCGCCACCACTCATGATCAATGGATCACCAGGGCACGCAAACTCTTGTTCTTCGGCTTGGGTTTTCTCGCCGCGGGCTTTCAACGCCGGCGGGGAAACAAAGGTTGGCCCGACCCCGCTGATGCGGGACCGGCTTTTTCCTGTCGACTGTGGCGATCAGTTCGCGTTGCAGTCCCAGTGGAAATTCGAGAAGTTCAGGTCCCAGCTCTGCATCGGAACGAACACGTAGCCCTGTAGGCACTTGTTGGCGCTGTAGCGGCGGTTGGGAGCGACGGCCCAGACATCCGGCTGAAGATCGGCGATCTTCGCCTGGAGGTCCTTGTAAGTCGCATTCTGGTCATTCACATCCGTCGTGGCGCGTACCTTGTCGATCAGGGCGTCGATCTCGGGATTCTGCAGCCACTCCATCGCCATCCAGGTTCCGGATGCCTTGGAGTGATACTGATTGTAGAAGATCGCGTCAGGCGACGGATAGGTCGGCGACATGTTGACCTGGGTGGAGGCCGGCGTCGTTTCCGGCTTTGAGGACAGTTCGACGATGCGGTTCCACGGCTCGGGCTTGATGTCGAGCTTGATACCGATCTGTTCCAGATTTGCCTGCATCAGCAGCGCGACTTCCGCCTCGAAAGCCAGCGAGGCGACATAGCTGTTTGCCAGGGTGATCGGCTGGCCGGCATATTTGGACTTTGCCAGCTCTTCCTTGGCCTTTTCGAGGTCGAACACACCAGGCTCGATTCCATCGTTATGGGCATCCTTGAATGCGGTCGAGAGCGGGCCGGTCATGTCGAAGCCCGGATAGATCACTTCCTGGATCGTCTTGTAGTCGGTCGCATAGGCAATGGCGCGGCGCACATGCACGTCGTCGGTCGGATAAACCTTGGTATTGAGCTTGATGACGAAGCCGCCGGCCGTGCGGGTCTGGATCAGCTTGTAGCCGTCCATCTTTCCGATCGCTTCATAAGTGTCGTTGCCGAGCCCGTGAGAGGAAAGACCGAGTTCGCCCTTTTCGGCCAGCGCCTTGACGGTCGCATCGTCGCTCGTCTGCACGAAGCGCACTTCGTCGATCGGCCGGCCCTTGGTCCAGCCCAGGAAATACTCCGGATTGCGACCGATGATCATGTCGGCGGAACGGTTGTAGCTCACCAGCTTGTAAGGACCGGAGCCGGCCGAATGTTCGCCGACATAGGCCTCGCCCCATTTGTCTTCGGGCTTGGTGTTGGCCTCGATCAGCTTCTGGTTCAGCGCCATGAACAGTGGGGTGATCGACATGAACGGCGAGAACTGCCGCTCGAGCTTGACCACGACCGTCTTGTCGTCCGGCGCCGTCACGTTCTCGGGCTTGATCAGTCCGACGATCAGGTTCGACGGGCCCTTGTTGATGCCGAGAAGGCGCTGGACGGACCAGACAAGATCGGAAGCCTTGACCGCCGTGCCGTCCTGGAACTTCGCGTCGTCACGCAGATGGAAGCTGTAGGTCAGGCCGTCGGACGAAATGTCCCAGGATTTCGCCAGATGCGGCACGATCTCGCCCGAAGGGCTGACGGTCGTCAGGCCGTCATACATGTTCACGATCGCCATGTAGCCTGTGTAGTCGGTGACCTTGGCCGGATCGAGCGACGAAAAGATCTGCATCGTGTTGACGGCGATCGACACCTTGTCGTCGGACAGGGCCGCCGAAGAGCTCAGCGGCAGCGCCATTGCCGTGCCGAGCGCCAGTGCCGCCAGACGCGAATGGATGGAATGCACTTTCATTCAAGTTCTCCTCTTTCGCGGGGTTTTTCCCGCTTGTGTAAAGGGCGTCAGGCGGCTTTCTGTGCGGACACAGGCAGCGGCGAGTAGGCAATCTCGGGGTAGCCGAAGGCGGACGGGCCAACGACGTCAAGAGCGCGCGCAGTGCGCAGCAGATCGTGGCAGGGGATTGCAACGACAGCGACGCGCTGGCCGTAGCGCAGCATTTCGGTGGTGATCGGATAGCCGGTGTCGACATCCAGAAGCACGATCAGGTCGGGCACGGTGACCTCGACCTCGCCATTTCGACGGAAGATCAGGAATTCGTTCTGGATCGCCACGCCGGCGCTCTGGCCGGCGCAATCGTTGAAGCCGGCAAGCTCGATGTCGCCGACCGCAAAACCGCCACGCAGATGGCGCTTCAGGTCGCTGATCTTGCCGTTGAAGATGCGCCGGCCGCCCTCGAGCGCGCACACAGCGGCAATCGGATCTTCCTGAGCTTTGCGGGCGCGGATCACCGCCTCGCCGAGCGCGATTGCCTTCGTATAGCTTTTCGGAATACCGTACTGGTGGACATAGTGGGCCTGCATCGGCGCGGTCGCAAGCATCGCTCCACCACCTTGGGCGACGACGCAGGCGCGTGCCATGCGCTCATGCCAGACCTCGGACACGGCATGGCTGAAGATGACCGCATTTCCGTGCAGATCGCACATGACAGATGGCGTCGAGCTGTGGCCGTAGATCGAGAACGTCGTCATCTGCATTTCCGGGAAAGCGCGCCCCATCCCGTCGCAGTCGAGCATCGGCAATCCGCCAAGCGCAGCCGTAACCAACGGATTGATGGCGTTTGCGCCGCCGATTTCCTCGCATACCATCGCGTCGATCGGCGCACGAATGAGATCTTCCATCGCCCTGAGGCATCGCAGGCCTTCCCGACCTTCACGCAGACGCTCGACGCCGACGACTGGCGCACCGATGCCGCCGATCGACATGCACAGGGCATCGCCCTCGATCCGGTCGGTTGCGAGGATCTTCATCTCGTAACCTTCCTTCATTGCCTGGAGGGCGAGAAGCTTGCCCTGATACGGATTGCCGCCGCCGCCAGTCCCGAGGATGCCGGCACCGATTTCCAGCGCATCGAGATCGTCGGCCGTCAGCACGCGCAGATCAGCTTCGTCGTATTTCAGCTTGCGCGGCTCAGCCATGATAATCTCCCATTTCCCCGACGACTTTGACGTGAATGCGGGTGGCGTTACCCGGCAGGTAGGCAAGAGGCATGTCCTCGCGCTCGATCACTTCGAGCGTCTCGACCAGCGCGCCGGCAGCAATCGCCTTTTCGCGCGCCTCCGCTTCTGCTTCTGCCAGCGCGCTTTCGCGGGTGCGGCCGTCGATAAGGGAAAAGACGCGGTCAGTCTCGCCGCTGATCTGCGCGATCGCCGCGCCGACGGCATTGGCCACCGCGAAATTCTCCGGCCTGATCACCTCCAGATCGCCAATGCGATCCGGCATCAGGATCGAGCCGCCACCAACGGCAATGACCGGCACCGGCGTCGAGGAAATCCGGCTGCGCTCGACGCAGGCTTCGAGCATCGCTTCGATCTTCGCCATCGCCCTGTCGACAAGCGCCCTGTCCAGATTCGCGACGAGCGCGGCATCGCCGACATCGGCCTTGCCCGAGGCGACCGCGATGTCGGTTGTGGTCAGTGTCGAGCCTCCGAAGCAAAGCGCTTCGGTGCGAACGCGGTAGCCAACAGACTTCGGCCCGACGGTCACGTGATTGCCACCTGCAACGACGAGCGAACCGCCGCCCAGACCGATCGAGAACACGTCGGGCATGCGGAAGTTGGTGCGTACGCCGCCAATATCGACCGTCGTCGATGCCTGGCGCGGAAACCCGTGCGACAGCGAGCCGACATCGGAGGTGGTGCCGCCGACGTCGACGACGACGGCATCCTTGATGCCGGTGAGGAACGCCGCCCCGCGCATCGAGTTCGTCGGTCCGGAAGCGAAGGTGAGAACCGGGAAGGAGCGGACGACATCGGCCGCCATCAATGTCCCGTCATTCTGCGTGATGTAGAAAGGGCAGGTGATCCCCGCTGCTGCGAGCGCCTTGGCAAAGGCTGCGACCGTACGGTCGGCGAGCGACAGCAGGCTGGCATTCATGATCGCAGCGCTTTCGCGCGCCAGGAGACCATGACGACCGATATCCTTCGACATGACGACCGGAAGCCCTGGGCAATGCTGCTGCAGGATATCCCGTGTGAGAACCTCCATAGCGCCGTTGATACCACTGAACACGCAGGTGACGGCCGCAGCCTTCAGTCCCTTGGTGCGGATGTCGGTGGCGATGCGGACGATCGCATCCTCGTCCAGCGGGGAAAGCTCGCGGCCATCGAATTCGTAGCCGCCCTTGACCTGGTAGCCATGATTGCCAACGATGTCGCGCAGGTCGTCCGGCCAGTCGACCATCGGCGGCAGGCCGGCGCCCGATGGCAACCCGAGGCGAATAGCCGCAACTTCATCCATGTGACGACGCTCGATGACGGCATTGGTGAAATGCGTGGTACCGATCATCACCGCAGTGATCCGGGCCCGGTCGATCCCTGACGCCTCGATCACCTTGTCGAGCGCTTCGATCACGCCCGACGTCACATCCTCGGTCGTCGAGGCCTTGACCCCGGCCAGAACAGTCTTTCCATCCAGAACGACGGCATCCGTATTGGTGCCGCCCACATCGATCCCCACGCGATACACGTCAGGTGCCTCCTCATTCATGCTGTTGTTTTCACGAGGAAGCGCGTTCGCTCTTCCTCGGTTACGGCGGGCTTCAGTCGCTCTTCCGCATCGGTGACGACGGGGATCGCGGCGATCAGCGCGCGTGTGTAAGGGTGTTTCGGGTCGGCGAAGACCTCGGACGTCACGCCCTCCTCGACGATCTCGCCGCGCAGCATCACCGCAATGCGCGAACAGAAGTTTCGCATCAGCGACAGATCATGCGAGATCATCAGATATGTCAGACCGAGATCCTGGCGCAGTTGCACCAGCAACTCGATCACCGTTTTCTGCACCGACACGTCGAGTGCCGCGGTCGGCTCATCGAGGATCAGTATCTTCGGTTCGGCGGCAAGCGCGCGGGCGATCGCGACGCGCTGTTTCTGACCGCCCGACAGTTCGTGCGGATACCTCGCCAGATAGGACTGCGGCAGGCGCACGAGTTCCAACAATTCATGCATGCGCATCTCACTGGCACCGGAATCCATGCCGATCGATTTCAGCGGCAGACCGAGTGTCTGTCTGACGGTGCGTTTCGGATTTAGCGAGGTGCCCGGGTTCTGATAGACGATCTGGGTCACACGACGATCACGTCCCGGCGCAGGTACATCGATCTCGACCGTGCCCGATGTGGCACGCGAAAGCTCCATGATGATGCGGGCGACCGAGGTCTTTCCCGAGCCGGATTCGCCAGCGAGACCGAAGATCTCCCCTTCGCGCAGCGTCAGGTCGACGTCGCGGATGGCATGGAACCCCGGACGTTTGCCGTGGACCTTGTTCAGTCCCCTGATCGTGACGATCGGCAACCGGTCGCTAGGCGGCAGGTCGACAACGCGCGGACCGTAAAGTGGCGGCACAGCCTCCAGCAGAGCCTTGGTATAGACCTCCCTGGGGCTGCTCAGGATCTCGGCGCAGGGACCGGTCTCGACGATATCGCCGTGATGCATGACGACCACCCGGTCCGCCACCTTACGCACGACGCCGAGATTGTGGGTGATCATCAGCAGCGCCATGTTCTCCTCCCTCACCAATTGGTTGATGAGGTTGAGAATTTCGTCCTGCGTCGTCACATCGAGCGCGGTGCCTGGTTCATCGGCAATCAGAAGCTTCGGCTGGTGCAGCAGCGCAAGGCCGATCAGCACGCGCTGGCGCATGCCGCCCGACAGTTCGGACGGATAGGCATTCATGATGCGGTCGCCGTCGGCCAGTTGCACCCGACGCAAAACAGCCGCGATCCGAACCCGTCGCTCCGCCTTCGATGAGACGATCCCATTTCGCCTGTCGGCAAACCGCATCACGTCATCGAGATGGGTTCCGATCTTGAACACGGGGTTGAACGACGACAACGGGTCCTGCATGATCAGCGAGAAGGCAGTGCCTTTCAAAGCCTCGCGCTCGGCACGCGGCATGGCGAGCACATCCTGTCCCGCGAAGCTGATTGTACCGGCCGTGATTGTCGCGTTCTTCGGCAGCGTGCCGATGATTGCCTTGGCCGTCACAGACTTTCCCGAACCCGTCTCGCCGATCAAGGCGACACGCTCGCCGGCTGACACCATGAAGCTAACATCGCGCAACACCTGGCGGCTGCGGCCATAGGTGGCGAAGGAGAGGTTGAGGCTGTCTACGTTCAGAAGCGGTTCGACCATCTCAGCTCTCCACATCAAACATGTCGCGAAGGCCGTCGCCCAGCAGGTTGAACCCGAGCGTCACGTAGAAGACCACCGCACCCGGGCAGAGTACCTCCCACCAGAAATCGGGCATGAACTGCCGGCCGTCTGCCACCATGGAGCCGAGGTCCGGGGTCGGTGGTTTGACGCCGACCCCGAGGAAACTGAGCGTCGCACCGAACAGGATGACGAAGGCGGCATCGAGCGTCGTCTTGACCGAGATAACGGAGAGGCAGTTGGGAAGGATTTCCCGAAAAAGGATGTGGAACGGTCCGGCACCGGCCAGACGCGCCGCCTCGATATAATCCTCCGACGCGATCGATTTGGACACCGAGTAGATCAGTCGCGCATGCCAGGTCCACCATAGGAGCGTGATGGCAATCATCGCATTTGTGAGCGTCGGCTCAAGCAGATTGGAGACCGCGAGCGCCATGACCAGCGGCGGCATGGCGAGCATGACATTGGTCAGGCCGGTGATCAGCTTTTCCACCCAGCCGCCGAAATAGCCCGCGATCAGCCCGAGTACGGTACCGACCGGAACCGAAATTCCGAGCACACCGACAACCAGGATCAGTGAGACCCGGAGCCCGAAAACCGTACGTGAGAAGATGTCGCGACCGGCCTTGTCAGTGCCGAACCAGTGTGCCGCATCGGGCGGCAGATGTCGTGCTCGAAAATCGACGACTGCGCCGACATGCTTCGGATAGGGTGTCAGCCAGGGAGCGAAGATGGCCAGGATGACGATCGAGAGCAGGATCAGCGTGCCGATCACGGCCGCCGGATTGCGGCTGAAGCGGTACCAGACCATGTAGCCGGCGCTCAGCCCACGGTCGGATGCGTCGAGCATTTTCATTTCGGCCATCAGCGAGCCTCCTTGCGGCGCAGTCGCGGGTCGATGATCGAGATCACGACGTCGACGATGAGGTTTGCAACGATGAAGAAAAGGCCGGCGACCAGCACCACGGCGGTTACCGCGTTCAGATCCTTCTGAAGGATGGAGGTCAGCCCGTAGGACGCAAAGCCGCCCCAGGCAAAGACCATCTCGATGACGAAGGCACTGCCGATCAGCGAGGCGAATTCCAGCCCCATGATCGTGAGCGGTGCGATCGAAGACAGTTTCAGCAGGTAACGGAAGATGATCACGCGTTCCGGCACGCCGAAGCTCTTGAGCGTCAGCACGTGGTCCTTGCGCTGGTTCTCGATCATCGACGAGCGGGTGATGCGGGTGATCTGTCCGATGCCTGCCATCGACAACGCGAATGCCGGCAACGCCAGATGCTGAAGCGCGTTGCCCACCACGTCGAAGCGTCCGGCAAGGACACCATCGACTAAAAGGAAGCCTGTCGGTCCGCCCTGCCAGTTCAGCCCGTGATCGATCCGCCCGATGATCGGCCAGCCGGTCAGGTAGCGGGCGGCAAGCAACTGCATGGTGATCGCGAACAGGAAACTCGGGATCGTAACGCCGGTCAGCGACAGAAAGCGGCCGATGTAGTCCACGGTCCGATTTCTGTAGTGCGCGGTGATCACGCCGAGCGGGATCGCCACGATGAACATGAAAATGACGGAGACGAGCACCAGTTCGACCGTTGCCGGCACGGTCTGGGAGAGGTCTGTGGTCACCGGACGCTGAGAGACCAGCGACATGCCGAGATCGCCATGCAGCGCCTTGCGGACATAGTCGAGATACTGCAACGGCAGCGGCTGATCGAGGCCCATTTGCAGGCGCAACGACTCAACCTGTTCCTGAGTTGCCGCCGGACCGAGCGCCATGCGTGCCGGATCGCCTGGAACGACGCGCGCCAGCACGAAGATCATCATGGATAGGGCGATCATGACGAGCACGAACGTGCCTAGCCGGGTCACGATCGCGACCAGCGAGTTCTGCTGCATCCGGTGAAGGTTCCTTTTGGATCGTCTGCGTGAAGCCTGACAATCTAACGGCCTCCCCTGTCAGGCAACCGACGGGAAGTATAGTTTTTCTAAAAATTGGTATAGGTTTTTGACTAATCCTGGCATATGGAACGGCCATGAGCATGCTTTTGCCGCGCCCGCGGCTTTGCCACCGGATCACTAGTGAAACCGCGGCCGTGATCTTTCTGCGCGCGCCCGCCGGCGCCGGCAAAACCGTCGCTTTGCAGATGGCTGCGAAGGCGTTGAACAGGCCGGTTTGCATCTTGCCGCAGCCGCGCGTCAATGACGTACAGGACGGTTGGCTGTTGTGGGATGTGCCCATATCCGCAAGGTCCGCTCGGCTTTCCGCCCAGGTCCTCGATGTTGCAAGGCACATCGTGATCGCCTGCCGCCCTGATCAGCGCATCAGCGGATTGGCGCGACAGATCCTGCATGGCGGCTCCGCGACCCTTGATGCCCGCGACATGGCCTTCGGTGAGGACGAATTGCGCGCGCTTCCAACCGAGCAAGCCCGGCAACTGTTTGACGGTTATGCCGGCTGGCCAGCATTTCTGCCCCTTGCCGCCTGTCCTGACGAGAGAGTGTGCGTCGACTATCTGCGCGAGACCTTCTTGAGCCACCTCTCTCCCGGGCAGACGACAGCCGTCTCGATCTGGCTCGAGACCCCGTCTGCCTCTCCCGCTTCCGATTGGGTTTCCCTGTTGCCGCCGTGTCTGACGGAGGCGCCGCAACGGCATCCCGAGCTGCTGCGGCTGCTGGCCATTGCCATCGATGAGCGCCTCAAGACATTCGAGGCCGAAGGCGCCGTGATCGAGGTCGCCGCAGCACTTGAAAAGGCAGGGCGTTCGCTGGACGCCATGGCCCTCCTGCTGGACCACGGCCATGAGACGCACGCCGCGCAGATTCTCGAACGCGCTCATGGCCGGGAGCTCATCTACCGAAGCAGCCTGACAGCGTTTCGCGACATCATCATGCGGTTCTCGCCCGAAACGATCGCGACCAACGAGACGGTGCTGCTTGCCGTCACGCGCACGCTGCTGAAGCAGGGCGAACTGCAGCGCGTTCGTCACCTTGTCAGCCGGCATCTGGGATCGGACTATCTAGACGCGTTCAAGGTCCTGTCCGGCGGCTCGCGGTTTTCCTTCGCGGCCCGGACCTTCCGGCTCAATTTGATGATCGGCGAAGATCTGACCCCGAACGACGCGATGATCGCCCGCCTCGGCGAATTCATGGCGGATTATCCTCTGGGCGACTACGGCAAGTGGGCGGCCTACTACAATGCACTGCTCGAATTCGAGATCCGTCGCCGCAATTTCCGTGAGGCGGAGGCGGCCGCGGCCCGGGCCCTTGTCTACCTGCGCAAGATGGGCGGCCAGCCGCTGCTCGAATTCTTCATTCACCTGCATCAGGTCGTGTTGCGTCTGGTGAGTGGCGACGCACTGCTGGCGCGGCGTGCCGCTCAGGAAGCCCGGGCGAGACTGGAGCAGGTACCGCACAAGGCCGAACAGGAGTTCCGCATGCTTCGACTGGCGGAGGCCTGTGTCGCCTATGAATCCGGCCGGCCGCGTGATCTCGTCGATTTCGTCCAGAACGAGTTCGACAATTTCGCCGCCGCCGAAATCTGGCCGAGCCTGATGCAGTTCGCGCTGCATTACGCCTCGCAGGTCCTGGCCGATCACTTTCCGATGATGATCCGGCCCGGCTTTCTCGATGGCCTGTGGATCCACTTGTCGGAGCGTCTCCAGTTCCATGCCATGATGGAGATCCGAACTGCGATTGCCTACCAGAACGCCAATCGCTGGCACGACGCAGCCGCGACGCTTTCAGCCGTGCGAATGCCCATCGGCCGCCACTGGATCGAAAGCGCGACCGATGAGCTGACGCGGCTGACGCGGCGCGACGAGATATCCTACGTCATGGCTTGGCTGCGAGACAATGTCCGGCTCTGGACGCCGCGACCCTATCTCTCCCGCCAACTTCAGGCGCTGATCGCAAACCCCAGCGTCACGAACCGGGAAAAAGTGGCATTGCAGCTCTGGCAGAGTTACGCCGCACACCAGCGCCGCGACAATGCCGCAGCGCGCTCACACATCCTGTCTGCACTGGAGGATGCGACACGGCTCGGATGCAATGGCGTGCTGTCCGAGGAGCGGATATTCCTGTCGCCGCTTTTGAAGAACCGGCGCATCCGAACCCTTCTCGAAACCTCCTCCGATGTGCGCACCGCTCTGACGATCTTTGCCGCATCGGTGAACTCGCCACAGGCGCGCGCGCTGCATGGTGGGCTGTCGCAGCGCGAGGCGCAGATGCTGCAGTTGATCGCCAGCGGCATGTCGAACAAAAGCGTTGCCGACACGCTCAGCATTTCCGAGGTGACGGTAAAGTTTCACCTCGGAAATCTCTTCCGCAAGCTCGGTTGCAACAAGCGGGCGGAAGCGGTTCGTGCGGCAATTGCATTGGGATGGCTCTGACATCAGGCGAGGCTCGCGTTCGGCGCGACGCGGGTCGCACTATGTCGGTGATCAAGCGACCTCAAGATGGGCGATCTCACTCCACACCAACATCGCGGCCTCTCGCAGCTCGCGACAATGGTGAGATGGGATGTCGGGCGTGGATAGGGATCCCGGTTTCCCACTAGGTCTCGTATGATCGGCGCCAATGCGCCGATGACGTCTACAATCTTGAGACGGTGCCACTGTCGCCACGTCAATGGCAGCGCTTACGCGAATGGCAGTATGTAAAGATCGTGCATTTGCATACTTTGCGTTATCGGTATGCGTGTGTCGTCGGCGCGCATTGTCTGAGCCTGTTACACTATTTTCACGTCGACCCCAGCGTTATGAAATGCCGAGGATAGTGTTTTCAAAACGTCGGCCAGGATCTCGCGATCCTTTCCGGCAAGAAGCAGGCCATCGCCGTCGACTGCGGGAGCGATCAATAGCAGGGCTTCCGGCGGGAACACCTGCCTGCTCCAATCCCTGACCCGGCGTAACCTTTCAAGACAATCCCACTTAGGCAACGACGCACATAAAACAAGGGCGATCTGCCCCTGCACCTGCCACTGCTGTTCGAAGAGTTCCTGCACATCGGGTGTCGTTGTGGCGATGGCAAGATCGGCAGGCCACCGGCGGGTCAGTCGCTCAATGATTCTCAAAGGAAAGGACCTGAGAGGCGCGGGTATGATGGTGGTCATCGGAGACAGTGTGTGCTCGAAGAAAATTCGAAACGCGACGGGACCAAGGGAAGCGATCGTTGCGGCAACGATCTGCTTGACCGTTTCTGGTACTCCTTCGTCGACAGAAGCCGGGTGGACGGACCAATGGAGGAGAAGGCCGAAAGCATCTTTCGGACGCAGGGCGGCAGTTTGCCAACCAACTGCGTCCCATCGCTCCTGAATCATCACCTGTGTTCGACTTTGCATCCCTCATGTTGAACAGACTTGCAGGCGGACGACAACCGGCTCAATGCAGCATCGCCTTGATGCGAACTGCCCTCACGAGAATCACAGATCAACACGCCACTCCAGACACTCGCGCAGGTCTCCTACCCCTTCTTGTTGGCAGGATTGTCGCGGAAACCTTACCTGACTCTATGGCTCTTCGAGGTAGCGGATCACCGTCACCTTGAACCACGGAATCCTCGGCCAATCTTCGCGTCGTCTGAGCAGGGTTTCGCCAGACGTCATTGAGATCTGATAAGATGCCGCACCATCTTGCAGCCAACCGTCGCGGCGCGCAGTCCCGATCGAGTCCCAGCCGCAACAGGCGAAGCGGAGAACGGGCATGTTGGCCGCCTTGACGAAATAGTGCTCGATCGGCTCGGCATAGCGACCTTCGACCCGATAGTCGCTGACGATAGCCCTGAGACCGTACACCTTATCCATCCGGCAACCGAGGAAATCGAGCCGCCGCGGTTTGTGCTCAAACCGAAGCAGAATGTCGCCGCACACCGTCACATCCGCCGGCCCCGTGCGCTCGCCAGCAGAGGCGCTGTCCGGAAGGGCGGCCGGCCCAACGCTCTTCAGCAGCGTCACAATGAGGATAGCAGTGATAATCCGGGCCATGGTCATTCCACTTGTGGGGCATATCATTTCAAGCCGTAATGCGCATGGTCGCCATCGGCAGAGATGCCAACTCCCCCGAGAGCCAACGGGATGCACACTAGAAGAAATCCTGACAACGGCAAATGGTCCCGCGAGCAAACCGCTGCGGTATAAGGGGAGGAAGGGATTCGAACAGCGGGCCTACAATTTGGATCAGGCAGTTCGACGCAGCGTTTCCCGGACCGAGATCCTGCACCGACTACATTCCCCAAACGACGGACTGCTCGTGTCGTTTTATGAGAGATTTCAGATCCCCAAAGGATGCACCAATGAAACGCGCAAACTGGTCGATGGCCGGTATCCGAAGTGCATCGGCGCGCTTGAGGAGCCCGAGCGCGCGTTCGGGATGCGGGATCGTTACCGGCAAGGCCGTGATCGATTTCTCGCTGCGGAGCGCGAAGACGACGCTGTGTGGCATGATTGTCAATGCCTGCGATGTCTTGAGAAAATTGACGACGCTCATCAAAGACCCCCCGGAATAGCGGATCTTGATCTCGGTTGCACCGAAGGACAGCAACATGCCGCGAAGGTCGGACATGAGTGGACTGCCCGGCGGCGGCGCTATCCAAGGATAGCCGAGCAAATGCGAAGGCTGCGGCCGTCTCTTCAGCAGCAGCGGATGAGTGATGCTGCAGGCGACAACGTTGCGACCGGGAAGGACCTGCTCGAAGGCTAGGCCTGATCCTTCGTCAAGAATGTCGATCGGACAGATCGCGAGATCAATCTGGTCGGCATGCAGTGCTGCGCGAAGATCTGGAAAATAGCCATAGGTAAGATCAATCCTCACATCCGGATGACGGGTCTGAAACTCCGCGATCATCGGTGCGATCAGGGCATCCATGAAGAACGGCGTACCGCCGACCCGGACAATGCCGCTATTGCCGACGCGGAAGCTATCGATCGTATCGGAGGCCTTGCGGCCTGCGGCGAGTATGGCGCTGCCATGTTCGGCAAGCGCGCGGCCGAGCGGCGTCGGTTGCAGCGGTCGTTTGCCCTTGACGAACAACGGTTCGCCGACTCGCTTCTCAAGCAGGGATATCGTGCGCGATAGGGCCGGCTGCGCCAACCCCAGGAGGGCGGCACCTTCGGTGACCCCGCCCGATTGGACCACAGCGGCAAGTTGCACAAGATGGCGCTCGTCGATTTTCATAACAAATCGTTATACAGAATGGCAATAAAATCATCAACGCACCAGATCTGTTTTGCTAGTGTCGCTCCAGGACATTATCTTGGAGGAGAATATGCGGCCGGGGAACTCGGCGCCAAGTTTCAGCGAGAGCAACTCCGCTGACATTTTCGCGCAACGCCTTGCCAGTACCGAGTTGAAGCCGCTGCCGCAAATCCTGACGGCGGCCGTGCAACACCTCCATGCGCTGATTAAGGAATTTCGCCCGACGCCCGAGGATTGGAAGCGCGTCATCGCATTTCTGACCGACGTGGGGCATGCCTGCGACGAACGCCGCCAGGAATGGGTACTGCTGTCGGACCTCCTCGGGGCCTCGGCGCTCGTCGAGGAAATCAATTCCCGCCGACCGAAAGGCGCGACACCCAACACTGTGCGCGGCCCTTTCTATCGCAAGGACGCTCCGCAATATCCGCTTGGCGCTTCGATCTCGCTCGACAGGGCTGGGGAGCCGCTTCTGGTGTCAGGGCGTGTACACGATCTCGATGGCCATCCGATTCCAGGTGCAATGGTCGAGACATGGCAGGCGAATGCGCTGGGGTTCTACGAGAACCAGCAGCCCGACATGCAGCCGGAATTCAATCTGCGCGGCATATTCAAGACCGACAGCGACGGCGGATTTCGCTATTCGACGGTGCGGCCCTCCGGTTATGGCGTGCCGGACGATGGGCCTGTCGGCATACTGCTCAAGCAGGCGGGTTATCCGCTACGGCGCCCCGCGCATCTGCATTTCATTGTCAAGGCGTCGGGTTTCGAGCCGATCACCACCCACATCTATGACGCCAACGATCCGCATCTCGACGAGGATGCGATCTTCGGTGTCAAGCAGGACCTCGTGCTCGACTTTGAGCAGACCGGCAGCGGCTGGAAGACAGACATGACCTTTGTCATGGCACGGTCGAGAAACGGAGGACGTGCATGAGCCGCAAATTCAACTATCAGGGTAGCGCCGCGCACATCGTTTTCGGCGAAGGACGTAGCCAGGCCGCTGGTGAGTGGATCCAAAATCTCGGTTGCGGCCGCGCCCTGGTGCTTTCCACGCCGCATCAGAAAGCGGATGCCGAAGCGTTGGCTGCAAGGCTTGGCCCGCTTTCGGCCGGCGTGTTTACGGGTGCTGTGATGCATACGCCGGTTGACGTCACCGAAGCGGCCATGGAGGTGGTTCGCCAGAGCCGTGCCGATTGCGTCGTCGCACTCGGCGGCGGATCGACAACCGGCCTGGGCAAGGCGATCGCCTACCGCACCGACCTGCCACAGATCGTCATTCCCACCACCTATGCCGGTTCCGAAGTGACATCAATCCTTGGCCAGACCGAAGGCGGGCGCAAGACCACGATCAAGGACCCGAAGATTCTGCCTGACGTGGTGATCTATGACGCGGCTCTCACCACCGGCCTGCCGGTCGGGCTTTCGGTCACATCGGGGCTGAACGCCATGGCCCATGCGATGGAGGCGCTTTATGCGCAGGACCGAAACCCGATCTCCAGCCTGATGGCCGTGGAGGGGCTACGTGCCTTCAAGTCTGCGCTGCCGGCAATCGTGGCGGCACCCGGCGACCTTGCTATGCGCACCGACGCACTTTACGGCGCGTGGCTCTGCGGCACGGTGCTCGGCACTGTCGGCATGGCACTGCATCACAAGATCTGCCACACGCTGGGTGGTGCGTTCGATACGCCGCATGCCGAAACCCATGCGATCATGCTGCCGCACACCGCCGCATTCAACGCTGTTGCAGTACCCGAACTCCTGTCTCCGGTGGCGGAGATTTTCGGCGATTCCGTGGGTGGCGGGCTGTGGGATTTTGCCAAGTCGATCGGTGCACCAATCGCCCTAAAGCACCTGGGATTGATCGAGGCCGATCTCGACCGGGCAAGCCAGATCGCCGTCGAGAACCCCTATTGGAATCCGCGGCCCATCGACAAGCGGTCGATCCGCGAACTCTTGCAGCATGCATGGGAAGGCAGTCGGCCGACATCATAGCGAACTCTCGGGAGGAGGAGCACAATGACAACAAGACGTGAATTCCTGAAGCAAACGGCCGCCACCGGTGTATTCGCGGCGACATCAGGCCTTGCGATGCCCGCCATCGCCCAGGTTGCACCCGTCAAGCTCGGCTATGTCAGCCCGCAGACCGGTCCGCTTGCCGCTTTCGGCGAAGCCGACAAATTCGTCATTGACAGCTTTCTGGCCACCACCAAGAAGATGGGCCTGAACTACGAGGTCGTGATCAAGGACAGCCAGTCCAACCCCAACCGCGCGGCCGAGGTGGCCAAGGAACTGATTGTCACCGACGAGGTCAACCTTGTGCTCGTGTCCTCGACGCCGGAGACCACCAACCCGGTCTCGACCACTTGCGAGGCCGAGGAAATGCCCTGCATTTCCACCGTGGCGCCCTGGCAACCCTGGTTCATTGGCCAGCAGGCCAATCCCGGCGATCCGGGGTCGTGGAAACCCTTCAACTTCGCCTACCATTTCTTCTGGGGGCTGGAGGATGTCATTGCGGTGTTCACCGGCATGTGGGCGCAGGTCGAAACCAACAAGCAGGTCGGTGGCCTCTTCCCGAACGATGGTGACGGCAATGCCTGGGGCGATAAGGTCGTAGGCTTCCCGCCTGTACTCGAAAAGCTCGGGTATACCCTGACCGATCCCGGCCGCTTCCAGAACCTGTCCGATGATTTTTCGGCACAGATCAACGCCTTCAAGCAGGTGAATGCGGAGATCGTCACCGGAGTCGTCATCCCGCCGGATTTGGCGACCTTCTGGAACCAGGCCAAGCAGCAGAGCTTCAAGCCGAAGGTGGCTTCGATTGGCAAGGCTCTGCTGTTCCCGCAAACGGTGGAATCGCTGGGCGAGGCCGGCCACAATCTCTCGACCGAAGTCTGGTGGACACCTAGTCATCCGTACAAGTCCTCCTTGACAGGCGAGACGACTGCGCAGGTGGCGGACGCCTTTACCAAGGCCACCGGCCGTCCCTGGACGCAGCCGATCGGCTTTGCGCATGCGCTGTTCGAGCTTGCCGTCGATGTCATGAAGCGTGCCGGCGATCCCACCGATGGCGAAACCGTCGCAAAGACGATCGGCGAGACCAGGCTCGACACACTGGTCGGCCCGATCGCCTGGGGCAGCAGCAACCTGCCGCCCTTTGCCGCCAAAAATGTCGCCAAGACGCCGCTCGTCGGCGGTCAGTGGCGGCTCAGAAACGGCGGCGGCTACGATCTCGTCGTGGTCGAGAATGGATTGGCCACGAACGTGCCGCTTGGCGGCAGGATGGAAGCGATCGCCTGACCGTGGCCAGATAGTGCCAGCAAGGGGCCGCAAGGAGGCGGCCCTTCTACCCCGGGAGAGATGCATGCCGATTCTTGAGCTGGACGGAGTGTCGAAAAAATTTGGTGCGCTGACTGTCGCCGAACAGATTTCGTTCGCCGTCGGCAAAGGCGAGGCGCTCGGCATCATCGGCCCGAACGGCGCCGGAAAATCGACGTTGTTCAATCTGCTCACCGGCAATATCGCCGCCGATTGCGGCACAATCCGGTTCGAGGGGCGCGACGTGACGCTTGCGCCGCCGATGCAGCGCTGCTTTGCCGGCATAGGGAGGACCTTCCAGATTCCACAGCCTTTCGAACAATTGACCGTGTTCGAGAACCTGATCGTCGCCGGAGCCTTCGGAGCGCAAAAAACCGAAGGCGAAGTGACCGACCGCTGCGCCGAGATCCTGATCGAAACGGGGCTGATCGACAGGGCGAACGCCACCGCCGGCAGCCTGTCGCTTCTGCAAAGAAAGCGGCTGGAACTGGCCCGCGCCATGGCAACCGACCCGAAACTGCTGTTGCTCGACGAAATCGCGGGGGGCCTGACTGAGGGTGAATGCCGGGCGCTGGTTGCCACCATTCGCGGCGTTCACGAAAAGGGGGTCGCGGTGATCTGGATCGAGCATGTGCTGCATGCGCTCAATTCCGTGGTCGAGCGGCTACTGGTGCTGCACTTCGGCAAGGTGATCGGTATCGGCAAGCCTGAGGAGATCATGGCGTCCAAGGATGTGCAGGAGATCTATCTGGGGATCGAGGTCTGATGAGCCTGATCGAAACGCGTGCACTCACGGCTTTCTATGGCGATTTCCAGGCGCTGTTCGGCATCGACATCGTGTTCGAGCAAGGCGAGACCATCGCCATCATCGGCGCCAACGGTGCGGGAAAGACGACGCTGATGCGCTCGATTGCGGGCATCCTTCGAAATGATCCGGGCTCCATTCTCTATCGCAACGAGCCGATCGGGGCGCTGGCCGCCCCAGATGTCATGGGCCGGGGCATCGCCATGGTGCCGGAAGGCCGTCGGCTGTTTCCGTCTCTGAGCGTCGAGGAGAACCTGCTGGTCGGCAATTATGGCCGCAAGGTCGCAGGTCCCTGGACCCTCGAAACCATCTACGATCTGTTCCCGATTCTCAGGGAGCGCCGCCACAAGCCTTCGACCGCGCTCTCCGGTGGCCAACAGCAGATGGTGGCGATCGGTCGCGCGCTGATGTCCAACCCGGATGTGCTTCTTTGCGACGAGATCAGCCTCGGGTTGGCGCCGGTCGTGGTGCGCGACATCTACGCAGCCTTCCCCCGCATCCGCGAGACCGGTGCTGCGATTGTCGTTGTCGAGCAGGACATCGCCCAGGCGCTCAAGGTCGCCGATCGGGTCTATTGCATGATGGAGGGACGCATCATGCTCACCGGCAAGCCGCAGGATCTGCATCGCGACGCCATTCACAAGGCATATTTTGGAGCGGATGGTCATGAACCTGCTTGATACCCTCCTCCAGGGCGTGCTGCTCGGCGGTCTCTATGCGCTGTTTGCGGCCGGCCTCAGTCTCGTCTTCGGCATCATGCGGCTGGTCAACCTTGCCCATGGCGACCTGATCGTTCTCGCCGCCTTCGTGATTCTCGTTCTTGTATCCGCCCTCGGCCTCCATCCCTTCGTCGCCACGCTGGTTGCCGCGCCGTTGATGTTCGCCACCGGCTGGCTACTGCAGTTCCATCTGCTCAACCGGACCCTTGGCAAGGACATGATGCCGCCGCTGCTGGTGACGTTCGGTCTGTCCATTGTCATCCAGAACGGCTTGCTCGAAGGCTTCACCGCCGACAGCCGGCGCATATCGGCAGGATGGCTTGAAACCGCGTCCATCCCGCTAGGCCCGGTAAACGCCGGCGTCATGCCGGTCCTGACTTTTGCCTCGGCGATCCTGATCATCGTCATGCTCAACCAGTTGATCTACCGCACGTCCGTGGGCCGCGCCTTCCGCGCCACCTCGGACGATCCGGTCACAGCCGGGCTGATGGGCATCCAGCCGAAACGCATTTTCGCGCTTGCCACCGGGCTTGCCATGGTGGTGGTGACGATCGCTGCGCTCTATCTCGGGACACGCGCCAATTTCGACCCGACATCGGGACCGGCGCGACTGATCTATGCTTTCGAAGCAGTTATCATCGGCGGGCTCGGTTCGCTGTGGGGCACGCTCGCCGGCGGCATCATCCTGGGCGTCGCGCAGACGCTCGGCGCCGCCATCAATCCGGAATGGCAGATCCTCAGCGGTCATCTTGCTTTCCTGCTCGTCTTGTTGTTCAAGCCGCGCGGCCTGTTTCCGCGCGCGGTTGATTGAGGTGCCGATGACCGTTCTCCCCCGACAGGCATTCAACGTCGAGACCCGCACAAGGACATCCTCGGCATTCGCGGGCGTAGCCGCGCTGGTCGTCGTGGTGGCCACGGCAGCCCCATTCCTGGTTTCGCGTGGGGCAATCCAGGACCTTTTCTTTATCCTGACGATGTTGGTTCTGGCGCAGTGCTGGAACCTCCTGGCAGGGTATGCCGGGCTTATTTCGGTCGGCCAACAACTGTTCGTCGGCTGCGGCGCCTATGCGATGTTCGCGGTCGTGACGCTGGCGGGGCTCGATCCCCTGGTCGCCATTCTGGCGGCGGGACTGTTTGCCGCGCTGGTTGCCGTGCCGACGGCGTTCTTCACCTTCCGGCTCTATGGGCCGTACTTCGCCATCGGCACATGGGTGATTGCCGAGGTCGGCCGCCTTCTCTTCGCCCAATGGAAGGCGCTGGGTGGCGGCACCGGAACATCTCTACCACGGGAGGCGATCCGCGACATGGCCGGTATCGATCTCCTCAAAAATACGTTCGGCATGAAGTCGGCGCAGGCCGGGGACGCCCTCACCTATTGGCTGGCGCTGATCCTGACGGTTGCCTCGATCAGCTTCATCTACCGTCTTCTGCGCTCCAAGCAGGGGCTCGGTCTCGCGGCCGTCCGCGACAATGAGCAGGCAGCGCGTGCCGTCGGCGTCGATGCACTGCGGATGAAGGCTCTGGTCTACCTTGCGACCGCCTTCATTACCGRCATGGCGGGCGCGCTTATCTATGTTCAGAAGCAGCGAATCTCGCCGGATGCCGCATTCTCGCTTCTCGACTGGACGGCCTATGTGATCTTCATCGTGGTGATCGGTGGCATCGGTACGATCGAGGGGCCGATCGTCGGCGTCATCGTCTTCTTCCTGCTGCAGCACCTGCTGGCCGACTTTGGCTCTTGGTACCTGCTGATACTGGGTACGATCGCTATCGCAACGATGCTGTTTGCGCCCCGGGGGCTCTGGGGCTTGTTCTCGGCGCGCACCGGAATCCAGCTCTTTCCCGTCCGCCGCATCCTCAAGGGCGGGGCTCTGGACATTTCGAATTCACAAGACATCAAGGGAGGGCCGCATGGCTGACATCACCACCGACGTACTCATCATCGGCACAGGACCGGCGGGATCCGCCACCGCGGCGCTGCTCTCGACCTACGGGATCGAGAACATGGTCATCAACCGCTACCGCTGGCTGGCCAGCACGCCGCGTGCCCACATCACCAACCAGCGCACGATGGAAGTCCTGCGCGACCTCGGTCGCGACGTGGAAGACGAAGGCTACATGTTTGCCACCGGGCAGGATCTGATGGGCGAGAACGTCTTCTGCACCTCGCTGACCGGCGAAGAGATCGGCCGGATGAAGAGCTGGGGCAAACATCCGCTGTCGCGTGCCGAGCACCAGCTTTCGTCGCCAAGCCACATGAACGACCTGCCGCAGACCTTCATGGAACCGCTGCTCTTCAAGACGGCCTGTTCGCGTGGCACGCAGGCCCGCATGTCGACGGAATATCTCAGCCATGTCCAGGATGCCGATGGCGTGACCACCACCTGCCGCGACCGGCTGACAAACAAGGACATCACCATACGCTCAAAGTTCCTGGTCGGTGCCGATGGCGGCAACTCCAAGGTCGCCGAACATGCGGGCCTGACCTATGAGGGCAAGATGGGCGTCGGCGGTTCGATGAACATCCTGTTCGAGGCGGATCTGTCGCGCCACGTCGCCCACCGCCCGTCGGTACTATACTGGGTGCTGCAGCCGGGTGCCGATGTCGGCGGCATCGGCATGGGACTGGTGCGCATGGTGCGCCCCTGGAATGAATGGCTGATCGTCTGGGGCTACGACATCAACCAGCCAGCGCCCGAAGTGAGCGACGATTTCGCCATCAAGGTGGTGCGCGACCTCGTCGGCGATCAGGAGCTGACGCCGAGGATCAAGTCCGTCTCGACCTGGACGGTCAACAACATGTATGCGACGAAAACAGCCAGCGGCCGCGTGTTCTGCGCGGGCGATGCGATCCACCGCCATCCGCCTTCGAACGGTCTGGGCTCCAACACCTCGATCCAGGACAGCTTCAATCTGGCCTGGAAGCTGGCGATGGTGCTGAAGGGACAGGCAGGCATAGGGCTGCTCGACAGCTACGACACCGAGCGCGCGCCGATCGCCAAGCAGATCGTGACCCGCGCCAACAAGTCTATCGAGGAGTTTGGACCGATCTTCAAGGCGCTCGGTCTGCTGGACTCCGTCGATCCGGTGAAGATGCAGCAGAATATGGATGCCCGCTGCGATGACACGGACACTGCCGAACTGCAGCGCGTTGCCATCCGCAAGGCGATTGCCTCCAAGGTCTATGAATTCGATGCGCATGGTGTCGAGATGAACCAGCGCTACAGGTCGAACGCAATTGTCACCGATGGCCAGCCGGAACCGGCGTTCGAGAAAGACGCCGAACTGCATTTCCAGCCCACCACCTGGCCTGGCGCCCGGCTGCCGCATGCCTGGTTGTTCGGCCAGAACGGAGAAAAGGTGTCAACGCTGGATCTCACCGGCCATGGTGTCTTTACCGTGCTGACGGGGATCGGCGGCGATGGCTGGGTCGAGGCCGCAAGGTCGCTGGGCAAGGCATTCGCCATGAGGATCGCCGTCCACAAGATTGGACCGCGTCAGGAATGGCAGGACCTTATCGGTGACTGGGCCAACGTGCGTGAAATCCGTGATTCGGGCGCCTTGTTGGTTCGGCCCGATCATCATGTCGCCTGGCGTGTCGAAGGGATGGTTGCCGATCCGCAAGCTGAACTCCGCCGTGTCCTCAACTCCATCCTGAACAAGTGAGATGATCATGGGAGCGCACGAAAAAGGCTTTTTCACCGAAGACGATTCCGTCGTGGTCGTTACCGGCCGCAATCGGAATGCGAAGGATGAGCGGCTGAAACGGGTGATGGAGGTCATCACCCGCAAGCTGCACGAGGCGGTCAAGGAGATCGAGCCGACCCAGGACGAATGGATGCAGGCGATCCTGTTTCTGACCCGGACGGGCCAGACCTGCAACGAGTGGCGTCAGGAATACATCCTGCTGTCGGACGTGCTGGGCGTCTCGATGCTGGTGGATGCGATCAACAACCGCAAGCCGTCCGGTGCATCGGAGAGCACGGTTCTCGGCCCCTTCCACGTTGCCGACGCGCCGGAACTGCCGATGGGCGCCAATATCTGCCTCGATGCCAAGGGCGAGGACATGTTCATCGAGGGCCGTATTCTGGATACGGACGGCAAGCCGATCGCCAACGCCGTCATCGATGTCTGGCAAGCCAATGACGAAGGATTCTACGATGTCCAGCAGAAAGGGATTCAGCCGGATTTCAACCTGCGCGGCATTTTCCGCACCGGGCCGGACGGCCGCTACTGGTTCTGCGCCGTCAAGCCGAAATACTATCCGATCCCGCACGATGGTCCCGTGGGGCAGTTGCTGGGCCAGCTCGGCCGCCATCCCTACCGCCCGGCGCATCTGCATTACATCATCAAGGCCGACGGTCATGAGACGCTCACCACCCACATCTTCGATCCCGACGATCCCTATATCAACTCGGATGCGGTGTTTGGCGTGAAGGAAAGCCTGCTGGCCAAGTTCAACAGGGCGCATGATCCGGCACGCGCTCGGGAATACGGTTTTGCCGGTGATTTCTGGGATGTGGACCATGATTTTGTCCTGGCCAAGAAGGGAGAGACATGAGGCTCGGCATCCGGTCCGGCGGCCATTTCACTTTTCAAGCCATCGGCTTGCGGTCGCGTTCGGCAAGGAAAGGCCCGTGCGCCCAGGGAATGGAGCTATCGTGTTTTTCGATCATGCGGCGCAGCTCGGAGAATTCCCGCCGGAGATGACCGATGAACTTGCGGCTCGCGGGATTGGCATAGGGTTTGCGCTTGGTCATGATGCCGAGCGCGCGCTCGGGCTGGGGAATGTCGAGCGGGATGACAGTGATCTTGCTTTCGCGGCGGAAGCAAAAGGCGACGGAAAGCGGCAGGATGGCCAGCGCATCGGTACCGGTAAGGTAGTTGATGACACTGAGAAGCGATCCGCCGGCATAGCGGATCGAGACTTCGGGTATGCCAAGCGTCAGCAGGATGTTGTGGAGATCGAGAACCAGCGGGGAACCCGGCAAGGGCGCCACCCAGGGGTAGTGGACGATGTCCTCTATGGCGATGGTCCGCTTGTGTACGAGTGGATGGCCGACGCTGCAGGCCAGCACGTTGCGAGCCGAGAGAATGGGTTCGAACGCATAATCCGCCCTGAGATCCGATKCGCCGGTCGGTGTCACGGCAAGATCAATCTGTCCGGATTCCAGACCCGCCATCAGATCGGGATAATTGCCGTAGGACTGATCAATCATGATCCCCGGTTCACTCCGGTAAAAGGAGGCGACCATCGGCGAGATCACGGCATCCATGAAGAAGGGAACACCACCCAGCCGGACGCGCCCTGACGAGCCGGACTTGAAGCTGCGGATGATCTCGTCCGCCTTTCTCGAGGATGACAGGATGGCCTTGCCCTGTTGGCCCAATTGCTCGCCGAGAGGCGTCGGCTGCATCGGCCGGCGCCCCGGGATAAAGAGCTGTTCGCCGATCCGCTTTTCGAGCATCGAGATCGTGCGCGACACGGCCGACTGGGTCATGCCGAGCAGGGCGGCCCCCTCGGTTACCCCGCCTGTTTCGATGACGGCGGCCAGCTGGACGAGATGTCGTTCATCTAACTTCATAGCAAATTGCTATAATGGTTATGAGTAATCGCAACAAGAGGGCGTGTGGGGTGTGTATAGTCTGCCCATCTCTGGAAGCGCTACGATAGACCGGCACGCAGCAGTGCGGTTGTCGCGGCGACACGTGGGAGACGTGCCGGAGATTGGACGAAGTCCTTGAGGAGGAGAACAGGGCGATGGCTTTTGTCAGCGGATATCACCATTTGACGCTCAGCACCGACGGCGTGCAGGAAGACTACGATTTCTATACCAAGATACTCGGTCTGTTTTCGGTGAAGCGGACCGTGCTGTTTGATGGCAGCGTTCCGGTCTATCACCTGTATTACGGCTCGCGCGATGGCGATGCCTCGACCATCATCACCACCTTTCCCTTCCGCAAGCCGGCGATCTTCGGGCGGCGCGGTACCAACCAGTCGAAAATCATCCAGCAAGCCATCCCCGTCGGGGCGTCGGAATTTTGGGTCGACCGGCTGAATTCCAAGGGCATCGAGGCAAAGACGTTCAGCCGCTTCGGCTTGAGCCGGGTCGACTTCAAGCATCCATGCGGCATTCCGCACGAGCTGGTGGAAAGCCCGGCCGATACACGTCCCTCGATCGTCAACGAGGCACAGGGCGTCGATGCACAGCATGGCATCAAGGGCATTTACGGGGTGGCAATCGCCGTTTTCGACCGCACGTCGATGGACGACTTCCTCACCGTCGGCATGTCGATGAAGAAGGAGGCCGACAGCGAGGAGGGGCTGATGTTCTCGGTGCCGAACACGGCGGGTCCAAGCAGCATGGTCGAGATTCTGCACGAACCGAACGATCGCCAGGGAACCTGGACGCTCGCCGGGGGCACGATCCACCATCTCGCGCTCAACACCGGCAATGAGGAAAATCAGCTGAAGCTGAAGGCGCATCTCGAAGGTCTTGGTTTTACCGATGTTTCGGACCAGAAGGACCGCAACTATTTCAAGTCCTGCTATGTCCGTTCGCCGGGCGGCGCACTGTTCGAAATCGCCTGGTCGGTCGAAGGCGGCTGGGCGCTCGACGAGCCCCCGGGCAAGATCGGCACCACGCTTGTATTCCCTCCCTGGTTCGAGGATCGCAGGGCGGAGTTAATCGCCGGGCTCGAACCGGCCAACTTCTGAGCAGCGCTATGGCGACGCATGATGTTCCATTGCGCCTGGGGGTGCCACCTGGGGAGGCCAGGGTCCTTTGCGTATTCGTCCACGGGCGTACTCAAGCGCCCGAGGACATGCGCGAACAAGTGATCGGCAGGCTCAAGACCGCCGGTATCGCTTTCGTGCTACCGCGCGCGGCGGGCAATAGCTGGTACGACGCCCGCGCCATCGATCCGCTGACGGATGCTGCGCGCCGCCAGCTCGACGCTTCGCTGATCCATGTTCGCCAGATCGTAGCCGATTTCGCCCGGGATGGCGGACGGCCTCTTCCGATGCTCGTCGGCGGTTTCAGCCAGGGCGCCTGCCTGACGCTGGAATACGCGATGAAATATGGGCCTTGGGATGGAGCGATGGTGAACCTGACTGGTTGCCGTGTCGGCACGCCGACCTGCGACCGGCCTTTCGCCGATCTTGACCGCATGCCGGTCTATCTCACGGGCTCCGACAAGGATCCGTGGATACCGGTCGAGGCCTTCGCCGGGGCTGCGGAAGCGCTCGGTAAGGCACGCGCCGAATTGCGCTGCGACATCTTTCCCGACAGGGCACATGAAGCATCCGACACGGAGGTGGCGCAGCTCGACGAGATATTGTCGACGCTGGCTTCCGGCAGAAAACCGTTCCGGCCGGTTGCCGGATAGTCACGCATTCGACTGTGTCATGGTGGGAGAAAAACATGATGAAGCGAAGAACACTTCTGAAAGGTACCGCCGCCGCTGCGGTGGGGACGACGTTCGGTGTCTTTGCGACGCCGGCGATATCAAAGAACGTCAAGATCAAACTGGGCTATGTCAGCCCGCAGACAGGCCCGCTCGCTGCCTTCGCCGAAAGCGACAAGTTCAACATCGGTCGCTTCCTTGCGACCGATGTCGGCAAGAATTTCGAGATCATCGTCAAGGACAGCCAGTCAAATTCAAACCGCGCCGCCGAAGTCGCCAAAGAGCTGATCGTTTCCGACAGGATCGATTTGATGCTGGTGGCGTCCACGCCGGAAAACACCAATCCGGTCGCGACCACCTGCGAGGCGGAGGAAATCCCCTGCATCTCGACGAAGGCGCCCTGGCAGCCTTGGTTCATCGGCCAGCAGGGCAACCCGGGCGACCCGGCATCCTGGAAACCATTCAACTTCGCCTACCACTATTTCTGGGGTCTCGAAGACGTCATCGCCGTCTACACGAATATGTGGGCGCAGCTTGAAACCAACAGGAAGGTCGGCGGCCTGTTCCCGAACGACGCAGACGGCAATGCCTGGGGCGATCCCCACAATGGACTGAAACCGGGATTGGCGATTGCGGGGTTTGAATTGAACGATCCCGGCCGCTACCAGAATCTGAGCGACGATTTCACCGCCCAGATCAACGCTTTCAAGGGCGCCGGCACCCAGATCATCACCGGCGTGGTGATCCCGCCGGATTTCACCACCTTCTGGAACCAAGCCAAGCAACAGGGTCTGACGCCCAAAGCCGTGACGGTCGCCAAGGCGATCCTGTTTCCGCAATCGGTGGAAGCGCTCGGCAAGAACGGTCATAATCTCTCGTCGGAAGTGTGGTGGTCAGCCAGCCATCCCTTCAAGTCATCGATAACCGGCCAGTCGTCGGCGGATCTGGCGGCCGAGTTTACCGCGAGGACGGGCAGGCCGTGGACCCAGCCGATCGGCTTTATTCACTCGCTGTTCGAAATGGCGGCGAACGTGATGGGCAGGGTCGACGACGTGACCGATGCCGAAGCGGTTGCGGCCGCGATCGGGGCATCCAAGGCCGACACTGTCGTCGGCCGCGTCGAATGGAACGGTGCGGGCTTGCCGCCGTTTGCGGCCAGGAACGTCGCCAAGACGCCGCTGGTCGGTGGTCAGTGGCGTCGTCAGCCGGACGGGAAATTCGAACTGGTCATCGTCGACAACAAGACCGCAACCTTCATTCCCGTCGGTGGGACGATGGAACCATTGAACTGAACGGTAGAGCACGTGAGGATCGTTGCCAGCGGGGCTGCGAGCCCCGGCTGGATCTTCGAACTGAAGCTGATGCATCAGACGGCGAGCGTTGGAACCGGCTCAAACGGTCTTTTCTTGCTTGGGATCGTTTTGCCCATTGACACGATATGCAAGCTGGGGACGCGTTAGGCCGAGAAGGCGCGCGGCAGCCGAGAGGTTTCCGCCTGCGCGTTCGAGCGCCGCTCTATAGACCGATTGCTCGAAATCGGGGAGAGATAATTCCTGCGCCCCCATCATAGTTTCGAGCAGGGACGACACGAATGCACCATCTTTGACCGCCTTGCCGGCCATGGGCATTGGGTTGGCAAGGCGCGAGAGCTGCGTTGCAATTTCCTGCGCGGTGATTGGACCTGGGTTCGAATGGCTTGCGAGCGTTGCGCTTAGCACGCCGCGCATCTGATGGAGGTTGCCCGGCCAGCTATGGTCCTCGACAAGCCTCGTTGCAGCATCGTCCAAAATCGGTGCCTCCATACCCATCCGGGTGGCAAGCATCGACAACAGTTGCATCGCGATGTCAGCACGCTGGCCGGTTCGCTCTGCGAAGGCCGGCAGACGGATTGACAATGCCGACAGGGCCGCCCGGAGTTCGGGCGATAGGCCGGGAAAGCTGGCCGTCTGGCCTTTCTCCGACAGGGCGACAATGCGCGGCCCGCCGATGAGAATTCCATCTTCGATCGAGCGCGCGAGCTGCAACTGAATGTCGGCCGGAATGGTCTCAACGCCATCGATCAGGATTGTCTCCCGTCCGGCATTTCGCTTGGTACCTTTACGGGGCAACGCGATCTCGGCGCAGAATTCAAGATTGACCTGCGCGCCGAAGATCCGCCGCATCTCCACCGCCTGCGTCGCCGACGCACGATGAAGGTAATGCGCCGCCCGGCTCCTGCCGGTGCCCGAGGCCCCAGATATAAGAACCGGCAGCGCCATGGGCGCTAGCAGGTCGAGTTGAGGCAGGACAGGGGCGAGCAGCATCCGGTCCAACCCGCTGAGAGAGACTTCAGGCAAGCGGGCGCCGGATTTGCGCATGGGTTCGGGTGGCGGTGTCTCCTGTGTGGCCACGATCCGGTCGCGAAACAGTGCGACCTCGGGATCTGAAGCGCCCCATGCATCAGCATGCTTGCCGACCACGCGACAATGGCTATGTCCCTGACCAACGCATTCCACTTCCTTGTAGACGATCAGCGTGTCGAAGAATTCGCTGGCATAGCCGGATGCATAGCCGAGCTGCGTCCAGCAAACAGGATCTGGAGAAGGCCGGTTGTGGCGAAATTCCGCTGCCTCGACGCTGTCATGCCAGAGGAACTCGGCCGTGAGCTTTTTCTTGCTGAAATCGTAGGTGTTGAACACCGTTTCAACCCGCACCACGCCGCTGAACGTGTGAAGCCGGGTACCGGCTGTGAAGGCGTCGCGGGCGTTGAGATTGGGCCAACTGGCCCGTACGAAACGCGCATCGGACCGGCCTGAAAGGAAGCCGATCCGGATGAGAAACACGCGCGCCTCCTGCGGTCCCAGCGTGCGAATGAGCTCGCGCCGGAGCTCTGTGCTGACGGCGGTTCGCTGCATGACGATGCGCGCGCCATTGAGACTGATCATGCCATCGCTGGGGTTGAACACGATACTGGACAGCAGCTCGCGAACGGTCGGATTGCCGCCGCGATCCAGCACTTTGGATGGTTCAATCGGAGCGATCATCCCATGTTCTCTCACGCCATCAAACGGCTGGTTGCAGCTTCAGGATTTTCATCAAATGGTCAAGTGAATCTGATGATTTCATCAAGTGGATTCACGGATGCCTATTTTGCATTGCATCAAAATGTCAGAATAATCCATTTTAATTCAAGTACTTGACGTTTTTTGATCAAATGAAATTCCGATTTCAGTCAGAAATTTGACACGCCCATGCGTTTCGACGTCCTAATCATGTCATGGACATGAAGCCGCTGCCGGGGAGGAGCGGTCAGTGCCCGGAGAAAACGGTTCGGCGCGGGTGAGAGTGCACCTGACGAACCGCCAGATGCAGTGGCGTGGGAGCAAGCATGACGACTTTAAAGGACATGTTCGACGTTCGCGGCAGATCGGTCATCGTGACTGGCGGGGCAAGCGGGATCGGCCGCGCCTATGCCGAGGTGATGGCCGACAACGGCGCGCGTGTTTGCATTTTCGACATGAACGCAGATCATCTCGATGCGGTCGTCGACGACATGAAGGGTGGCGGTGCCGACGTCTGGGGACAGGTGATCGACGTGAGCGACCGAACCGCCATGGCCTTGGCGTTTGACGCCGTGGCAAGCCGGAACGGCCGGATCGATGTGGTTTTTGCAAATGCCGGCATCGATGCAGGCCCCGGCTTTCTGTCAACCGAGGGTGGCCGAATTGCGGAAGGTGCGATCGACGTGCTGGACGATCACCACTGGGACAGGGTGATCGAGGTGAACCTCACCTCCGTCTACACAACCGTCAAGCATGCCGCTCGGCACATGAAGACGACCGGCGGCGGCAGGATCATTGTCACGTCGTCGATCGCGGCCCAGATCAACGAAGCGATCGTCGGCACGCCTTACATGCCGGCCAAGGCCGGCGTGGACCATTTCGTTCGCCAGATGGCGATGGAGCTTGGGGGCTTCGGCATTCTGATCAATTGCATATCGCCCGGCCCCTTCATGACCAACATCGCCGGCGGGCGCTTGAAAATCCCTGCGGACCGCAAGGCTTTCGAGGCGCAATCCCTGATCGGCCGGATCGGCGATACGGAAGATATCAAGGGGCTGGCGCTCTACCTTGCTTCGCCATGCTCGTCCTATGTGACCGGAAGTCAGATCGTCATCGACGGAGGCGCGATGCACCGCATCAAATGAAATACGCAATGGCCAGCCTGCGTGGAGGACGCGGCCGGCCATTGCGCACATCAACAGAGATATCAAAGGGAGGGACATGATGGAACTGACAGGCAAGATAGCGAGGCCGTCGCGTCGAACGGTACTCAAGGGCATGGGTGCTGGCCTCGTGGCCTCGACGCTCGGAGCGCCGATGGTTGCACGCGCGCAGTCGGGCGGCACGATCAAGATCGGCTTCGTCACACCGGTGACGGGTCCACTCGCGCTCTTCGGCGAAACGGACGGTTGGGCGCTGGGTAAGATCAACGATCTGCTCAAGAACGGACTGGAGACGAAATCCGGACGCTACGACGTCGAAATTCTGATGCGTGACAGCCAGTCCGATGCGAACCGGGCGGCGGAAGTGGCGGGCGACCTCATCCTGAACAAGGGCGTACACCTCCTTCTGCCGGCTTCGACGACCGACACGGTCAGCCCTGCGGCCGACCAGGCCGAACTCTACGAGTGCCCGTGCATCTCGACAGGAGCGCCCTGGCAGGCCATCATCTTTCCGCGCGGCGGAAAGGATAAGCCTTTCAAGTGGACCTACCATTTCTTCTGGGGACTCGACGAGGCGCTCAATACCTTCGTCGGTCTCTGGAACACGCTCGACACCAACCGCAAGGTCGGCATGCTGTTTCCGCAAAACGCCGATGGCGAAACCTGGGGCAATGATGGCTATGGCCTGCCCGCGCCGACCCAGAAGGCTGGCTTCGAGATCGTGGTGCCCGGATATTTCCAACCGCGCACCAACGATTATTCCGCCCAGATCAACGCCTTCAAGGAAGCGGGCTGCGATATCATCGGTGGCATCACCTATCCGGATGATTTCAAGACTTTCGTCAACCAGTGTGCCCAGCAGGGCTACAAGCCCAAGGCCATGACTGTGGCCGCGGCGTTGCTCTTCCCATCCGGGGTTCAGTCGCTCGGGCCGCTCGGCGACGGCATGTCATCGGAGGTCTGGTGGACGCCGGCCTTCCCCTTCAAGTCGACGCTGACGGGGCAGGCAAGCCGCGATATCGCCAACGTGTGGGAAAGCGAAACGAAGAAGCAATGGACCCAGCCGCTTGGCTACAGCCATGCGATCTGGGAGGTCGCCCTGGATGTGCTCAAGCGCTCTGCCAATCCGCTCGACCGGGAGGCCAATCTTCAGGCGATCGTCGCGACCAAGCTCGACACGCTGATCGGTAAGGTCGACTTCTCCAGCGGGCCGCACAAGAACGTCTCCACGACGCCGATCTTCGGCGGCCAGTGGAGGAAGGGCGACAAGTGGCCCTACGATCTGAAGATCGTCGACAACACCGTCAACAAGCTGTTCGTGCCTGAACAGAAGATGGTGCCGATCCCCTGGTCGGTCTGATCAAGGCCGAAACTCCGAAACCGGGCCTGCCGCCTTCATGGGCGGCAGAACGAGACAGGCGGCGGTGAGTTGCCGCCTGACGGCCACGCATGAGTTTGGGATGGAGAAGCATGGCAAACGACGTATTGCTTGCGGCGCAGGGACTGAGCAAGTCCTTCGGGGCGTTGCGGGTCCTCCACAATATCACCTTCGACGTCCGACGCGGCGAAGTGCTGGGTATTCTCGGTCCGAACGGCGCCGGTAAAACCACGCTCTTCAACCTGGTGAGCGGTGATATCCGCGTCGACGACGGCGAACTGGTCTTTGCCGGCGACAGACTGGTCGGCCAGCCGCCCTACAGGCGCTGCCAGATGGGCATTGGGCGGACTTACCAGATTCCACGGCCTTATGTCGGCATGACGACGTTCGAGAACCTGCTCGTCGCGGCCTCCTTCGGCGGCGGCCGGTCGGAAGCCGCAAGTTATGCGCGATGCGCCGAGATTCTGCGTCACTGCGAACTCGCCGACAAAGCCAACCGCCCGGCACGTTCGCTGACGCTTCTCGATCGCAAGCGGCTCGAGCTGGCACGTGCGCTTGCCTCCGGGCCGAAACTTCTTCTGCTCGACGAGATTGCCGGCGGCCTGACCGACGACGAAGGCAAGGCGCTTGTCGCGCTCATCCAGCGCATCCGCGACAGCGGCGTCACAATCATCTGGATCGAGCATGTCCTGCATGCTCTGCTCGCCGTCGCCGACCGGATCATGGTGTTGAACTTCGGGGAGAAGATCGCCGAAGGCGCTCCGGACGATGTCATCAACAATCCCGAAGTCAGACGCGTTTACATGGGGATCGAAGCATGAGGACGGCGCTTCTGTCCACGCATGGGCTGGTGGCTCGCTACGGCGACTTCCAGGCCCTCTACGGCGTTGATTTCGAAATTGGCGAAGGCGAGGTCGTGGCACTGATCGGCGCCAACGGTGCCGGCAAGTCAACGCTCCTGAAATCGATCATGGGCCTGCTGCGTGTGGCCCCGGACATGGTGCAGCTCGATGGCTGCCCGGTCGGCGGCAGCCAGCCATATCGCATGGTGGCCGCTGGTGTCGCGATCGTACCCGAAGGAAGGCGCTTGTTTTCGGGCATGTCGGTCGCTGACAATCTGCGCGTCGCCATGGACCATGCCGCCGCCCCGCACGGCTGGGCATGGACCATCGATCGGGTCTTCGCGCTTTTCCCGATCCTCAAGGAAAAACAGGCCGTGCCGGTGCAATCGCTGTCGGGTGGCCAGCAGCAGATGGTCGCCATCGGCCGGGCACTGCTCAACCAGCCGCGCCTGCTTCTGTGTGACGAGATCAGTCTCGGCCTCGCGCCAAAGGTGGTGCGGGAAATCTATCAGTCCATTCCCTCGATCGCGGAAAACGGCACCGCTGTCGTGGTGGTCGAACAGGACGTGGGCTTGGCCCGCTCGGCCTCAAACCGGCTCTACTGCATGCTCGAAGGCCGCGTCACCCTTGCCGGCCGGTCGGCGGATATTTCCCGCGAGGCCATCGGCAAAGCCTATTTCGGAGCGTCTCATGCATTGGATTGACGGCCTCGTTCAAGGTATTTTGCTGGGCGGCCTCTATGCCCAGTATGCGCTGGGCATGGCGCTGATGTTCGGCGTCATGCGTATCGTCAATATCACCCATGGCGACCTGATGATCCTGCTCGCATTGATCGGGATCAGCCTCGCCTCGACCTTCTCGCTCGGCCCATGGTCGGTGCTGGTCGTGCTCGTGGTGCTGGGAGGCGTCTTCGGCGTGCTGCTGCAGAGCCTGATCCTCAACCGGGTGGTTGGCGACGATCCTCTGCCGTCGCTGATCGCCACGTTCGGCCTCTCGGTGGCGCTCCAGAATGCGATGCAGCAAATCTGGTCGGCCGATACCCGCTCGCTGCCAAGTGCAGGTCTCGCGCAGGCATCGGTGCAACTGGGGCCAATCTTCGTGGGCATGTTGCCCGTCATCGTCCTCTGCACGGCGACCTTCCTGACCGCAGGGCTCCACGCCGTGCTGGGCCACACACGGTTCGGCCGGGCGCTGCGCGCCGCCTCCGCCGATGTCGAGGCAGCCGCCATGACCGGCGTGAACCCGAAGAAGATCTATGCCGGCGCGACCGCGCTTGCCGTGGCGATCCTGGGTTTTGCGGCGGTCTTTCAGTCGCTGCGGGCAACTGTCGCGCCTGCAGACGGAGCATACCAGCTGATCTATGCGTTTGAGGCCGTAATCATCGGCGGCATGGGGTCGATCTGGGGCGCATTCATCGGCGCCATGGTGCTCGGGATCAGCCAGTCGATCGGTTTCCGTATCGATCCTGGCTTCGGCATTCTTGCCGGACATCTCGTCTTTCTCTTCATTCTCGCCCTGCGACCGCAGGGCATACTTGGAAAGGGTTGAGCCATGGCAGACATATTTGCTCCTGCTCATGCCGAGGCCACTGTACCTACAGCCGTGCGTGTGCAGCGCCAGACCGCCTCGGCTGTCGTGGCGCTGATCATCGGCCTTGGTGTGCTCGTCACGATCGCCTCCATGCCGCTCTGGGCGAGCCAGGGCCTGATCCGCGACGTCGTCGAGCTCTGCTGCTACATCGCGGTCGCGCAGATGTGGAACCTGCTTGCAGGCTATGGTGGCTTGGTATCGGTCGGCCAGCAGGCTTTCGTCGGCGTGGCTGCCTATATGATGTTCGTGATGGCCCAGCTCTGGGGCTTCAATCCGTTCGTCGCCGTCGTGCTGGCGATGATCGCACCCGCGATCCTGGCCGTTCCCACCTACGGCCTGCTGCACCGGCTTGACGGCCCCTATTTCGCCATCGGCACCTGGGTGGTCGCCGAAGTCATGCGGCTGGCGACCTCGGTCTTCGGCTATGTCAATGCAGGCGCCGGCATGAGCCTCCGCGTGATGACGGGTTATTCGGCCGACGAACGCGCGCTCGGCATCTCACTGATCTCGGCGCTGATGCTGCTGCTCACCGTCGGCGGTAGCTATGCGCTTCTCCGCTCGCGCTATGGTCTGGCGTTGATCGCCATCCGGGACAACCCTGTCGCCGCGGCAAGTCAGGGCGTCAATGTCGGGCGCGTGCGCTTTCTGCTCTGGGTGGCTGCGGCCATGGGCACCGGGCTTGCCGGCGCAACCTATTTCCTCGCCCAGCTGCGCATCACGCCGCCGTCCGCTTATGACCCGAACTGGGCCAATATCGCAATCTTCATCGTCATGGTCGGTGGTCTGGGATCGCTCGAAGGCGTGCTGATCGGCGCGCTCATCTATTTCTTCGCGGACAGGTGGTTCGGTGAATATGGCACAACCTACATGGTGGTGCTGGGCCTTCTCACCCTGATCATGGCGTTGTTCGCGCGCGGCGGCATCTGGGGCCTGATCTGCAAGGTGGTGGATGCCCCCTGGTTTCCGACCCGGCGCATACTTCTGGAGGACAAGGCATGAAGGCCGCTCTTTTCCACCGTGTCGGGCACCCCTTGCGTATCGACGATATCGAGATCCCCGAGCCGGCCGATGACGAGGTTCTGCTCCAGATCGCGGCTTGCGGCATCTGCGGCTCCGATCTGCATATGACCGAGGATCCGGTGACCTTCGGCATCAAGCCCTATGACGTGCTCGGGCATGAATTCGCCGGAGAAGTCGTTCGCTGCGGCAGCGGCGTCAGTGATTTGAAACTGGGAGACCGGGTGGCGGTCGCACCGATGCGCGGCTGCGGCGATTGCGAAAGCTGCCGGCATGGCGAGCCCGCCTGGTGTGACGAAATGCGGCTCATCGGCGGCGGATATGCGGAATTTGCGACGGTCGCGGCCCGGCAATGCCGCATCCTGCCCCAAGATCTGCCGACCGCTGAAGGCGCGCTTGCCGAACCGCTCGCGGTGGCCCTGCATGTGGTCGTGCGATCCGGCTTGAAGCCGGGCAATCGCGTTCTCATCCTCGGCGCCGGCCCGATCGGTCTGCTGGTCGCCTTCTGGGCCCGGCGCTACGGCGCCAGCGATGTGATCGTCGCAGATCTCGGCCGCCACCAGGAGGCGCGTGCGGCGGCACTGGGAGCAACGGGTTTTGCGCTGTCGGGGCCCGGCCTCGCCGCAGAGTTCCGGGACCAGGCGGGTGCCGCGCCGGATATCGTCTTCGAATGCGTCGGCAAGCGCGGACTTATCGATTTTGCCTGCCGCCTCGTCCGCCGCAACGGAACCGTGATCGGGGTCGGCCTTTGTGTCGGCGGAGACGAGTGGGACCCGTTCGTCGCACTGTCGAAGGAGATCAGCTTGGTGTTCGCCGTGTTTTTCAGCATGGCCGAATTCGAAACCGCGCTCGACGCGCTCGGACCCGGCCGCTTCCGGCCACAGGAACTCATAACAGCGCGGATCGGCTTCGAGGATGTTTCCGAGACATTCGAGGCGCTCCGCCGCAGGACGACACAATGCAAGGTGCTGATTGCCGCCGAGGCAGGCCGATCGGCGAATTCCGGGAGGAACTGATGGATTTCGAAACACTGACCCATGACATTGACGGCGTATCCGTGGTCGTGAAGGCGATCGGCACGGGGCCGGCGGTGCTGGCATTGCATGGTGCCGCCACCCTGGAAGGCCACGAATGGGCAAGGGGGCTTGCTGACCGCTTCCGTGTCTATCTGCCCTTCCATCCGGGCTTCGGCGAAAGCGGCGAGGCGCCGCAGTTTGCCGGGATGCAGGATCTGGTCGTGCACAATCTGCGTTTGATCGCGGCGCTGGGTCTTATGCGGCCGCACCTCGTCGGCCATTCGATGGGCGGGTGGATGGCTGCGGAAATGGCGGCGGTGGCCGGTGAGCGCTTTGACCGGCTGGTCCTCAATGCCCCGGCCGGGCTCAACCATCCGGATCATCCCGGCGCCGATCTGACGGCAATTGGCCCCGAAGCGCTGCCAGGGTACCTGGCGCATGATGTCGATGTTGCCCTGCGCTATTTCCCCGGCGGCTCGCAATGCCCGCCGCTGGAGGACTTTCTTACTGTCCGCGAGAAAGAGGGCCGGGCGCTTGGCCAGATTCTCAAAGTTCACGGCATGGGCCACCCCAATCTTGGACGCTGGCTAAGCCGCATTCCGAATGAAACGCTCATTGTCTGGGGCGACAAGGACCGCATGTTGCCGGCATCGCAGGCATCGATCTGGGCCGAGCGCATCCCGGCTGCCCGTACACTGATCATCGCGGCTGCCGGCCATCTCGCCATGCAGGAGGATCCGCATGCGACGGTTGCCATCGGAGATTTTCTCGCGGGCTGAAGCGCCGCGGCTCTTGTTAAGAGACGCGGCAGGGCCTGCCGATACCGGCCCTGCCGCACAATCGGAAATGCCAAGGAGGAATAGTCATGAATGCACCACTGAAGCATGAGAACGCATACTGGGGAACGAAAACGGATTTTTCGTCCCTGATGGAGCAAGTACGCAAGATTGGTCCTGTTCTCGAAGAGAACTCGCAGGACAATGAAAAGCTCGGGCGCTTAAACGAGGCAACGTTTGAAGCCCTGAAGTCGCTGCGGATGTCGCACATCTTCGCCGGCGAGGACATCGGCGGCGCGCAGCTTTCCCCGACCCGGGGACTGCAGCTCATAGAAGCGATCACCTATTACAGCGGGGCGGCCGGCTGGATATCGATGGTCCATGCCTGCATCGGCGCGATGTCGGCGGCCTTCCTGCCCGATACAGCCATCAATCGCCTGTTCGGCGGCGACGTTGATAACCGCTTTTCTGGACAGGGCACGCCAACGGGCATGCTCAAGAAGGTCGACGGCGGTTACCTGCTGAACGGCAAGTGGTCCTATGCGAGCGGCATCTATCATGCCACCTTCACCCACACCGCAGCGCTCCTCGACGATGGCACCGGTCAGCCCGCAAAGGATGAAAACGGCAACGTGATCGTGCTCTGCGCCCACGCCCCGGTCGATGATCACGACCTGCTCGGAAATTGGCACTCGCTGGGTTTGCAGGCGACCGGCAGCATCGACTACGCTGCCAAGGACGTGCTCATTCCCGAGGACATGGTGTTCCCGATCCTGACTGCCGAACCGCAACGCATGAAGGAATTCTTCAGCCTTGGCGTGGTTGGGCTTGCCTCCATCGGCCATTCGGGCTGGGCAATCGGCGCGTCGCGGCGCATCCTTGACGAGATGGCGCAATACGCCCTCACCAAGACCGGTCGCGCCGGCCTGCTTGGCGAGAGCGACAAGTTCTGGTTTGACTTCGGCCGGGCCGATGCCCGCGTGCGTGCGGCGCGTGCCTTCCTCTTCGAAGTGTGGCGTGATGTCGAAGCCTCCGTCGAGGCCGGCAATCGCGTCTCGACCCGTCAGATCAGTCTTGTACACCTTGCCAAGTCCGAGGTGCACGAGGCCGGCGTCGATGCCTGCCAGTTCGTCTACCGGGCCGCCGGCGGGGCTGCGCTGCGTTATGGCGTGATGCAGCGGACCTATCGCGAGATGCTCACCGCGGCCAATCATTTCACGATCAATCCCAACATCGTGGGGGCAGCGGGCCGCGAAACCGCCGGGCTGTGGAGTGACCGTGTCTGGCAGTTCTACGATTTGGTCGAAAAGAAATGAGCGGCGCGGTTAAACCACAGGATCAGCCCGTGACGAGCGCGGCCACGGACAGCGGCGCCAGGGATCCGGTGATGGAGGCCTTCTTCTCGGCCTTCCGTCATCATCCATCGGGAGTGGCGATCATCACGACCGATGCTGGTGGCGGACCCGTCGCACTCACGGTCAGTTCGCTGATTTCGGTTAGCGCGTCGCCACCAACGGTGGCCTTCTCACTCTCGGCATCATCATCGACTGCGAAGGCGGTTGAGCAGGCGCAAACCGTGGTCGTGCATTTCGTGCGGCGCGGGGATATGAAGCTTGCGAGGCTGTGCGCCACCAGCGGGGTCGACCGCTTCGGAGCCGATGTGCGCTGGGAGAGGCTCGCTTCAGGAGAGCCTTACTATCCTCAGGTCGGCCTGTGGTTCCGGGCGGTGCTTCGCGACCGGCTTGTCGTGCCCGGTGCCTGCCTGGTGGTCGCCGAGCTTTTGTCGGCATCGCCATTGGGGCAACAAACGCGGGGCGATGATACATTGGTCTATGCTAACCGCACCTGGCACGGGCTGCGGACGATATCGGAGGAGAACAAAGAGCTGCTGCTGTTGTGGCCCGAGGATTCGGCAACGTTCTAAAAACGTGCGTCTATGTGGCATAGCTGGCGGGTGGATAAGACCTGTTTTAAGGAGTCATTCGCGACCGTCGGAACCTGCAACCCTCTCCCTACGATGAGCCAAATTAGAAGTCGTGTGACTATCGCCACCGGCTCTTGAAATGTCGTCCGCCGCTTGCGTTTGATTGCTAGATGATGGCGCGATTGAACGAATTGGGGATCGCCGCAGCATCGATTGTGCGAAAGTGTGAGTTGACCGTTTTCGATGGCGAGGCGACACTTGCAACCTACAGCAAGACAGGAGGAAAAATGATGGACGAGCCAGACCGCTGGCGCCACATGACAACCGCGCCGAGAGACGGCAGCCGGATCCTCGTCACGATCCGCTCGTCCGAACAGGGGCCGGCAGCAGTCGACCTCGCGTATTGGTCAAATGGCGATCAGTTCGGTGCAGAAGGCTGGCGTGCTTCCGATTCCTCGCCCGGCCGCCTCGTCGAATATGCTGAGCCGGAATTGAAGTGCTGGATGCCGATGCCCTCGGCCAATCTCAATAGCACCACCACGCCGTCTCCCTGGGAAGGCGACGACGCCCAGCAGCTCGACGGGTCAGGGATTTGAAACTCGCGCCGCCATGTCGCGAGGGGTCGATACGCGGCGGGTGGCAAAATCCAGTTGAGCAATCGGCAACTTTCCTTTGCGTAGGAAACACGAGCGCACCTTGAGTCGCGACGGCTGTGTTGCATGTGACATCATTCTTGGCCTGATGAAGACCTGCGAAAGCTCGGACCGTCCTTTTACCAGTATCTCGGAGATCGACTTGGGTTCAGCGGCAAGGTCATTCCGCCGTTGGCAGGGCTCGTCGCTGCAAAAGCATGACGGCTCCCTCCCCGCGATATTGCAACGGCACGAGCCGATAACGCTCTTGCTGGTATTCGAACCTCAGTCGAGCGAAAAGACTGAAGGCGCACGAAGGGAGAAAAGCGCGCAGGTGCGCGACCATCCCGGCAGCAAACTTGGCGATCTATGGATCGTGGCCGCCTAAGGAGACCTTCGCTTAAGTCTGCTCGCGCTCACCACCAGCATAGACTTTTGCCAAAATGCTAACAATCTCCGCCATTTTGGCGCGAAGCTCCGGTGGCTCTAATACTTCGACTTCCGCACCAAAACGCAGGATCTCCATCGAGGTGTGAGCGATAGAACCTACCGATAGAGTTACCCGCCGCCAGCCCTGTTTGTCAGCCTCTTTAGAAACCACCGCCCCGGCGCGGACATAGGGGGGCAGAAAGTCGTCCATCACTTCAATGCCCCAAGGCGAGAGACGAATTTCAGCGTAGTTTGGATGAAGCTCTGCCTCGTAGCGCCGGATGCTCTCGGTCCAATATGCACCGAGGTCGAAAGCCTTTGGGTATTCAAAGCGCTCATCGAGAACGTCCATTTCCCTAATTCGAGAAATGCGGTAGGTGCGGGCGATACCGTCGACTTGAGCGACCAGATACCAGACACCACCTTTCAGGACGATGCCAAGAGGCTCGACCCGTCGTTTCTTTTCTGCCTTCCGGCTTTGATAGTGCATACGTATAGGTCGCTCGTTCCACACGGCATCGGCAACGAGTGGCAGGTGGATCAAGCGCTCTCAGCGAACCAGGCCGGCGCGTCAAAGTGGAAGCGTGCCTTCATCGCGCCGGATCGCATTTCTTCTGGCAATGCAGCCAAGAGTTTCTTGCGCGCACTTGCCGCAACTGCGCCCAATCCCAGATCAGCCGCCTGGCGCGTGAGCCCGGCCAGGAACAGCGCCTCAGCCTCGGTCGAGGATAAGCCGTTTAGGCAGACCCGATAGCCTTCGAGCAGTCGATAGCCTCCGCTGCTGCCCCTTTCGCTGTAGATCGGGATACCTGCTGCGCTGAGCGCATCCACATCTCGATAGATTGTGCGCAGCGAAACCTCGCACTCGTCGGCGAGCGCCTGGGCGGTGACATGTCCCTTCGCTTGCAGGGTAGTCAGTATGGATAGAAGCCGGCTTGCACGCATCTGCAAAGCCATAATCCAACCTGACACGAATTGACAGGTATGGCCGCTTAAAATGCCGTTGCCGGCGAGGAGCTGGCAACACGCCGAAATCTACTCCGACCTCATTCAGACCCGGGGAATTGATCTCGGAAACAATCTTGGAACTGGGAAAATCATGCAACGCGCCATCAAACATCTACTTATTGGAGTGCTACTCGCCATGACCACTGGAATTGCAACAGCGACGACGGCTAGTGAGAACGATCGCAAGCTCACTATTGTCAAATCCGCGAAACCTCTACGACCCGACACCGAATGGTTACAGCTCGGCGGTGATTGTGCCCGGCGGAGCCAAGGTGGCCTACATCTCCGGACAGGGCGGCCAAGACAGCACGGGAACCTTGTCGCCCGACTTCGCTGCACAGGTTAAGCAGTCCTACGCTAATTTGCACACCGCCCTCGATGCGCTCGGAGCCAAGCCAAATCAGGTCGCCAAGCTCACGGTCTTCGTGGTCAATCACGATATGTCCAAGCTTGAAGTGTTGACCAGGAACGTCAAGGAAATGTTCGGTGAGGCGCTGCCGGCGCAGACCCTGATTCCTGTTCCCAAGCTTGCGATTGACCCCATGCTCTTCGAAGTGGAGGCCGTCGTCATTCTGGAATAACGACCGCTTTCGCAAATATCCTCACTCTGATACGTCGCAAGCCGGCGTGCGAGATGTCTATCGATCCCATCTGCACGGTGCGACCCGCTACGAGCGAAACCGACGCCCTCTCCCATTTCCAAATTCGGAGAGGGCGGCGCTTCACCGACGTTGTTTGAAGCAGCAGATCCTATGCCAGCCGGCTCGACGGCGCTGCTCTACTGCAGATACGTCTCGCAGAAGTCCTGATTTTGCGCGCCAGCGCTTTGCTCGGGCAGACCGGGACTTTCGCGACAAGCTCTTGGCGGCGTTGGATAGCTGCCGTTCCGCTGCGGACGCAACAACTCGTACCAAACTTCGCCGTACTCACTTTCCGCAAAGGGACCGGGCCAGCGTTCCGTTTCTGGTGAAGAGTGGACGACGGCAAGCGATGAAGACGCTTCACGCGCAGTCCGGGAGTATCTGGAGACGCTCGACGATGCCGCCTTTGGTGTAGCCTCGGACGTCAGGCCCCCGCTGATCCGGCGGCGCAATGGACGGGAGCCCATAAGGGACATGCCTTCTTCGCTTATGCCACCAATTACCTGATCGATACCGACAATGCGGTCACTCTCGACGTCGAGGCCAGCCGCGCCATCCGCCAGGCTGAAGTCGGCGCATCACGCACGATGATCGACAGAACCGAGGCGAGCCTCGGGCTCAAGCCCGAATGGCTTGTGGCCGATACGGCCTATGGTTCGGCACCGAACCTTGCATGGCTGGTGAAGGACAAGGGGATTACGCCGCATATTCCGGTCTTCGACAAATCTAACCGCACCGACGGGCCTTCTCGCGGGCCGACTTCACCTTTGATGCGGATGCAAACCACTGCGTCTGCCCTGCGGACAAGCTTCTGGTGCAATTCCGACGCAGCTACGAGACGCCACGAACCGGCATCACCAAGGCCGGAACCAAGCTCTACTGAGCCAGCAAGTAGGGACTGCTCGGTATGCCATCTGAAGCCAAAATGCTGCCCGAACATGGTCGCTCGAAAGGTGCCCCGCGATATGCATGTGGATGCTCGTGACGTTGCCCGCGCTTTAGTCGGAACCCCCGACTACGAGCATGCCCGACACCTACGAAAGAAGGTCGAAATGCTGTTTGCGCGTCTCAAACGTATTTTGAGACTTGGGCGGTTGCGACTGCGAGGTCGGCGCGGCGCACGAGACGAGTTCCTTTTGGCCGCCACGGCGCAAAGTCTAAGAAAGCTCTCAAAATTGCGACCTCTCATGGCTCCAACCTGCCAAACGGTGGCATGAGGAGCATGAAGATGCCAACGGTGCCTGCCGATAATCTGAGTCGTCAACCAACGGAACAGCCGCTTCCGGGGGCCGGGCGCGTTGAGGTCGCGACTAAGTCAACAATATCCGCCGAAAGCCGTCATTTAGCGTTAGCGTCTCCTCTGCTGCCAGCATTTGCGACAAGATCGATTGCCGAAGGCCATTGATATCGCAGCAGTTCGACTGCACTCCCCGCGCGCAGGACCTCGCATTTTTCCGCCACGATGCCGCCAAGCCGATCATACACGGCCACCGCTTTCATGTTCATGGCATAGACGAGCAGGTGGATGGGTTCAACTTTTCGCAGATCGTCGAAGGTGGCAATTGCCTCACGAAGGAGCGAACTTGCCACGCCACGCCCTTGGAAGGCCGGCCTTACGTATAGATTATGCAAATAGGTTCCAAACTGCATTTGTTCGTTGAACAGAAAACAGCAGAGGCCCACGATATCCAATCCATCAGTGGCGACAAAGATGGTGTGATCGGAGGGACTCGCAGTGAACCTCTTCTGCCAAAGGGTCCGCTTTTCCACGAGAAGAACACCCTGCAGGTAATCTTCCGGCAGAATATTCGCATAGGCTTCCCGGCTGGTTTCTACATGCAGGTGCACAATCCTAGGCATGTCGGAAGCGAGCGCCTGTCGGTACTGCAACATGAAGGTATTGGTCTTTCTATCGAGATTGAAGCTCAAGCATTCAAGTCGCCACGTCCCCGGAAAGCAAGGGGACGCTGCACTCTTCGCAATGACTGCAATGGGCCGTACGAACGCAATGACCGACTGCGGTCTTGATACACACCTCACTCTACAGGACAATTCCACGGTAGGAGTTCCTCGATCCGGCTCTGCTTGTGGCCTGCGACAAAGGCGGTGAGCGTGCTGGTCTGGTACCGCAACGGACGCTGATCAGGCCATCAGGCAAGCACTTTCAGGATGGCACGCATCGACTTAATTCGCTTGTAACCCTGAGTGGAATGCGGATAACTGCCCGCATTCCGCCCTACTGGGCAGATCGCCCTTATTCCCTTCCGTCGGCGATGCGGCGGAGGCCCGCTTTGAGATTGCGTTTCCGATGTTTCATTCCCTTCGCCAGATCCGTGCCCGGCCGCAATTACTGCTCCTTGCCTTCATGATTTTCGTCCAGGGTTCCGCCTATGGCTCGACCCTGCCCTATCTGTCGATAACGGCAATCCGCGAACTGGGCATCAGCGATCAGGCCTATTCGGTTCTCGTCTTCGTGACATCGGTGTCGGCGGTCACCATCAGCGTCTCGCTCGGCATTCTCTCCGACCTGATCGGCGACCGGCGCAGGATCATGATCGCCATGGCGCTCATGGGCGTGGCCGGCTATGGCGCCATCTTCCTCTTCCCCTCGGTGCCGGTGTTCATCGTCGCCACAGCGTTCGTCATCCCGTTCTTCCAGTCCGTCAGCTCGCTGATCTTCGTCGGCGTTCGGGCCGAAACAACCGGCCTTCCCGGCCGCGACGCCGCGGCGATCAACGCCACCGTCCGGGCTTTCATGTCGGCCTCTTGGGTGGTTATGCCGGCGGCAATGGGATTGGCATTCGCCGGCTCGGCGAGCATGATGGGCGCCTGGGGCGTTGCCGGGCTCTGCGCGCTCTCGATCTTGCTGTGCTCCACATTCCTGCTGGCAAAGCCGGCGGGCGATGCGGCCCCGGCAAAATCGCAAACGGGGTTCTTTTCCGCGCTTGGCGAACTCGCGGCACCGGTCATGCTGGCCCGGATGCTCTCCATGGCCGCGCTCACCGGCACGATCCGGCTTTCAAGCACGCTCTGGCCGCTGATACTCATCGTCAATCTCGGCGGCAAGACCGCCGATGTCGGGGTCATCGCGGGGATCATCGCCTTTCTCGAAATTCCGTTCATGCTGATCTGGGCAAATCTGCTGAAACGGCTCACTATTCTTTCGATCCTGATCGTCGCCGGCCTGATCTATGCCGGATTCATGGTCGCATTGGCCTTTGCCACCACCCCTTGGCAAATCTACACCTTGACCATACCCGCTGCAGCCGGCGCGGCGGCGCTGCTCTCCATGCCGCTGACCTATTTCCAGGATCTCTTTCCCGGCCGGCCGGGCCTGGGCACATCGTTCAACCCGATCAATTCCTTCCTGGGGAACGGATTGACGGCGATGGCGTTTGCCATAGGCGCACACTTTTTCGGCTATTCGGGTACGGCCTGGCTCGGCGTGCTGATGGCGCTTGCCGGCATTCTTGGCCTGGTCCTGCTTGAAAAACGTCGACCGGCCGTGGCTACCTGATCACGGCATCAACCGCCCCGGGTGGTCGATTCCTCGCTCCTCACTCTTGGCGCTGAGGTCGCAGGCACGATTGCTGCGATTGGTGAAGGCGTCACTGGTTTTGAGATTGGGATGAAGGCGTTTGCAACACCTGGTGCCGGTGGCTATGCACAATATGTCAGCGTTCCAGCCGCTATTGTCATCCCTCTGCCGGAAGGCCTCACACCCGTTCGAGCGACTGCATTGGTTGCGCATGGCCTGACCGCAGCATTGACATTGCGCCAGGCCTCCCGCCTTCAACCTGGAGAAAGCGTCTTGATCGAAGGTGCCGCGGGGGGCTTGGCATTTTCACAATCCAGCTCGCCAAGCTTTTTGGTGCTGGGAAAGTCATTGCGGCGGCGAGCACGCCGGAGAAACGCGCTTTTGCCGAAAGCCTCGGCGCAGACGGTTCCGTTGACTACACTGCACCTGATTGGGCAGCGCGTGTCCGCGAACTGACAGATGGACGCGGCGCGGACATTGTTATGGAAACCGCCGGCGGAGAGACTGCAAACGAAGCCCTCGACGCCATGGCGCCGCTTGGCCGCATGGTATTCATCGGCCAATCCAGCGGCGAGAAGACGGTTATCGAACCGTGGCGGCTGACAGTGCCCAACCACACGATCACCGGCTTTTATGTCGGCGCTTACCTGGCGTTTCCGGAGATCGTCCAGAACACGCTCATGGAAATCATCGGTTTCGTGCTGTCCGGCAAATTGACGCTACATGTCGGTGCCGTGCTGCCGCTGTCCCAGACCAGCGAAGCGCATCGCTTGCTCGAAGGACGCAAGACGACCGGCAAGGTTGTCCTTGAGCCATGGCCCGACGAGTAGAGGCCGGAAGAACCGAAAGCGGCGTATCGGCTGACGACGGATACGCCGCAGAGCCCGCGAACGCGATCTGCGTCAGGCCACATGATCAAAAAGGGGCAAGATGCCGTGAGAGCATTCGCCATTGACGCCTACAAAAGCAAAGCGGGGCAGACCCTGCGCGAAATGCCCGTGCCGCAGGTCGGCAACAAGGACGTCCTCGTTGAGATTCATGCCACGAGTGCAAATCTCCTGGACGCGAAGATCCGCGATGGCGTGTTCAAGCCCGTCCTGCATTATCGCCTGCCGCTGATCCTCGGCAATGACCTCGCGTGTGTCGTTGTCGCTGTCGGACGCGACGTGAAGAAATTCAAAATTGGAGACGAGGTGTTCGCCCGCCCCGACAAGGATCGGATCGGGACTTTCGCCGAATTCATCGCCATTTCGGAAAAGGACCTCGCTCTAAAGCCGGTCTCCCTGACCATGGAGGAAGCAGCCTCCATACCCCTCGTCGGCCTTACTGCATGGCAGGTGCTCGTAGAACGGGCCAAACTAAAATCCGGGCAGACAGTCCTTATTCAGGCTGGATCCGGTGGCGTGGGTACGATTGCCATCCAGCTTGCCAAGCATATCGGTGCAAAGGTTGTGACAACCACGGGCACTTCGAATGTGAACTGGGTCAAGGACCTCGGCGCCGATCAGGTCATCGACTATAAGAGACAAGACGTCGAAAAGATGGTCTCGAAGGTGGACGTCTTCTTGGATAGTCAGGGTGGCAAGGAAGTCGATAAGACGCTTTCCGTTATGAAACGCGGCGGCCAGATTATCGGCATCCAGGGCCCGCTTGATCTTCGCTTTGCGGTGGAAAACGACCTCGGGTTCTTGATGCGCCAAGTCGCGCGCTTGATGAGCTTCAATATACGCCGGAAGGCGAAAGCGAAGGGCGTCGATTACAGCTTCGTTTTTATGCGCGCTGAAGGTGACCAACTGGCAAAAATTGCCGACCTCATCGATGCTGGTGCAATCCGGCCGATCATCGACAAAGTCTACCCGTTCGAGCAGCCCCCCCAAGCACTCGAATACGTCGAGAGCGGCCGAGCAAACGGCAAGGTTGTCATCAAGATCAAGTAGTCGAAGCGAACAGCACGCAAGTCCACATGCCAATTTCCTCGCTGACTCAGGCCCGTGTACGATACACCATCTGGACATTCCGGACAATCCGCACTATGTTGGCGACGTGTACCAGATGGAGGCGAAAATGGTAGCGCCAGCTCGGAATTCACGAAATGGCGCTCGGATTGATGTTGGCCCAGCCGCCATTTCCGACATTCTTAAAGTACTTGCTCGTCACAATCCAAAAATTTCCAAGGCAGCATTGGAGGCGACGGGCAAGGTGATGGCTGCGATTTCAGCGGCGACCGCTCACCTTTCGGCGGAACAGCGGCGCGATCTCCTGGCCCACGAGAGAGAACTGACAGAGGCAATGGAGGCCGTAGTTGACGACTTGACCACCAAGCGCGGGAAGCTGATAGCCCTTCACGCCGACAAGCCTGTCGAGATCAGTAAGGGATCTGGGCTAGGGAAATTGGTGGATATCGAAGAKGGTCGGCGGCGCCTTGCTGACTATGCAACGGCTGAGCGATTGGAAGACTGGGCAGGCACGGTCGCCGGTCCGAGCGAGATTGAAAAGAGATTCGGTACCAAGCGCTCTACCTTGCACGATTGGCAGAAGCGCGGAGCCATTATCGGGTTACTCAAAGGCGAGCGCAAGCATGTCTTTCCTCTTGCGCAGTTTGTGGATGGCCGGCCAGTTGAGGGCATGTCGGAGATTACGAAGATCATTCGGAACCAGCGTGCGGCTTGGCAGTGGCTGATCCAATCCAAACCGAGCATCGGTGGATCGCCCCTCGATGCTCTCAAGTCAGGACACATCAACGACGTCATCGAAGCTGCTGAGCGTGATTTCGGTTAGATCGTGAAGCTTAACCCAAAGACCGTCAAGGAACAGGCTCTAGAGTTCCAGCCGCAATCCTACATTCGTGTGATGCCGATTGCTCACATGGCGACACCGCTCGGAATGGGCTTCGGCAATACGCGATTCTCAAGCCCCGTTTGCAAATTTCGCGTCGTCTACATTGCTCGCGATCTTCCTACGGCGATCGCCGAGACAATTGTCCGTGACAGGTTCGAGGGCACCACGAAACGTGTGCTCGACGAAAGCGACGTTGAGGGATGGGTAGTGGCGGACGTGACAGCCAATGCCCCTCTTCTGGTTCTCGATCTCCGCACCACCGGTTTGCTTAAGCTGGGGGTAAGCACGGATGCAGCCCGAGCGAAGGAGCACAGTGAAGGGCGACGACTCAGTCAAACCATTTACGACTCGTTCGCCGTCGATGGATTGCTCTACTCCTCACGGTTGACCTCCGCCGAGTGTCTGGCCGTCTATGATCGGGCGGTAGAAACCAAGCTGGTTTCCTCCTCCGCCGTGAACCTTGCGCGGCAAGATAACCTTGTTCCCGCACTAAAATCTATTGGAGTAGCGATCAGGCGGACGCGCTAATTGCCGGTGGCGCGCTTCGCATGTTTACGGCTGTCACAAGGTCATCCGAAATATGTTTTCGCGGCACGCCAGGCCATCCAACAAGACAGCATTGAGAGTGCCAGCAGCAGCCAACCCAGTTTCGCGCAAATGGGCGATGAACACTTCGGTGGGTGCTTTTGTAGCCGAGGCACTTGCGAGGCTGCGAATTCAACAGTTGGGCGAGGTGGACCAGCTGCTGTTKAGTGATGAGTGACAGGTGCGTATTCCCAGGCATGAAGCGTCGGATTCGCTTGTTGGTGTTCTCGACAGTTCCTTTTTGCCACGGCGAATTCGGGTCGCAGAACCAGCTCTTTGCGCCGATGCCGTCTTCCAAAGCCCGAAAGCCAGCAAACTCGGTGCCGCGGTCAAACGTAAAACTGCGGCGTGCAGAGGACGGCAAAGGTGCGAAGGCAGTGACGATCTTGTCCATGATCGGACGCGAGTGCCGACTGCGGTTCTTGATCATGACGGTGTAGCGGCTCACACGTTCAACGAGCGACGTCACGTTGTAATGGCCGAGCTTGCGATCGACGATCATGAGATCGCCTTCCCAATGCCCAAACTGCGAACGATTTTCAATAAAATCAGGCCGTTGAGAGATCCGGCACTTAAACGGGATCAAGCCGTCACGGGGCTTGCGGGATCCGCGAGGCAGGCGCCTGCGTCGTCGTTCGGGCAGGTGATCGTAGAGGCCGAGTGGATAATCCTCCTTGCAGTAGATGAAGCGATAGATCGTCTCGGGGCAAACGCGGATGACACTGAGACCGTCGGCAAGCAACCGTTTTGATGTTGCGAAGTACCACCGTGCTTCTGGCAAAGCGGTAGAAACCGCGGATTCGTCGATGGTTGCGAAACGCGGACATCAATGCTGCTGCCGCTTCACGGAGCGACCGTGCTTGTGCCGCGTTGACCCGCACAGAGTCTATGTCCGGCAGCGTGGGGACAGATGCTACCAGATGTTACGGGCCATTCCCGTCGTTCGACTGTAGGGATAGACCGATTGCAACGATCAGCTCGGAGGGCCTCGGTCGATGACCAGATCACCACCAAGTTCCAGTCCGGGGCTGCGCGTTCGGCGTCTGCTATCGTTAAGACGAGGCAGTCGAGATAATTTTTGATGAGGGCGATCCGTGGGCAGTCGAAGTAGCGTAGCCTGGGAGTCGGCTCGAACGAGCTGGGTCCGTTGGTTTCTTGTATGTGCGGTGATTACAGCATTGCCCGGATGCGGAGGACATCCGAAGGATGTGTTGACGCCGGTGGCGAACACCTCTCCGCAATCGCCGAAGGTCGACATGCTGATTGCCACGACCCGCACCCGCTCCACTGTTCCAGGCGAGATGTTCAACGGCGAACGGGCGCTGACTCCGGCCTTTGCCGACATGACGATATCTATTCCGCCGAGCAAGGTTCGCAAGGAAGGACAGGTCGCCTGGCCGAAGAGGTTGCCGTCCAATCCCGCCACCGACTTCGCCACCGTCAAGGCCGATGATCTCAACATCGACGAAGCCAAAAAATGGCTGAGCGCGACCGTCAGGAAGACCCCGGACGGAAGCGTGCTCGTGTTTATTCATGGTTTCAACAACCGGTTCGAGGATGCCGTCTACCGTTTCGCGCAGATCGTCCACGATTCCGGCGTTCATAGCGCACCCGTCCTGGTGACATGGCCCTCGCGCGGCAGCCTGCTCGCCTATGGCTATGACCGCGAGAGCACCAATTACACGCGCAATGCACTGGAGACGCTCTTCCAGTATCTGGCGAAAGACCCCGAGGTGAAAGAAGTCTCGATCCTCGCGCATTCCATGGGCAACTGGCTGGCACTGGAATCCTTGCGCCAGATGGCCATTCGCAACGGCCGGCTGCCTGAGAAGTTCAAGAACGTCATGCTTGCGGCCCCTGATGTCGACGTCGATGTGTTCCGCCAGCAGATCGTCGACATGGGCAAGCAGCACCCTCAGTTCACGTTGTTCGTATCGCGTGACGATAAGGCGCTGGCGTTCTCGCGCCGGGTCTGGGGCGATGTCTCCCGGCTCGGTGCCATCGATCCGGAGCAGGCTCCTTACAAGAAGGAGTTGGAGGACAACAAGATCATGGTGATCGACCTCACCAAGATCAAATCCGGGGACAGCATGAACCACGGTAAGTTCGCGGAGTCGCCGCAGATCGTGCAGCTCATTGGCCAGCGGATTTCGGAGGGGCAGACGCTCACCGACAGCAGGGTCGGGCTTGGCGATCAGATCCTTGTAGCAACTACGGGCGCGGCAGCTGCGGCTGGCAACGTCGCCGGTCTGGTTCTCGCCGCGCCTGTAGCCGTCGTCGATCAGGATACGCGTGACAACTATGCCAGCCACATCAGCAGTGCGGCGGGCTCGAGCGGCCGTCAGGCCACAGCGGCGGTCAAGAATTGCGGGGAAGGAAGACCGACGCCCAACTGCAACGCTAGGTCGCCAGCTCGACTGGCGACCGGAGTTATGCCTTGATCCGGCACATCCGATCATCGGCGTCATGTTTCCAAATCTCGCTCTGACGAGAGCACGCTTAAACTGAGGGATACCGAAATTGACAATGACATCAAACCGATTCGTTTTGCTCAGTCTGGCGCTGGGATGCAGTGCCGCCTGCGCCCATGCCCAGTCGAACGAGGAGCTGGCCAAGAAGCTCTCAAATCCGATCGCCTCGCTAATCAGCGTTCCTTTCCAATTCAACTACGACCACGGTTACGGTCCTGAAGACGGCGACAAGGCGACGCTAAATATCCAGCCTGTGGTTCCGATCGAGATCAACGAGGATTGGAACGTCATCTCTCGAACCATTCTCCCGGTCACCTGGCAGAGGGACGTCGTCGGCTCATCGGGAACCCAGTTTGGTTTAGGCGACATCACGCAGAGCTTCTTCTTCTCACCAGCGAAACCGACGGCGAGCGGCATCGTCTGGGGTGTCGGTCCCGCCTTCCTGCTCCCGACGGCGACAGACGAGTTGCTGGGCACCGGCAAATGGGGTGCCGGACCGACAGCTGTCGTTCTTAAGCAGGAAGGTCCGTGGACGGTCGGTATGCTAGGCAATCACATCTGGTCGTTCGCGGGCCAGAGCGATCGTCCAGACGTGAGCTCGACATTCCTGCAGCCGTTCATCGCTTACACAACCAAGGACGCATGGACATTCTCGCTGAATACGGAGTCCACCTATAACTGGGAGGCAAAGGACTGGTCTGTTCCGATCAACTTCACGATCGCCAAGCTGATTGCGATCAACAAGCAGCCGATCAGCCTGACGGCTGGCATCCGGTATTGGGCGGACGCGCCGGACAACGGCCCGAATGGACTTGGCGTCCGCGTCGCGCTGACATTCCTCTTCCCCAAGTAGGCCTGTCTCCTACGAAACGACCGCACATTCGCACCATGCGGTAACACACTGTTGGCATCGGGGCTTTCGCTGGTGTGCAGCGCGCTGCCAAATGGGCGGGACCCGATCTCGAAACATAAGGGATACAAGTATATGAAAGTCCTCAAGACCACCGCTAAAGTGCTTGCGACGATCTCGGTTCTGATGCTGGTCTCCGCACCGATCCTCGGTCCGTCATCGGTCGAAGCAGGACGGGCGGCGGCGTGCGGCCCGAGAGGCTGTGCTGCGGCCGGGTGCGGCCCAAGCGGTTGCGCAGCCGGAGCCGTTAGGCGTCCCCCCGGTTATCGTCCGGTTCCGGTACCGCGCCGCGGCGTGGTCGTCGTCGCACCGCATCGCTACTGGAGGCCGGGCGGTGCGATCGCCGCGGGTGCTGCGATCGGCTTCGTTGCCGGGGCGACGGCGGCCTCGATCGCCGGAACGCCACCCAAGCCCGGCTATTGCTGGTACTACACAACTCCCACCAAGACGACCGGCTTCTGGGACGTGTGCCCCTCGTAGTACGGCCAGATCGAGGTTGAGATGACGACTTCACGGGCGCGATATTCGTGGCTGTTGACGACACAGGCGATTGGCTCAGTATCCTTGCTGAGCCAATGCTATCCCCTGTACTCCCGATTACTGGATGATCCAGGGCATGTGCAGGTGCACGCTGATATGCCGGTGGTTTCGGTTGTTGGGCTCAGCATCGCGCTGGTGCAGTGCGCGCACTGGTATCGGGTTTTCGAGGTTCCTTTGCCGGTAAGGGACGCCAACGTGGTCCTTGGTCAGCTTGTCCTGTTCACCAGTCGCCTCACGTTCATCATCGCAAGTGCCCTGTTTTCCCTCGTGCTATTCCGACATCTGCCGGAAATCGATTTTGGCCAGCCCTGGGGCGGCTACGTCTGGCGCGGCCTGCTCCTCCTGGCGGTCTTGTTTTCCGTTTTCTGCTTCACCACGGAATTGGAGCGCCTCGGGCTGGCGCTCCGCGGACAGGAGAAAACATCAGACGATTGACCCGTTCAGGATCCCTCTGACTGGCGCGTCGCGCGCCACCGTCAGCCGCGTTCTCAACGCGTTGATCCAGCCGCGCCGGATGTGCGCTATGAATATCCGAAGGCCGGCGGTTCTATCCATCTCGTCATCAAACATAGTGTTCATGCGAAGTGGCGTTCGGTCACCACTCCTACGACGGTCTTCGTGGAGACGGTTCTGGCGGGTAAGTCGCAACTGGAGCGTCTCGTATCATGCCCTGCCCCCAGACGGTTAGCGCGTGACTTCGTGGCGACGGCCGATCTCGGCTCGCTCGGTCGGGCACCATCCACAACAGAACATACCAGATGTTACGGGCGTTCGGCGGCGCAACCGCATAGTTGTTGAGCGCAGTCACGTGAAGGAGAAGTCATGAAGCGCCTGATCACAGCCATCGTCGTGTTCGCGGCAACCGCCGCCATCGCATATGCACAAGATCCGATTGTTGGAAACTGGAAGACCGAGCTTGGAGATACCGCAGCAATCGCTTCCTGTGGCAGCGGCTATTGCATCACCCTGAAGTCAGGCAAGCACGCCGGCATGCAGATTGGCACATTCAGAGGCAACGACGGCAGCTACGAAGGCAAGATCACCGATCCCGATGCCAACAAGACCTATGACGGCTCCGTGACGGTCTCGGGCAACGCTCTAAAGCTGAAGGGCTGTGTATTGAAGGTCGTGTGTGAATCGCAAACCTGGCCTCGTCTCTGAGAAGAGAGCAAAGATGGGGTCCATCGCAATCGCCAGCCGTCTTGGCCCCTGGTCGCCGCCGTGCTCGCCTGCGTGCCGCCAACGGCGTTGGGGTCACTCGCGCCAGCGGCTCGACGTAGGTTGAGGTCAGATCATAGCGTAACGCGAACTAGCGGTCCCACGAGCCGCCGATGACGTCGTGCGGGTTGTCTGGCTTCACGTCTCGGCGGATGGAAATTTTTTGACTTCTCGTTCGGCCCGCCTCGCGGTTGCCAAAGAGGCTGGTCCGTTCGGCTTTGCAAGAGTTGTGGTTCGTTGTCGTTGTCGCGTTGAGAAGGCCCCGGCGGCTGGACCCTTATTGTGACCGGTTAACCTGCACCATCGGCTGGGCGAAATCGATGTCATTTTCGCCAAATGTCTGCATCAGCAATGTGTATGCTTTTCTTCGGATCGAAGTCTGTTCGCCTGGCTTGCAGGTGAACCCTACAGCCACTTCGATGCCGTATTCTCCGATTTTCTCGACGCCGGTCAGCTTGAGCGGCTTTATGAAAGATGACTTGAATTCCGGATCCGCCTGGAGCTCGACGCCRATATCCTTGATTAGTTTGCTCACTTTATCCAGGTCCGTTTTGAAGGGGATATGGAAGCGAAATTTGTCGACTGCCCAGTCGCGGCTCGAATTTTTGATTGCGCCAAGCGTGCCGAAAGGCACCGTAAATATTGGTCCTTGATAGTGCCTCAGTCGCACGGATCGTAGACTAAATGACTCGACGACACCTGCGTAGCTTCCCGCCTCAATGTATTCCCCGACTCGGAACGCATCGTCCAGAAGATAAAAAACGCCGCTGACAATGTCCTTGACGAGTGTCTGCGAGCCAAACCCGAGAGCAACACCAACCACACCTGCGCCGGCGATAAGCGGGCCGATCTTGACACCCATTTGCGAGAGAACAGTGAGAACGGCCACTGTAAGAAGCCCCGCGGCCAGCGCGTTACGAAAAACAGGGAGCAAGGTGCGAATCCGGCTTTGGCGCGCCATCTGGTTCGGGTCGAGCGCTCCTTCATCGCCGTAATCGCTGAGCTTGCGTGCGATGTATGCGTTGCCCAGTTGCCAGATTAGGTCGAATACAAGCAGAATAACGACGCTGTTGAATATGCCGACAACAATTGACTGGACGAGGGCCAGGTGACTGCCTACCGGCTGAAAATTCTCGTGCCAAACGTAGGCGATCCAATCCACTGCCGCGATGACGATAACAGCTCTCGCACCCCGAACAAGCATAACGGCTTTCAGGTCCGTCGTACCGTCGTTGTTCCAGCGTGAAGCTGCGAAAGCGAAGGTTAGCTTGTCAGCGATTGAAAGAGCGCGTGGCACAACGACAATCATTATGCCGATCCAAAACAATCCCAGGAAACCGCTGCACCAAAGTAGCCAGAGAAAGATCATGCCGGCGACGATAACTGCACGAGAGACCGGGTCTCCCAACCGATTCCTGTTACCTGAGCGGGCGCGGCCCACTGTATCGATCGCCATCAGGAGAAAGACTGTCGAAAATATAAGGGCCATCAGCGAACGGACGTTCGATGCTACGCCGAGCCTCTCGCCAATAGCCGAAAATGCCAATGCCACTGTCAGCACAGCGACGAGCAGTCGGACACGTGGATAGACCCTGGCCATCGATTCGGATGCGGCCATCGCGAGCCGATAGAGCGCCATTGCGCCTTGGAAGGCGACTGTCGCCAGAAGCGAGTAGAGAACGACCAACCGCACAAGCGGTGGCCAGGCGACGAGTAGATACAAAAGCGCAGCCGTAGCCGTGAATATCAACAGCGGCGTAATCTCCATATGCGCTTGCTTCAACAGAGGGTTGGCTGGAAACACGTCTGGCGCCGAACGACGAATGGATCGACCCGCGCCAATGGCTGCGACGATACCAAGCAACAGTATTCCAGGGGCAAAGCCACTGTCGTGCGCCTCTTGCCAAACTGAACGCGATACGCGGTAGAGTTCGCTGCCAAATAGCGGCACGGCGGAAAGCAGTCCGTCGAGGTGGGTGCGTGATCGGGTCTCCAATTCGTCGATCACCCGCACGGCTTCTGTAGGCGCGCCTTCAGGAGCCACAACTTGCCTTTGCGCCAACCATGTCTTCACGTCCGCGTCTTCGAGAAGGCGGAGCAGTTCCGTGACCTTCGACGGCTCTGCAGTGCTCGTCGAAAGCGCCGACGCGGCCGACGGTGAACAGCTCAACAGACAAAGGAACAGGTTGAGTAGCAGAATGCGAATGGTGAACATTTAGCCTCGCGCAGCCAACCGACGCTTCTTGATGGTATAAATCGTTGGCATGAATGGTGTTGAATTTCCACGCCCGTTGATAAGGGAGCAGATACTTGCCGCCTTATACGATCCGGACCAGAGTTTCCGATTCTCCGAAGTGGCTCCCGGAAAGTTCTGAGAAATCAGATACGAACAGAAGCAATGTCAGTCTGTATGCACCTGCTCATGATCGAGGACCATCGTCAGAATGCGCGCGTTTTGCTCGCAACATATCGAACCTTCCAACATCGGTCATGATGTTGACCAGAACACTGCCGGTCCATCCGAAGGTAAATAACCCCGACATGCCAATGATCGGCCCGAGCAGACGCCATCGATCGGGCAGAGTGACGTTGCCTTCCCCGAGCGTCGTGTAGCTCTCCAAAACGAAATAGTAGCTGTCGCGCATCGAGGGGATGATTGAACGCGCATAAAGAGGAACCGACCAGATCAGCGTCTCTGCAAAATGCAGGATTGCCAAGGCAGCGATCGTCACTGCGAGCACCAGATTCAGGCGCCAATGCCCCCTGGCGCTCGTGACATGCATCCAGGATTTGCTGAACTTCCAACTGATGGCCCGTATTCCTACGCCGTGCACGAATATCACCACGATCAGAATTACAGTGCCGACAAATATCTCCAGAACTGGGTTTGGAGCCGATAGCAGGTCCACAAGTGACATCCTCGGTAGTCTGGCCGCAGGTGTGGAAGGCTTCTCTCAAGCCTCCCACCGGTCTGTCGCCAGCGCAGGTGTTGCAGTTCCCTCGCGCTAGTAACAAAGTGGATAAGGGTAGTATCCGCATGCTGGAGGCGGGTAGTAGGGTCGATTGGCGGCGACCGCGGCTGCGCCTATCGCAGCACCCGCAACCACGCCTGCTCCGTAGTATGCACCAGGATGTGCATACCAGCCCCCCCTCCAGACGGGGGCGCGGACCCCAACGCCCCCGACGGCCACGCCGCCATACGGTCCACGGGCGGCAAACCAGTCGATGAACAGGGATGCCGGGCCATCCGCTCCGTCGAGATCGCCTTCGAGAACGGCAACGTMAAATGTTAGATTCTCGCCCTCGAGCTTCGGCGTCTTCAGCACGACGACAGCATCGGCAACTGAATCCCCCTTAACGCTCAGGACCGATATCGTCGCATTGGGAGGATCCTTGGCGAAGCTATCGGTCCCCTCGCCCCACTGCTTGATAAATTCGGAGGTCAGGACGTGGCCCGCCGATCGCACCGGGCGGTCAGCGAACACGATGGAATTGGTCGAAATCCTGCTCATCGTGAGCTTGCCGTTCTCCAGCTTCGCTCCTGCGGAGTTGAGTACGGCCAACGACGGGACCATTTTCGGTTTTGTTGCGCCGATGGTCTTCTGCGCGGGGGCCGAGATGGCGTCTTGCGCGCCGACCGGTGAAGTGGAAACGAGGCTCGCGGCGACCGCGATGATGCAGATGTGAGAGATCCTAAGCACTATTTGTCCTCCGGTGGGCCACGAGGCCTCTACTTCAAAAGTCCCAGATTGATCAGTTGAACGCGCCTGTTATCGGCAGCCTCCGGGTGGCCGGCGTCGATCGGCCATTCTTCGCCCGCGCCAACCGAGAAGAGACGATCGGGCGAAACCGCGAACGTAGTCGACAGCGCCTCGTTGATCGCGTCGGCGCGTTTCTGGCTAAGCTCGAGGTTGTGTTTGGCCGTTCCCGTCGCGCTGGAATGCCCGACGATAAGGAACTTGTAGCGGAACAGATCCGGGTGATGCAGTGCATCTGCGATCAGGCCAACGGTACGGTAGGATTTCGGCTCGATGGCAGTGGAGTTGTTTTCGAAATCGATCTCGACGATCAGCTGCGAAAGCTCTGCGAGCTTGCTCCAGTTGGGGAGTGCTGCAACGCCCTTCCCGACGTTGGCGTCGGCTTCCTCTACGAGCAGAGCGACATCGACCGCAGGGGCTGCCGACCTGACCTGTCCAAGTGTGYTCATGATCTGACTGTTGTCGAGCTGTTGAGCGGAAGCGATGCAGGGAGCCAGCAGCAGGCCGAGTGCGAGTGAGAAGCTAAGGCGACGAACAAACATTTTCTTTTCCCCGGTTCGGATCATGTTCAACGCCATCCAGCGTCGGTGATGGCCTGGTTGCATGCCTTGTTGTCGACGCGTTTCGTCTCAACGAGGCAGGAAAGGATGTTGCCATCGCCCTTCACGCTGTTGCAGTATTGAGAGATGTCATGCTGGCAGACCTTGAACACCGACGCCTGCGCTTCCTGGCGTTGTGCAATCGATGTCAGGACGCTGCCAAGCGTCGACGTGCAGGTTGGCGAAACCTTTGATGCATTCTTCTCAAGGCAGGCCTGGATCCGGCCCTGTCCAAGGTTCTCGCCATTGCAGAACTTCTTGATGTCGCTTCCGCAATCCTTGGCAAGGGCAGTCACCGCATCTGCATAGCTCATTGTGTCCGCCCAACCCGCTGCAGCTAAGGTAAGGAAGGCGGCTAGCGCCGCTCCTCCAAAGACGCCAATTCTCTTCGACATAGTGTATCCCATCCTGGAGCGATTGATCGGAGAAGGTGTTTCCGGAGACTTCCGTCGCGCGTCGGGATCAGAAAGGGAAGTATGTTACAGTAACAAACATCAACAACGCTCGTCGCATTGTCATCGTCGCGGCCGCGTGAACGGCACGATGGCCACTCTGTCCAGGGCCAGCTCGATCTCGATCTGAAGACTGTCTATGAGCTCTGTATACTCGGCGACGCGCTCAGCACGCTCCGGTGCAGATGAACGTTTCCAATCCAGTCGCCCGTCATAGGCAGTGGCGAAATCGTCGCAAAGGTCGCGAAATCCCTCGCTCCGCGCAGCGAGCTCTTCGATCGCCCTGACGCGCTGCTTGAAATAGGTCTTCGCGAATTCGACACCCTTTTCCATCGGTCTTCATCCACTCGCATGCCGCCTGATAGCAGCGATCGCCCTTAAGCGTGTGTTACCGCAGCAAACGTTCATAACATCTGGGAATCAAAAAAAGCTGCCGTCCGCTCGACGACCAACCGCAATCCTCCGGTCGCGCAACCTGGATGGTTAACTAGTACTCGCATAGACGCAGCTGCCATAGTGACCTGAGATCTTGGAAGCGCAAGTATACAACAGTAACATACGGCGCATGACGCCCGTGGGCTCTTGTCCCAATCGCCTGCTAGAATAGGAACAAACACTGGGGCAAGAAACAGATACGGCGCGGGATTGCTCGTGGACGACGAATAAATTCTGCGTTAGGTTTAATTTTGCAATTGCAATTAAAGTTCTGGTAGCGTCCCTCAAGAGCGGGTGAGGAGAGAGCAGTGGAGAATGAAATGCAGGAGCGGCGCGATATTACGCCGTCACCCACGCGCGCGCCCCCAAACACCGACGACATTCGCACTCAACTTGCGCGCATTCTCAGCAGTGAAGAATTTCCTCAAGTGGGCCGCAGCGTTTCGTTTCTTGTTTATGTGGTCGAAGAAGCGCTTGCCGGCCGGGGTGATCGGATCAAGGGCTACAGCATTGCCATCGAGGTCTTCAAGCGTCCAGAGGGGTTCACGCAGGATGATCCTGTCGTCCGGATCGAGGCCGGACGACTGCGTCGCGCCCTGGAGCGTTACTATCTCGTCGCAGGACAGGGCGACCCTGTCACGATAGAAGTTCCAAAAGGCGGTTACGCTCCATCGTTCACATGGAAGGCATCTGCGGTATCCGAAGGCAATGACGACAAAGTGTCAGTTGGTGGGTCTCGAAGACGGCTCTACCTGCCATGGCGCAAGATTATGCCGATGGCCATTGGAGGAGCATTGGCGATTGGTGTCGTCACGATGGTGCTGGCATTATCCGCGCATATAGCTGTGCAATCGAAGCGTTCCCCAGCGATCGACGGACCCACCCTGGTGATCGTGCCGTTTGTCAGTTTCAGCGAGGACCCTCAGGCTGCACTCTACGCAACAGGTTTGACCGAGGAGCTGCTGACCGCCCTTCCCCGCTTCAAGGAAATAAAGGTCTTCGGTCGCGAGACATCGAAATCCCTGTCACCTGAGACGGAGACGGCTCGGGTCCGTGATGAATTGGGCGCCCGGTTTCTTCTCAAGGGTGCCGTTCGCGTTTCCGGCAACGCTGTTCGCGTTACGGCGCGACTGCTTGACACCGACACCAACGAGATCATTTGGTCCCAGACCTATGACGACAAAATTCAGACGCGCGATATGTTCGCCATCCAATCGGACGTCGCAAACAAGGTTGCGACGGCGGTAGCGCAACCATACGGAATCATCGCGCAGGCCATCGTTGCCAAGCCCCCGCCGAACGATCTCGGGAGCTATGGTTGCACCCTTCCCTTCTATGCCTACCGTGCTGAGCTAAGTGCCATTCGGCATGCCGAGGTGCGAGAGTGTCTCGAGAGCGCGGTCGGCCGCTTTCCAACCTTCGCGACAGCCTGGGCGATGCTCTCCATCATCTACCTGGACGAGGACCGTTTCAAGTTCAATCCGAGCAACGACGCATCGTCGCCGATAGATCGCAGCCTACAGGCGGCCCGCCGTGCCGTTCAACTCGATCCCGGCAACGCCCGAGCCCAGCAGGCACTGATGACCGCGCTGTTCTTCATGCAGAATGTACCGGAAGCTCTCCGTGTCGGCGAACAGGCGCTATTGACCACCCCGAATGATACCGAATTGCTTGGCGAGTTCGGAACCCGTGTTGCAATGAGTGGTGCGTGGCAGCGCGGTGCGACGTTGCTGGATCAAGCCATTGCCCTCAATCCAGGTGGCGGCGGCTACTATCATGGAACCCGTGCACTCGCCGCTTACATGCTGCACGACGACAAGACCGCAGTCATTGAGATCAGGCAGGCGGACCTTCAGAAGTTTCCTCTCTTCCACGCCGTTGCCGCCATCATCTACGTCGATGCCGGGATGATGGAGGAGGCGCGTCGGGAAGCCGCTCGTTTCAACGAGATGCGCCCGGATTTCGTCCGGAACATCGTCGCTGAACTCAGATCCCGCAATCTCCAACCTGACGATCGGGCCAGAATGATCACCGACATCAGAAAGGCGGGATTGCCAGCCGTGGATGAAGTGCGATCGACCATGCTGGCGCCGTCCGACGGCAATGTTGCAGTTTGGCCACGATAAGGACTTGTCGAACGCGTTCCGGCGAGAGTTAGGGCACAGAGCGTACGAGATGTTACGGGTGTTTGCTGGCTTCCGGCTGTAGGCATTGATGGTCGTTGGACGATTTCACAGGCGGTCGAGCGCCCCCGGTGATTCTCCAGAGAAGAATTGCGACGGTGTAAAACCAACCCCGAGCTGCAAACGTTGATTTCGCTAGCAAAGGCTACCGTAACGGAGAGGCCGGTCGATATCCAGTGGAACAGCGAGACCAATCGGGCGAATTGAGTTTCGGACAAAAGAGAGGAAATTTATGAGAGTCTTGTTGATCCAGGCCGCGCTCTTGTGCGCTGCCCTGGGAATTGCGTCGTCAGCACAAGCAGCCGACATAGCCCCCGGGATTCCGGACGCAAAGGTGGTCGTGGCTGATAGCGGCTGGACCTATACCGCCGCGCCCTATTTCTGGGCTGCAGGTCTATCTGGAAACACTGCGCAATTCGGTTTGCCCGAAGTCCATATCGATTCCAGCTTCGGGGACATCCTGGACAATCTCGATTTCGCGTTCATGGCTGCAGGCGAGGCTCGATACGACCGCATCAGTATTTTCGGCGATATCCTGTACACCAAGCTCGGTGCGGATGCGAATACCCGAGATGGTATCCTCGCCGATAATGTCGAGGTGACCTCAAAGACCTTTGCCGGATTGCTCGGCGCAGGATATTCAGTACTTGAGGATGAGGCGGGACATCTCGATATCGTCGGAGGTGTTCGAGTATGGTCGGTCGATACAACGATCAGCTTCAACGGCGGGTTACTTGGCGATCGCGAAGCCGACGACGGCGCGACCTGGGTTGATGCTCTTGCAGGGGTCAGGGGCAATTATTTCTTCACTCCCGAAATTTACGTCACCGGTTGGGGCCTTGTTGGCGGTGGTGGCGCGGATCTCGACTGGGATGTGTCCCTCGCACTCGGCTACAAATTTACAGATACAATTTCGGCAGTTGCCGGCTACAGGGCGTTGGGGGTGAACTACAACCACGGGGGCTTTGTCTTCGACGTTGTCGAGCAAGGACCAATCATCGGCGTCGCGTTTCACTTCTAGACCGATGTCGAAGGTCTAATGTTCCAATAAAGACTAGATCCATCAATGGAGCCGCGGATTGCAACGCTCGAATGTATGCCGGAGATCATTTTCACACTGCCGGATTGCAACCTGCCTGGGGATACAAAGAGGTACGCTCCAGCCGAGCGTTCCCAAATTTGGAAAGCCGTGTCTGCCTCGATATTGGCCCGATTGCTGTGCTGACAGATCCAGCCCGCAATATTCGAGAAACTGACGGTGATGGTGAAAGTGGCGCAGATTTGGGCTTTGCAATGATCGTCAGCGCGTTGATCGGTTCGATGCCCGGGATTTGCCGCAGGACTGATAGTCCGCACTGACGTGGAGCAGTTCGTCTGTTTGGGGTTCGATTGACCTGCCACTGAACTTTCATCCAGCGGCGACTAGAGCCCCGGCGGTTTTGAATACGCCAAGTGGCGCGGTGTGAGCAACCGGCGGAAACGCGAAGCTTTCATCTTGCGCAGCGTTGGAGCCGGTTGCGGCGATGGTCCCGGCAAAGTCTGCCGGGGTTTTGTATCCGAGCGATGAGTGCGGCCGAAAATGGTTGTAATCGTCCGCCCATTCAGCAATGGCGCTTCGGGCATGATCGAGGCCGAAGAACAGGCTTTCGTTGAGCAGCTCGTCGCGCATGCGCCCGTTGAAACTCTCGACATAGCCATTCTGCATCGGCTTTCCCGGCGCGATGTAGTGCCACTCGACCTTGTGATCTTTCGACCAGGCGAGGATGGCATTCGACGTTAGTTCGGTCCCGTAGCACCTACGGAAGAAAGAATTGGAGCCACCGAGGGAACGGTGCGCGCAGCTTTTTTGCTGCAAGCGCGCACCGTTTGAGGTGGCCATGGCCAGCCAAAGTATCTCTAGAATGTGAGTGTTCACAACTCATTCCGGAGAGACCGACCATGACCACTACCAATTCTATACCTACTGATGCCGTGCTGGTAGCGATCGATATCGCCAAGGTGCGCAATGAAGTTCTGATCGAGGCCCCTGGTCACACGCGCCGCCGCCGGCTGCAGGTCGTCAACAATCGTGCAGAGCATGATCGACTGTTAGAGGTTCTGCAGGCCTATGGCCGACCCGTGGTCTGCGGCTTCGAAGCGACGGGTAATTATCATCGGCCCATTGCATGGCGTCTGGCCGAAGCGGGTTACGAGGTGCGGCTTGTGTCGTCGCTGGCGCTCGCGCGAACCCGCGAGGCCTTGCACAACAGTTGGGACAAGAATGATCCCAAAGACGCGCAGGTAATCCTCCACATGCTCCGGATCCAGGCGACGCAGCGCTATCACGACCCGCTGCGCGCCGGCATCAACGACATACAGGAACTGTCGAAGACACACGAAGCCATTGCTAACGCCAAGACCGAGATCCAGCATCGCATCCTGACGCATTACCTACCGCTGTATTTTCCTGAGATTGACCGCTTCAGGGGCAACAGCCGTAGCGACTGGTTCTTCGCTTTCCTCGATGCGTTCCCCACACCCGCGAGCATCACGACACTGACGAAAGAGGCGTTTGTTAAAGCTGCATGGGATGTTGTCGGCAGGAAAGTCAGCAAGTCACAGATTCTGATGGATATTTACGAGACGGCGCGCACCTCGATCGGACTGCCACTGCCGTCTGACGCGCCCGCTGTTCGTATGTTCCGCATGGTCATTGCCGAAGCACGAAGCCTGATCCGTCAACGCAATGAGATAGAAGCACAGGCCGACGAGTTGCTGCGACACAGCCAGGATTATCAGCTCCTGCGGCAGATCCCAGGGATCGGTCCCATCAATGCGCTGACGATCATCGCGGAGGCTGGGGACCTACGCCGCTTTCACCATCACCGTCAGTTTCTCAAATTCTGCGGGCTGGATCTGTCGACACAACAATCGGGCCAGTATCGTGGCCAGACCCAGCTTTCCAAATTCGGCAATGCGCGGCTGCGGCGGACCCTGTGGATTGCTGGACAAGTTGCAATCCGCCAGCGTGAGAACGGCTTCCGGCATAAGTTCGAACGCTACATCGCTAAAGATCGTGACAATCCCGATCTCCGCCGCAAGGCAATGACCGCTATTACCGCCAAGATGGCGCGTGTCGTACACGCCGTCGTCAAAAGCGGTTCAGACTACCGGCCCTTCGTTGAAGGGCCGGTACCAGGTGGAAGAACCTCTGTCAGGTAGGGCCGTGAGGGCATCCATCGGATGACCCTGTAGACAATGCTTGGGTCTTCCACCTGGATCAGAAGCTCGTGTTAAGGACGGTGAGGGCCAAAATGATGGACCCTGTGTTTGCTATGGACGAGACCTTTTCCCATGCCAGTGGAAGCCGCCTGGTTCGACGATGTGACTTGACCAGCGTCATGCAGCGCGAGCATGCTGACGAACAGAGAAACTTTGCCTGCCAAGCCCATTTTCTTCCGCACTTAGGACGTTGTCGGAGACAATCATTCCGGGCTTGCCGCGTCGTTCGATCAGCGTCGTCAGTTCTCGGGCGACACGTCGACCGGAGATAGATGTGTCCGGGATCGCTGCCAGGCATTCGCGCGTCACATCATCGACAATGTTGAGCACGCGGAAGCGTCTGCCGCAGGCGAACTGGTCGTGGACGAAATCCAGCGACCAGCGGGCATTGGCTTTCGCTTCGACCAGGATCGGTGCACGCGTGCCGACAGCACGCCGCCGGGCCTTTCGCTTGCGAACGGAAAGCCCTTCCTCGCGATAAAGACGGTAGATGCGATTGACGCCGGACGGCTCTCCATCCCGCCGAAGCAGGATGAACAGCCGACGGTAGCCGAAACGCCGTCGCTCGTTGGCGAGGTCGCGCAGCTTCGCTCGCAGATCGACCTCCGGCGGTCGACTGGACCGGTAACGGATCGTCTTGCGGTCGGCGGATATGATCTGGCAGGCCCGACGCTCCGAAAGACCCATGACGGCCTTCAGATGCGTGACGGCGTCACGCTTGGCGGCAGGCCCTACCATTTTTTTGCAAGAAGCTCGCGAAGTGCGGCTGCATCCAGCATCTGTTCGGCCAGCAGCTTCTTCAGCCTCGCGTTCTCGTCCTCAAGCGCCTTCAGACGCTTCGCTTCGGAGACTTCCATGCCGCCGTATTTGGCTTTCCAATTATAAAACGTCGCTTCTGAAATTCCGTGCTTGCGGCAGAGGTCGGCCACCTTCGCGCCAGCCTCCTGCTCCTTCAGCACCGCAATAATCTGCTCTTCCGTAAATCGCTGCTTCTTCATTCGTCCGTCCTTTAATGGGCCGGACCCTAATCCATTCTGGAGGAAATTCGCAGTGGCAGGTCACGATCTCACTACGTCGCCGGACCACGCTGTGTGCTTCGGCAATGACCATGCAGAACATGCGAATGGCAGGAGCACCAAGTGCACACGGTTTTTTAGGACGTTTCCCAAGTGCAACCACGATGTCCCGCAGCTCGTTGCGGGCGTATGTTACCGTAACGTACTTGCCATTGGCTACAATTGCCAAGACGTTCTCAGCTCAGAGGCCCATCAACTTTGGGTCGCTGGGCATCCGGCAGCCCTCGATTTCCGGTGCCCCAGATGAATTGAGGACATATGGCGTCAATATTACAGCGACGTTCGATACAACGACACGGGTTCACAACGGGAGCTCGATCGGCGGAGCCTGATCGATGTCCGTCGCGGCCTGCTAGCGACAAAATCCCGCGGCATCGGCGGCGTCACAATGACCAAAGGTTGGGCACCAACCGGGCTTGGGTCAACCAATACAATTACTCAAACCTTCTCCTGACACTTATGCGCGTCGCTTGACCGCTGCGAAACAAAAGGAATTTTTCAGATGCTCACGAAACGCGATCTGCTCCGCTCTGCAGCGATGGCCGCACTCGTCGCCACGACGGCAAGGGCCGACCCGACCTTCCCCCTGGTCTTTGATCAGAACAATGCCGAATGGCCCAGCCTGTTGGAGGCCAAGGACATCGCCGAGGAAGGCTTCATCTACGGCCTGCCCCTCGTGATGAATTATGCGGTTATGCAAGAGTTTGCGGTCGACAAGAACTCGGGGCAGTTCAAAGCACCGTTCAATGA
>NZ_JBFTOF010000011.1:0-174162 GCF_056397845.1 Rhizobium sp. 05L419
AAATGTTTCAGAAATACAACCGTCTCGGCCAAAGCGCCGGCAGCGCACGCTAAATCGTTCATCCAGATCGCCCTTTAAAGAATCAGACGATCTCGACAGATTCAGCTCGCAAGCCAATTGTCACCCGTTAACTCACCCGATTGCCCTGGGGCGTGCTTGCCCCCGTGTCGTCAAAAATCTGCCAGCACGCTACAATAGCAGAACCGTAATGGCCCTTAAGTGAACTGCATTACCCCTCGTGGGGCCTTTTTTGTTGTGCGCCCAGCATGGGCGTACTCTTGTGGGTGCAAGTCCCGTCGTAAGCTGGTCATGGCGAGCGAAGTGAAGCGCAACTGCGGAAGGGCGACCGACCGTGGGGAGGAAGCGTGGATCGAACCTGCGGGCCGATGAACAAGAATCCGGATATGAGGCGATGCCGACCAGGGCGAGCGGGGGAGACAGGGCGGATGCTCATGCGGAGAGCGGTGATGGGCCTTTCCTGCGCGACGGCTTGGTCTGGCGGCGGGTGCGCCCGTGGAGCGCAGGCGTGCAGGCGTTGCTGGGTCATCTGCATGCCAATGGCTTCGAAGCCGCGCCGCGCGCCGCCGGCGTGGATCAGGCGTGGGAGCGCGTCACCTTTCTCGATGGCAAGACCGGTGACATAGAAACGGACGCAGAGATGCAGTCCGCCGCCGTTCTGGCGTCGGCGGCGCGGCTGCTGTGCCGCTATCACTGCTGTGCCGCACCGGTCGCTGTCGAATGGGCGAGCCGGGCTTGGCAGTTGTCGCCGAGAGCGCCGTTCGAGACCATCTGCCATGGCGATTTCGCGCCCCATAACGTCGTTCTGCGCGATGGCGAGGTCAGCGGAATCATTGACTTCGAGACTGCCCACCCCGGGCCGCGCATATGGGATCTGGCCTATGCCGTCTATCGCTGGGCGCCTCTCTCTGCTGGCGCAGGGTCCCCGCTGGCCGGCATAGACCGCCAGGTTGAACGTGCCCGGTTGTTCCTGGATGAATATGGGTTGGACGAGCGGTTACGGGCTGGCGTTGTCGCGACGATCGTCGCACGACTTGAGCGGCTCGTCGTGTTCATGCAGGAGCAGGCGGCGAACGGCTCCGAGAAATACCGGGTCGATCTCGCCGAGGGACATGATCGCGTCTACCGCGCGGATATCGACTATATCAGCTTGCACCGCCAGCGCATCGCAGCCGGCATGATGCCGGCCTGACGATCGCTCACTCGCCCTCCACGATCCCGGCCAGTTTCAACGGGCGAAATGTCATCCGGTGCAATGAGCACGGGCCATGCGTCTCGATGCCGGCGCGATGCTGTGTGGTTCCGTATCCGGCATGGGCGGCAAAGCCGTAGAGGGGAAAGATCCGGTCGGCACGTGCCATCATGCGGTCGCGCGTGACCTTGGCGATGATGGACGCGGCTGCGATCGAAACCGAACGCGCATCGCCCTTGACGACGGCCTGACCGGGGCAGTGGAGCCCCGGCGGAACATCGAGGCCATCCGTCAGCACGTAACTCGGCAGGATGGCCAGGCTGCAAATGGCACGTCGCATGGCATCGAGGCTCGCCTTGCGGATATCCGTTTCATCGATGCGCCTTGAACTCGACGATGCGATGGCGACGGTTGCCGTCGCCAGGATCTGATCGAACAACTCCTCCCGTTTCAGGGCCGAGAGCTGCTTGGAATCATTCAATCCTTCCGGAATACGCCTGGGGTCGAGAATGACCGCCGCGGCGACCACCGGCCCGGCCAGCGGCCCGCGCCCGGCTTCATCGGCACCAGCAACCGGCCAATGGCCGGCCTTTCGTGCCTTCAGCTCCAGCCGGAAATCGGGCACGAGCGGGACATCTTCGAAAAGCATAGGAGAATCGGGTGGCGTGCGACGTTTCATGCGGCTGAACTTCGCACGCCAACCCGATTTCCTGCAAGTCCCCGGATCAGGGCGGCGGGCCGAGGACTTGAGTGCGGACGGGCAGGGCAGCCATCCGCAAGCTGAATATCAAAGCAGCGACAACTGCACGCCGCTGCCATCCGGCGGAACGAACAGGTCGTCACGTAACGGCATGCTGCGACGGGTCATGCCCAGACGCTTTGTCGCCATTTCGAAACGGCGGGCGATCTGCCAGGCATAGGGTCCGGCTCCCTTCATCCGCTTGCCGAAATCGGCGTCGTAATCCTTGCCGCCCCGCATCGAGCGCACGAGGGCCATCACATGGCGATAGCGGTCGGGGTAATTCTGCAGCAGCCAGTCCCGAAAGAGCGGCGAAACCTCCAGTGGCAGGCGCAGAATGACATAGCCAGCCTCCTGCGCCCCGGCTGCCTTCGCTGAATCCAGGATGCGCTCCAGCTCGTGATCGTTGAGGGCCGGAATCATCGGCGCAGCGATCACCGATGTCGGAATGCCTGCCTCGCTCAACGCCCGGATCGCCTCCAGCCGTCGCGCCGGCGTCGAAGCCCTGGGCTCCATCGTGCGCGCCAGCTTGCGGTCGAGCGTCGTCACCGACAGCGAGACGCGCACCAGGTTTTTTGCGGCCATCCGATTGAGAATGTCGATATCCCGCAGGATCATCGCCGACTTGGTGACGATGGAAACAGGGTGGTTCGCCTTCTCGAGAACTTCGAGGATCTGACGCATGATACGCCATTCCTTCTCGATCGGCTGATAGGGGTCGGTGTTGGTGCCGATCGCGATCACGCGCGGCCTGTAGCCGGTTTTTGCCAGTTCGCGCTCCAGCAGCTTGGCAGTATCCGGCTTGGCAAAAAGCTTCGCCTCGAAGTCAAGGCCCGCAGAAAGCCCCATATATGCGTGAGTCGGCCGCGCAAAGCAGTAGATGCATCCATGTTCGCAACCGCGATAGGGATTGATCGAGCGATCGAAAGGAATGTCAGGCGATTCATTGCGCGTGATGGCCGTGCGCGGCTTCTCGATCTGCACCTCGGTCTTGAACGGCGGCAACTCTTCCAACGTCTGCCAGCCGTCATCCATGGCCTCGCGCCGCAGGGGTTCAAAGCGCCCGCTTGGGTTAAGGCCGGCCGCGCGGCCGCGGCGGCGGTCGATCTCGATCCGCAGGCCGGAAGAAACGATCATTGCGTCGGCAATATCTGCCGTATTGGCAGGCGTAAATGCGGCCTGCCCTGCAAGGGACTGTTCGTTCATCGGATTCTCCGTCGACGGATGGCTTTGCTTCCATCTGTTTGATGATTAAATTCCTATCGGCAAAATGAGAACAATGCAAGAACAAAATTGGGAAAGTGGCGCTGGCAAAGTTTTGTGCGACGCTCTATAAATAGGCAATGTTGACAGTAGTGCTCGAATGCCAGGATCAGGAACCTGAACTGGCGCAGACTTTATCGGTGTTGGTTGCAGGCGCGGTTGAAGGGCTTGTCAGCGACGTTGTGGTGTTGGACCACGGCTCGCGCGACGGTTCGTCGAAGGTTGCCGATGCGGCGGGTTGCCGCTTCCATTCTCAATGGGACATCAAGGACATACTGCGGTCGGCGCGGGGCGAGTGGCTGCTCTTCGTGGAACCCGGCGCGAGGCCGCAGACGGGGTGGATCGACGAGATTGCCGAATACGTCTCGCTCAACAAGCTGCCGGCGCGCTTCACTGCCTCGCGCGGCTACCGCCTGCCGTTCTACAAGAGGTTTGGACGCTCGAAGCCGCCGTTGGAACTGGGTCTGCTTTTGCCGAAAAACCACGCACTGGCGGCCGCGCGGAGCGGCATGCGCCTGTCGGAATTCGCCAAGGGCCAGAAGCTGCGCAGGCTCTCGAGCGAACTAATTCCCTCCTGGGTCGCGCGCTCGGCGCGATAGCAGCCGGCGCTCCGGTCGCTTGTCGCGCAAATAATGGCGCTCGATTCGATTTTGCGCTATAATTTGCGCATGGCGCCGCCCGAGCGCCTCGCTTCGCGACGGTCGACCATGGAATGCCGGCAGACGGCAGAACAGGTCAGCGGAAGTTCCCTCTTCTGCCGGTTTCCGGCAAAAGGAGGTGCGTCATGAAACGCAATATGATCCGCGGCCTGCTATCGGCCGTCGTATTGGCGGCATCGATGATCGCGCATCCGCATTCGGCAGCATCGCAGATGATGCGCAGTTGCGCAGGCCGATCCGAGGTCGTTCATTTCCTGGACACGAACTTTGCTGAGAAGCTGACGGCCGTGGGACTGATCAACGAGAACGCCATGCTCGAGGTCTACGCCGCGCAAAGCGGTACATGGACATTGCTCATCACGGATGTTCGCGGCGTGAGCTGCATTCTGCTGTCGGGGGATAGCTGGGATACCATGCCTGTCCTGCCGGGCATAGGAACATAGATCGCGAATGCTGCATGCGGTCGCCGAGGGCAGGCATCGCCTAGCGTGTCATTTGCCTGCGCCGCGCTTCAGATGCTCGTCAAGGCGCGGCATGATCTCCACAAAATTGCAGGGCATGTGGCGGTAGTCGAGCTGCGCTTTCAGAATGCCGTCCCAGGCATCCTTGCAGGCGCCGGGTGAGCCCGGCAACGCGAAGATGAAGGTGGCGTCGACAACGCCGGCTGTCGCCCGCGACTGGATGGTCGACGTGCCGATCTTGTCGTAGGAAATTCGGTGGAAGACCTGCGAGAACCCGTCCATCTTTTTCTCGAAAAGCGGCTCCAGGGCTTCGGGGGTGACATCGCGGCCGGTGAAGCCGGTTCCGCCGGTCGTGATCACCACGTCGATGTCATCGCGGATGGTCCAGGCCTTGACCTGCACGGCGATCGCCTGCTTCTCGTCGGGCACGATGGCGCGTTCGATCAACCTGTGGCCGGCATCCACGATCCTCGCCGCCAGAGTGTCGCCGGAGCGATCGTCGGCGGTCGTCCGCGTGTCCGAGACGGTGAGGACGGCAATGCCGACCGGAATGAAGGAGCGGTTTTCGTCAAGTCCTGCCATGGCCGTCTCCCGCCAGCGTTTCCGTCGCTTCGAAGTACCAGTCGGGACGCTCGCTGTGAAGCGCGCGCGCCGCGTCCTCCGCGGCAGCCACCGTCTCGAATATGCCGAAGCACGTTGCGCCGGAACCTGACATCCGCACGAATGCGGCGCCATGCTCCTTCAACATCCCCGAGATTTCGCCGATCTCCGGCAGCAGGGCACGGGCAGGCGGCTCGAGGTCGTTGCGCATGCCATTCAACGCGTCGAGCCAGGATGGCGCTGTCCCCGTTTCAAGCGGCGCGTTGTTCTTGGTCGCAAGTCTTCGGAAAACCTCGGGCGTCGACATGCCCTTCAGCGGGTTGGCGAGCACCATTGCAAACGCCGGCATGTCGCCGACCGCCTCGATCCGTTCGCCTATGCCGCGCGCGATCAGCGGCTTGCTCTCCAGGCACATCGGGACATCGGCGCCGAGGCGAACGGCAATCTCGTCGACGGTCTCAGGTGGCAGAGAGGTTCGCCACAGCCGCATGAGCCCGCGCAGAGCCGCGGCTGCATCCGCCGAACCGCCGCCAATGCCGGAGGCGACAGGCAGGTTCTTTTGCAGATGAATGCGGACTGGGCCGGCGGTTCCGCCCGCTCGAAGCACGGCGTCGCGCAGCGCATCGCGCGCCCTCAGCACCAGATTGGTGCCGCCGTCCTGTTTCAGCGTATCGCTGAAGCGCCCGGTCATGACGAACTCGTCGGACGGCGCCGGCGCAAGTTCCAGCCTGTCGCCGCGCCGGGTGAAGGTCACTAGCATCTCAAGCAGATGATAGCCGTCGCTTCTCTGGCCCGTCACATGGAGGGCCAGATTGATTTTTGCAAACGCGTCCTCGTGGATGATCGGGTCGCCGCCGATGCCCTTCTCAGGCATCGGTTATCAGGACTTCTTGTCCGCAGGCTTCGGATCGACAGGGGCTGGATCCGGCTGCTTCTTGTCCGCGGCCTTGGAATTCTCGCCCTTCACGGGCAAGCCGTTAGCGATTTTTTCCTTGATCTTGGGAATCTCGGCTGCTTCCGGCTCCGAGGCCAGCGCCCGGTTCCATTGGTAGACGGCTTCCAGCTTGCGCCCGACGCGCCAATAGGCGTCGCCCAGGTGGTCGTTGATCGTTGCGTCGCCAGCCTTAATTTGGGCGGCCCTTTCGAGCTCGTCCACGGCATCGTCGAACTTGTTGAGGCGGAAGTAGGCCCAGCCGAGAGAATCGATGATGTAGCCGTCGTCGGGGCGCAGATCGACAGCCTTCTTGATCATGGCCAGCCCCTCGTCGAGGTTCCGGTTCATGTCGATCCAGGAGTAGCCGAGATAGTTCAGCACCTGCGGCTGGTTGGGGTTGAGCTCCAGTGCCTTGCGGAAGCTCGGCTCGGCCTTGTCCCACTGCTTCAGGCGCTCGTAGGCAATGCCGCGCTGGAAGAAGACCGTCCAGGTGTTCTTGCCCGGCAACGGTCCGATGATCTCGACGGCCTTGTCGTAGTTCTCGGCCATCGCCGCATAGTCCTTGGCGTCGGACAGGACGCTGCCATAGGCGAGATAGCTGCGGATATCCTTGGGGTCGGAGGCAATCAGGCCCTGCAGGTGCTTGCGGGCTTCCTCTACCTTGCCGCCCTCGGCCAGCGCCAGACCGAGCTGCAGCTCGGAGATGCGGCTCATCGGCGAATTGTCCGGAACCTGCTTGTAGATGGCGATGGCACGATCCAGCTGGTTCTGCTTTTCGGCAATGCCACCAAGCATCACGAGAGCGTCTGCGCTGTCCGGATCGAGGCTCTTGGCGATCTGCAGATAGAGCGAGACGATGTCTTCCGCTCCGTCGCGATTGAGTGCGCCGGCAAAGGAGAACAGCACGCCGGCCGCACCCTGCTTGGCGGTTTCAACCTGCTGCTGCTGCTGCTTCTCGTCGCTCGTAATGCTCTGGCGCAGTGCGTTGAGAGGCGCGTAGTTCGGCAGCAGATTGTCGCCGACGGAGATCGTGTCGAGCGCCTTCTGCTTGTTGCCCTGCGAAGCCTCGAGGCGTGCCAGGGCGATGACCGCGCGCATGAACGTATCCGGAGCCGTTGCCGCCCCGTCCTTGTCGAGGACGGCATCATTCAGATGTCGGCGCGCCGATTTTACGTCGCCGTTGACGATCGCGATCGCACCCGCATTGTAAGCCTGGAAAATGCCGAGCCAGTCCGGGCCCTTCATCTTCTCGACCAGGCCCAGTGCTTCCTTGCCCTTGCCGGCGCCAAGGCGCGCCCAAGCGGACATGAGATCGTTCATCACGCGGTCGAGATCCGTCGGACCCGTTGTCCGCAGCGCAGTCTCGGCAGTCTTGTATTCGCCGCGACGGATCGCATCCGCGCCCCGCACGATCGTCGCCAGACGTTCGATGGTCGGATCGTTCTTCAGATCGTTCGCATACTTGACGCTGTCCTTGATGTCGCCGTTGAGCAGAAGCGAGATCATCAGGCGCTGGCGGATCTCCGGATTGCCGGGCTCGATCTGCAGCGCCTTCTTGTAGAGCGCGATCGCGGTTTCGTAGTCGTGATCGACGTCCGCTGTGCGGGCAGCCAGCAGCGCGCCGGCAAACGTGTTGACGCTATCGGGATCAAACATCGCGCTGCTGCCGGCTTCGTCCTTCTTGGTCGCGTCTTCGGCGTTGGCGCCGCCAAGCGCGCTGAGCGACAGGACCGCCGCAAGGGCCGCGCTCGAAAGAAGACGAATGGCAAATTTCAGCCGCATTAGAAAACCTCTCTTCCAGGGCAGCCAACCTCGGTCCGGCTGCAAATCAGTTGAAAAGACTGATTCACGGCAGGATGGCTTTTTTGAAGCGGCCCCGCAAGAAATTCAGCCCGCGATCAATGACCGTCGATTAATTGACGCGCTCGATGCAGAAGTCGATGACTTCCATCAGTGCTGATTTCCATGGCGTATCGGGAAGCGGCGCGAGGGCGTCTCGCGCTATCGTCCCGTAGTGGACCGCCCGGGCGATCGTTTCGTTCAGCGTTCCGTACTTGGTGATTAGTCCAAGTGCCTTTTCCAGGTTCTGATCGGTGCCTTCGCCGCCCTCGATCGCCTTTCGCCAGAACGCGCGTTCGTCCTCGGTGCCGCGGCGATAGGCCAAGATCACCGGCAGCGTAATCTTGCCCTCGCGGAAATCGTCGCCGACATTCTTGCCGAGATCGGCGGCCTTGCCGCCATAATCGAGCGCGTCATCGACGAGCTGGAAGGCGAGCCCGAGGTTCATGCCGTAGGACTTCATCGCGTTGCGGCCGGACTTTCCGGCATCGGCGACGATCGGGCCAACTTCGGCGGCAGCCGCAAACAGGGCGGCAGTCTTCGCGCGGATGACCGCGAGATAATCGTCTTCCGTCGTTTCCATGTTCTTGGCGACGGAGAGCTGCAGGACTTCGCCCTCGGCGATTACGCAGGCAGCCGAAGACAGGACGTCAAGCGCATCCAGCGAGCCGACATCGACCATCATGCGGAAGGCCTGGCCGAGCAGGAAATCGCCGACGAGAACGCTGGCCTGGTTGCCCCAGATCATGCGGGCGGTGGACTTTCCGCGGCGAAGATCGCTTTCGTCGACGACGTCGTCGTGCAAAAGCGTTGCCGTGTGCATGAACTCGACGCTGGTCGCGAGCTTGATGTGGTTCTCGCCTGTGTAGCCAAATAGCGCTGACGACGCCAGGGTCAGCATCGGACGCAGCCGCTTGCCGCCCGAGGAAATGAGGTGGTTGGCCACCTCCGGAATCATCTGGACGTCGGAACCTGCCTTTGAAAGGATAAGCTGGTTGACCCGCTCCATATCCGCCTTGGTTAGATCCACCAGCGGCTTGACGGATGCCAGTTTGTTTTTGCTTTCTTCAAGCGGTATGACCACGCCCAACGACCCGGACTCCTGTTCACTCATTGAGTTTGACAATAGAAAGGGGCGATAGGCGCGGCAAGAGGCGAAATGGTCGCGTCGCGCAAAATTGAAAGGGATTCCACGGCAAATGCATGAACTTATCCGCGCCAACGATCCCGTGTTGCTCTCCTTTGCCGAGAGCCTCATGAAGGATGCCGGAATCCACTGCTTCATCGCCGATCAGGGCATGAGCATATTGGAAGGCTCGCTCGGCATGCTGCCGCGCCGTCTTCTGGTCGACGAGGACCGGGCCGACCAGGCGCGCCGCATCTTGATCGATGCTGGGCTTGGCGACGAACTGCGCAATCCGAAGTGAGCGTCCGATGACGCCCGGTGTTGCCGAAACCATCGATGCATTCCATCGCGGCCTGTTCCATGTGGTGCAGCCGAAGGGCAGGGGCCATCGTTCCGGCATGGATGCGATGCTGCTCGCGGCCCTGGTCGACGACCAGCGCCCCATCAGGCTTGCTGATCTCGGGGCAGGGGCAGGGGCGGCCGGGCTTGCCGTCGCGTCCCGGCTGCCGGCTGCCCGTATCGTTCTTTTCGAGCGCTCCGAGGAAATGGCCGGCTACGCGCGCCGCAGCATCATGCTTCCGCAAAACGCTCACATCGCGGAGCGCGTGTCCGTCGTCGAGGCGGATGTGACCCTGAAGGCGAAGGCGCGCAATGAGGCCGGCCTCGTCGACGAGAGCTTTCATCACGTCATCATGAACCCGCCCTTCAACGATGCAGGCGATCGTCGCACGCCGGATGCCCTGAAGGCAGAGGCGCACGCGATGACGGAGGGACTGTTCGAAAGCTGGGTGCGCACGGCCGGCGCGATCACGATCCCCGGCGGGCAGATGTCGCTGATCGCGAGACCGGAATCGATCGCTGAGATCATCGACGCCTGCGGCAGGCGTTTCGGAGGCATCGAGATCACCGCGATCCATCCGCGCGAGGGTGAAAACGCGGTGCGCATCCTGGTGACGGCGATAAAGGGGTCGCGCGCGCGGCTTTCGCTGCGCGCGCCTCTCATCATGCACGAAGAAGGAACGCATAAATTCTCCCCCTTCGTGGATGATCTGAACAACGGCCGCGCCGCCTATACCCGCCGCTAGCCCACGACGAAGTCGAAAAGCAGCTTGATGTTCAGGCCGGCAATCACGACCGCGATCAGATAGGCGAGCGCGCTGAGCCAGCGCGGTGCGACGAGTTCCCCCATCTTCGCCTTGTTCGCCGTGAACATCACCAGCGGGAAGACCGCGAAGGAAAGCTGCAGGCTGAGAACGACCTGGGTCAGGATCAGCAGCTCCGCCGTCCCCGCATCTCCGTACCAGATGGTCACGAAGGCGGCCGGAACGATCGCAATCGCGCGGGTGATCAGGCGCCGCACCCATGGCTGCAGCCTGATCTTGAGGAACCCCTCCATGATGATCTGGCCGGCAAGCGTTGCCGTCACGGTCGAATTCAAGCCACAGCAGAGAAGCGCGATGCCGAAGAGCGTCGGAGCGATGGCCAGGCCGAGCAGCGGCGCGAGCAGGGACGACGCCTCGCCGAGTTCCACCACGTCGGTCTTTCCATTGGCGTGGAAGGCCGCCGCGGCAAGGATCAGGATCGAGGCGTTAATTAGCAGCGCGAAGCAAAGCGCAACGGTCGAATCGATCGTCGCGAAGGTCAGCGCCTCGCGCTTTTCGGGCACGGAATGGCCGTAGGCGCGGGTCTGCACGATGCCCGAATGAAGGTAGAGGTTGTGCGGCATCACGGTCGCGCCGAGAATGCCGAGCGCCAGGTAGAGCATCTCTGGATTGGCGACGATTTCGGTCGTCGGGAAAAAGCCCCGGATAACTGCGCCCCATTCCGGATCGGCAAGGAAGATCTGCACACTGAAACACACGGTGATGATGCCGAGCAGCGCGATCACGAAGGCTTCCACCCAGCGGAAACCGATCTTTTGCAGATAGAGAATGAGGAAGACATCAAGCGCGGTGATCAGAACGCCGAGTTCGAGCGGGATGCCGAAGAGCAGGTTGAGGCCGATCGCGGTGCCGATGACTTCTGCGATGTCGGTGGCGATGATGGCGATCTCGGCAAAGGCCCAGAGCGGAAGAGACACGTATTTCGGGAAGGCATCACGGCAGGCCTGCGCCAGATCGCGGCCCGATGCGATGGCAAGGCGGGCGCAGAGCGACTGCAGGACGATCGCCATCAGGTTGGACAAGAGGGCAACTGTCAGCAGTGCATAGCCGAATTTCGAGCCGCCGGCGAGCGATGTCGACCAGTTGCCGGGGTCCATGTAGCCGACGGCGACCATATAGCCGGGGCCGACGAAGGCGGCGATGCGGCGCCAGCGCGATCCATCCCGGGGAGCCTCTACTGTTCGGTAGACATCGGACAGCGATGCCTCGCCGACGTCTGATCGCCAGCCCCTTTTTATCTTCGGATTTACAATGTCCATGAAACGCCTGCCTGTTGACTGATGCGCCCAATATGTCCGATTAGAATGATAATGCAAGTCATTCGCAATAAGAAAAGCGAACGACAGGTGTTTTAAGCGAAAGCCATTGCGTTTGCCGTTGCGTTGCATACATGAATTGCGTTCGCTCAAGACGATGCAAAGGATTGGAAATGGCCGGATTTTTGAGAAAGCTGATGCCCAAGCGGTTCCGCAAAGAGGGTATCGAGATCCCTGTGGTCCGGCTTCAGGGCGCGATCATGAGTGGCGGCAGCCAGTTCAGGCCCGCCCTCAATCTTGCGTCCACGGCACAGGTTCTCGAAAAAGCTTTCGGCTTCAAGGAAGCGCCCGCGGTCGCGATCTCGATCAATTCGCCCGGCGGATCCCCCGTTCAATCGCGCCTGATCTTCACCMGCATTCGCGAGCTTGCCCGCGAGAAGCAGAAGAAGGTGCTGGTCTTCGTCGAAGACGTCGCAGCGTCAGGCGGCTACATGATAGCGCTGGCGGGCGATGAGATCATTGCCGATCCGACCTCCATCGTCGGCTCGATCGGGGTCGTTTCCGGCGGCTTCGGCTTTCCCGAGCTTCTGAAGAAGATCGGCGTCGAGCGCCGTGTCTACACCGCCGGCGAGAACAAGGTGATCCTCGATCCCTTCCAGCCGGAAAAGGAAAAGGACATCGAATATCTGAAGACGCTGCAGCTGGAGATCCATCAGGTCTTTATCTCGATGGTCCGGGAACGCCGCGCCGGCAAGCTCAAGGACGACGAGACGGTGTTCTCCGGCCTCTTCTGGACCGGCACGCGCGGACTGGAGCTCGGCCTGATCGACGGTCTCGGCGACATGCGGCAGGAACTGAAGAAACGCTACGGGTCGAAAACGAAGCTGGCGCTAGTTACCCCCGCCCGGGGTCTTTTCGGACGGCGCATTCCGGGCGTATCATCGGCATCGCTCGAAGGCGTCGCCTCCGGTTTCGCCGCGGGACTTGTGGAGACCGCCGAGGAAAAGGCATTGTGGGGCCGATACGGCTTCTGAGGGAGTGAAAGACAGGCGACATGCCACAGCTTATAATCCTAGGTCTGCTCGTGGTGGGCGCCTGGCTTCTCTACCGCCGCTTCGTCGCCGAGGCGAAGCGGCTTGCCGAAAAATCGCGCCGCGCCCAGAAGGAGCGACAGACCGGCGCCATCGGCACCCTCGTCAAGGACCCGGTGACGGGCGAATACCACCTGAAGAAGGACGAGGACGAGTAGGCGTTACCGAGAGCCCCTTCGTGACATACATATTGCAAGCGTATATCATAAGGTGACCCATGAAGTTGCAAAGTGGGGAAATAGCCTGGCAATCCGGATCCCGAGTGTGGTGTCGATGCTCTGGAGCTGAAGGAGGGCAACGATGTGGTCGTCCGCGTCGCCGAGGATCGGGTTTTCGAGATTGAACGAAACGATGCCCGGCAGAAGGCGTTTGAGAGAATAAAGGCGTTCAAGCTCAAACTTCCTGCTGACTGGACGTTTGATCGCAACGAAGAGAACTCTCGCTGATGCCGTCGGCTTCGCGCAGCTTTCTCGACACCAGTATTCTCGTCTACGCTTTTTCCGAAGACGTCCGGGCGAAGCGCCCAGTCCTTGCTGGTTGAGCCGTTCATCCTGAGTGTTCAGGCCTTGAATGAATTCGCCAATGTCGGTCGCAAGAAGCTGGGCATGAGTTGGACCGATATCGAATATGCCGTCGCGGACCTGATCACAATGTCAGCATCGATTGTTCCGATCGACGAACAAATCACCGTGTCGGAGCTTGACCTGTCACAGCGCTGCAATCTCGGATTCTACGACGCTTTGATGGGTGCTGCAGCGTGCTCGGCCGATTGCCAACACTTCTATTCGGAAGACTTGCAGGCCGGCTAGGTGATCGATGCGCGACTGACCGTTGTCAATCCATTTCGCTAAGCCTTGACCCTCACGGTGTGTTCGTGGCACCAGTCCCGGCAACAGATCAATTGAACGGCAACCGACCCATGTCTGCAGCGACGATCCCCGACCACATGAACCCCAAGCGCTCGTTCCAGGCGTTGATCCTGACGCTTCACAGCTATTGGGCGGACAAGGGTTGTGCGGTGCTGCAGCCCTACGACATGGAAGTCGGGGCGGGCACGTTCCATCCGGCAACGACGCTGCGCGCCCTCGGGCCAAAGCCCTGGAAGGCTGCATACGTGCAGCCCTCGCGCCGTCCGTCCGACGGCCGCTACGGCGAAAACCCGAACCGCCTGCAGCACTATTATCAGTATCAGGTCATCCTGAAGCCGAACCCGCCGAACCTACAGGAACTTTACCTCGGCTCGCTGGAGGCGATCGGACTCGACCCGTTACTGCATGATATCCGCTTCGTCGAGGACGATTGGGAAAGCCCAACGCTCGGCGCCTGGGGCCTCGGCTGGGAGTGCTGGTGCGACGGCATGGAAGTCTCGCAGTTCACCTATTTCCAGCAGGTCTGCGGCCTCGAGTGCTCGCCGGTCGCCGGTGAGCTGACCTACGGTCTCGAGCGCCTCGCCATGTATGTCCAGGGTGTCGACAACGTCTACGACCTGAACTTCAACGGCCGCGAAGGGGACGAGAAAATCAGCTACGGCGACGTCTTCCTGCAGGCCGAGCAGGAGTACTCGCGCCACAACTTCGAATTCGCCAACACCGAGATGCTGCACCGGCACTTCATCGACGCCGAGAAGGAGTGCCAGGCGCTGCTCGCCGCCGGTGCGCCCGGCGACAGCGATAATCAGAAGCTGCACAAATGCGTCTTCCCGGCCTATGACCAGTGCATCAAGGCAAGTCACGTCTTCAATCTGCTGGATGCGCGCGGCGTGATCTCGGTCACCGAACGGCAGAGCTATATCCTTCGGGTGCGCACGCTCGCCAAGGCCTGTGGCGAAGCCTTCCTGCTGACGGACGCCGGTGGAGCGAATAAAGCCAAGGCGGCTGCGTGACGGGCGGCCGCAACGGCCTCATTCTCCATATCGACGGCACGCCGGGCGCCGTGGCAAGCTGACGGGCGCCCGGATCCTGGCGTCGAGCCTCGATGCGTGCCTCGCTGTTTGACGCTATCGGCAAACCTGCATAGTGTCCGTTGAACTTTACGTCGTTGCGGGGGATTCGCGATGTTTATTGCTCTTGGCGTCATCGTCTTGATCGCGCTCTATATTGTCTTCATTTACAACGGCCTCGTTCGTGCCCGTCAGATGGCCGAGGAAGCCTGGTCCGGCATCGACGTGCAACTGAAGCGACGCGCCGATCTCATTCCCAATCTGATCGAGACCGTCAAAGGCTATGCGAGCCACGAAAAGACGACGCTCGAGGAAGTCGTTGCGCTTCGCAACAAGGCGCAGGCGGTTCCATCCGGCGATGTCGCAGGAAGAGCCCAGGCGGAAGGCCTGCTCGGCCAGGCGCTAGGCCGCGTGCTGGCGCTTGCCGAGGCCTATCCGGACCTGAAGGCCAACGAGAACTTCCGTGAACTGCAGACCTCGCTTGAAACCATGGAGAGCGAGATCCAGATGGCGCGCCGCTATTACAACGGCGCCGCCCGCGATCTCAACGTCAAGGTCGAGAGCTTCCCCTCCAATCTCGTCGCCGGCCAGTTCGGATTCCAGAAGCGGGAGTATTTCGAGATCGCCAACGAGGCCGATCGCGCCGTCCCGACCGTGAAGTTCTGACATCCGCCATTTGCCTTTGCACAAAAGCTGCTATGAGCAGGGAAAGATTGCGGCCGGAAACGGTCCTCGCGCAAAGACGGAAAAGACAAGGCAATGAGTAAAGACAAGCTCACCATCATCCCGCCAGGCAAGCCACTTTCCGGGCGTGCCGTGCCGCCCGGTTCGAAGTCGATCACCAACCGCGCTCTGCTGTTGGCGGGCCTCGCCAAGGGCACGAGCCGGCTGACCGGCGCATTGAAGAGCGACGACACGCGCTACATGGCCGACGCCTTGCGCGCCATGGGCGTCGTCATCGACGAACCCGACGATACGAGCTTCGTGGTCACGGGAAGCGGCAGGCTGCTGCCGCCCGCAGCACCGCTTTTCCTCGGCAATGCCGGAACCGCGACACGGTTCCTCACCGCCGCCGCCGCCCTTGTCGACGGTACGGTCGTGGTCGACGGTGATCAGCATATGCGCAAACGCCCCATCGGCCCCCTGGTCGAGGCGCTTCGTTCGCTTGGCATCGACGCGAGCGCCGAAACCGGTTGCCCGCCGGTCACGGTGAAGGGCACCGGTCGTTTCGAGGCGAACCGCATCCGGATCGATGGCGGTCTCTCCAGCCAGTATGTCTCCGCGCTGCTGATGATGGCTGCAGGCGGCGATCGTCCGGTCGATATCGAGCTGTTGGGCGAGGATATCGGCGCTCTCGGCTATATCGACCTGACCACGGCCGCCATGGGCGCCTTCGGCGCAAAAGTCACCAAGACGAACCCCGTCACGTGGCGCGTCGAGCCGACCGGTTACAGTGCCGCCGATTTCGTCGTCGAACCCGATGCCTCGGCTGCCACCTATCTCTGGGCGGCGGAAGTCCTCACATCAGGCAGGATCGATCTCGGCGTTGCCGCCGGCGCCTTCACGCAGCCGGACGCCAACGCCTACGACATGATCGCCAGGTTCCCGCACCTACCTGCCGAAATCGACGGTTCGCAGATGCAGGACGCGGTTCCGACGCTTGCTGTCCTCGCAGCCTTCAATCAAACACCCGTGCGCTTCATCGGCATTGCCAATCTGCGTGTCAAAGAATGCGACCGCATCCGGGCGCTGTCGACCGGCCTGACGCGGATCCGCGCCGATCTTGCGCGCGAGGAAGGCGACGACCTGATCGTGCAGTCCGATCCGTCGCTGGCCGGCCAGCATCTGCCGGCAGAGATCGACACCTTTGCCGATCACCGCATCGCCATGAGCTTCGCGCTCGCCGGCCTGAAGATCGACGGCATCACCATTCTCGATCCGGATTGCGTCGGCAAGACCTTCCCGGCTTATTGGCGCACGCTGGCAGGACTGGGTGTGAGCTACGGGGACAAGGGCTAACACGATCTGACGCGGCCGGCGCCGCAGGCGGGGGTAAGATGATCCGGCGGCTATTCGGCCTGTGCTTCGTTCTGTTTCTGACGCTTGCCGCAGGCTCGTCCTTCGCGGCGGAGGTCATCAATTCCTTCGCCTCGGACATCGTGCTGGACAAGAGCGGCGCAATGACGGTGACGGAGGCGATCACCGTCAATGCCGAAGGCAACCGTATCCGGCGCGGCATCTTTCGCGATTTTCCGCTGACGCTGAAGGATGCCGACGGCCGTACCGTCCGCGTCGACTTCGACGTGGTCTCGGTCACGCGCGACGGCGGCGACGAGCCGTGGCGCACCGAGTCCATTTCCGGCGGCATTCGCATCTATGCCGGCGCAGAAGATGTGATGCTCAGTTATGGCCGGCATCAATACGTCTTCACCTACCGCACCAATCGCCAGATCCGCTATTTCCCCGAGCATGACGAACTCTATTGGAACGTCACGGGCAACGGCTGGATCTTTCCGATCCTGTCGGCGACCGCCTCCGTGAAACTGCCCGAGGGCGTGAGTGCGACGGACACGGCTTTCTTCACCGGACCACTCGGCGCGGTCGACAAGAATGCGCGCGTGTCGACAAGCGGCGGTCGCCTGCTGTTTTCGACCACGCAGCCGCTGGATGCCGGCGAGGGGCTGACGATTGCGGTCAAGATGCCGAAGGGCTCGATAGACCCGCCGAACTCGAGCGATGCACAGCGTTGGTGGCTGAGCGACAACCGCGACTATTTCATCGGCTTCGGCGGGTTGATCCTCGTCTTTCTCTACTATACGCGCTCGTGGCTGAAAGTGGGCCGCGATCCGGCACGCGGCGTTGTCGTGCCGCGTTGGGATCCGCCCGAAGGCATTTCACCGGCGTTGGTGAATTACATCGACAATCGCGGCTTCTCCGGACAGGGATGGACGGCACTGTCGGCGACAGCGCTCAATCTCGCCGTGCGCGGCTATGTCGTTCTGGACGATCTCAAGCAGTCGATCGTCATCCGCCGGACCGACAAGCCGACGGGCAAGGAAAAGCTGGAGGCCGGCGAAGCGAGCCTGCTCAACGCAGTGGGCAGCAAAGGCTCACTGGCGATCGACAAGGCGAACGGCGAGCGCGTGAAATCCGTCGGCGACAGTTTCCGTTCCGCCATCGAACGCGAGCATCGCGGTAAATACTACAATTCCAATTCCGGTTATACCGCGGGCGGCCTTGTACTGAGCGCCGTTGCGCTCGCCGCCCTGTTCGTCTTCGGGACTTTGGAACCCGAGACGATCGCCCTGATGATCATTCCGATCGTGGTGACCGCCTTCGTTTCTGTCTTCATTGGAGGCTTCGCGAAATCGTTCCGTCCGGGCCAGTCGCTGGGCGGCAAGATCGTCGCGGTGATTGCGATCGCGGTCGCTGCCTTCGTCGGTTTCAGCATCCTTTCGTCGCTGGCGCTGGCGCTTTTTTCGTCGCTGGTGGACCTTCATGAGACGCCGATGCTGTTTGCCATCGGCGGCATCGTGCTTCTGAACGTGCTGTACGTTTTCATCATGGGTGCCCCGACCCCGCTCGGCGCAAAGCTCACGGATGGCATTGACGGCCTGCGCCAGTATCTGACGCTCGCCGAAAAGGACCGCATGAACATGGCGGGCGCACCGGAAATGTCGCCGCAGCATTTCGAGAAGCTGTTGCCCTACGCCGTGGCGCTCGGAGTCGAGAAGCCCTGGAGCCGGACCTTCGAGGTCTGGCTCGCGGCCGCCGCCGCAGGCGTGGCCGGCGCCGCGGCCTATCATCCGGGCTGGTATTCCGGAAACTTCAGCGGCGGCAATTTCTCCGATCGCATTGGCGGCTTCTCGTCCTCCATGGCCTCGACCATGGCCTCGACGCTTCCCTCTCCACCGCCGAGTTCATCCTCGGGATTCTCGGGCGGCGGCAGCAGCGGCGGCTCTTCCGGCGGCGGTGGCGGCGGCGGGGGCGGTGGCGGCTGGTGAGCATTCTCGCTTGACCCGGGCAAGCATTCGGCTTGACCCCGGGCAAGCATTCTCGCTTGACCTTTCGCCTCTCTCCCCTTAACCGCCAGACGGAAACGCGAAAGGGACGGGCATGAAGGTTCTGTTGATCGGATCGGGCGGACGCGAACACGCTCTCGCCTGGAAACTGGCGCAGTCGCCGTTGATGACGCAATTCTACGCCGCCCCCGGCAATCCCGGCATCGCCGAGCATGCGACGCTGGTCGCCGTCGATGTCGATGACCATGACGCCGTCATCGGCTTCTGCAAGGAAAAGGCGATCGACTTCATCATCGTCGGTCCGGAAGCGCCGCTGGTCGCGGGCCTTGCCGACCGGCTGCGTACGACAGGTTTTGCCGTCTTCGGTCCTTCCGCGGCTGCCGCCCAGCTGGAAGGCTCCAAGGGTTTCACCAAGGACATCTGCGCCCGCTACGATATTCCGACCGGCGCCTACCAGCGCTTCAACAACGCGCCCAAGGCCAAGGCCTATATCAGGGAGCAGGGCGCCCCGATCGTCGTCAAGGCAGACGGCCTCGCAGCCGGAAAAGGCGTCACCGTGGCGATGACCGTCGACGAGGCGCTTGCCGCAGTTGACGATTGCTTCGAAGGAGCGTTCGGCACAGCCGGCGCCGAAGTCGTGGTCGAAGCCTATCTCGATGGCGAGGAAGCAAGCTTCTTTTGCCTCTGCGACGGCAAGCACGCGCTGGCGCTCGCAACCGCCCAGGATCACAAGCGGGTGGGCGAGGGCGATACCGGCCCGAACACCGGCGGCATGGGCGCCTATTCGCCGGCGCCTGTCATGACGCCCGAGATGGTGGAGCGCACGATGAAGGAAATCATCGAGCCGACTATGCGCGGCATGGCCGAAAGTGGCTATCCCTTCTCCGGTGTCTTCTTCGCCGGCCTGATGATCACGGAGAAAGGCCCCGAGCTTATCGAATACAACGTCCGCTTCGGCGACCCTGAATGCCAGGTGCTGATGATGCGGCTGAAGAGCGATCTGCTGCCGATCCTGCTTGCCACCGCCAACGGCACGCTGGATCAGGTCGAAGCGGAATGGAGCGACGATCCCGCCCTGACCGTCGTCATGGCGTCGAAAGGATATCCCGGCTCCTATGACAAGAACACGCCGATCCGCCACATCCCGGAAGCGGGAGACGGCGCCAAGGTGTTTCATGCCGGCACGGCTTTGCAAGACGGCGCACTGGTTGCCACCGGCGGCCGCGTTCTGAACGTCACGGCCGCGGGAAAGACCGTTGGTGACGCCCGGGACCACGCCTATGCCCTGCTGGACAAGGTGGATTGGGACAACGGCTTCTGCCGCCGCGACATCGGCTGGCGTGCGATCGAGCGCGAAAAAGACTGATCCGGATCGAAATCAGGTCAGTTCTTTAAATTTTTACCCTTTCCCCTGACGGGATGGAAACAAAGGCACGCTAATGCTGCTCTCATCGTGAGACGGAGTGGTTCCATGCGTCAAATCTTCCTCGGTGCAGTCGGCGTGTTCGCGGCGAGTTCTGCTCTGGCATCCTCGCTTGAGGTGATCGGGTCCGAAGCGCAGGCCGGCAACGGCAGCATCGTCGTCAAGCAATGCCAGACTTGCCCGCCGCTTCAGGCCGTGCAGGTCAAGAAGGAGTACGTGGTTCCCACGCTCGCTGACGGTGCCTTTCAGCAGTCTCAGATCCGCGACGTCGGCGGCGAAAAGAAATTGTACCGCACGGAAGGCTGGATGGGCGGATCGCCCATCGTGTTCGTGACCAAGGCCCCGACCGAAACCATGACCGCATCCGCACCGCCCGATGGCATCGATCTTGCCGCGACCACGTCCGCCGTCATCGGTAGCGACGCCAAGCCCGTTGCCGCAGGCGTTGCCGGGCCTGCGGTGGAACCAATCGCGCCGCTGGACGTTTCTTCTTTCAAGTTGAGACCCTAATCCAAAGTTCCCTGCCCCTTCCGCCCAACGTTTCGGTCGATCGGGGTTCCACCCCTGAGGTGGACAAAATGCGCCCCTGAAGAGAAGCGGGGGCGCATTTTCTATTCCAGCGCGCAATCGCACGTGACACTCCCGTAAAAACGAAAATGTTAAAGTATTTACAAAAATATACCGGTTATTTTTGATAGCTGCGTCGAGCCCGCATTTGCGGAGTTCTTAAAAGATCGTTCAGCCCTTCACTCTAATTTTAGCAATATGCCGGTGGGCGCATGATTGCGGTCGCAACGCGCATTGCAGCGCGCAGGTCGGGAGTCCCCGATCCGGAGTTGCCCTTTCACTCCCACTTGCGAGACATCCGTGAAAAAGCTCAAAATCGCGCATCAGCTCTTCGCCCTTGTCGGCGTGCTGATGGCCGCATTTGCCGTAGCCACCTATTTTCAGATCCGCACCACGTCGCAGGCGATCTACGACGACCGCTTCGACCTTCTCCGCACTCAGGTCGAGTCCGCGATCTCCGTTCTGGATGCCTACAACCAGCGCGAAAAAGCTGGTGAGATGACGCATGAGGCTGCACAAACCGAGGCTTTCAAGGTTCTGTCCAAGATCAAGTACGAACCCAACGGCTATATCTTCGGTTATGACTACAACGTCGTCCAGCGCTTCCATCCGAGCCCTGTCAACATCGGCAAGGACATGAGCGGCCAGGTCGACCAGGCCGGTACCTATTTCAGCAAGGATATGGTCGACAAGGGCAAGGCCGGCGGCGGTCGCACGATCTACTATTGGAGCAAACCGGGTCAGCCGGAAGATCTGCGCTTCCAGAAGGGCGCCTATTCGGCTTCCTTCGAACCGTGGCAGCTCGTCGTGTCGAGTGGTATCTATTTCGATGACCTCGAGAAGCAGATCAATGCCGCCATCTGGAAGGCACTCGTCGCCTGCGGCATCATTGCTGCCGCCGGTATCGCCGCCGGTTACTATCTCATCCGCAGCATTACCAAGCCCCTGCAGGACGTCCATCGCACACTTGAAGCGGTCGCCAACGAAAATGTCACGGCCGCCATTCCGCATGCTGAATTGAACAACGAAATCGGCATGATGGCAAAGGCTACCAGGTCCCTGCAGGAAAAGGTCAGAGAGCGGCACACCATGTCCGAGCGCCAAGCCGCCCAGCAGATGGCGCTTGACGGCGAACGCGAAAGCAATCAACGCCTACAGCGAGACGAAGCGACCGCTCAGTCACGCGTCGTCTCCACGATCGGCCAGGCGCTCGAGCAGATCGCCCGCGGCGACCTCACTGTTCGCTGCGGCGACCTCGGCCAGAACTATGCGGCCCTGCGCGACAATTTCAACGACGCCCTGTCGCATCTCGAGGTGGCGATGTCGAAGGTCAGCGCCAAAGGTGGCGACATCAGTGTCAGCAAGGACGAAATCCGCCGCGCATCCAACGATCTGTCGCAGCGCACGGAGCGTCAGGCGGCCAGCCTGGAGGAAACCTCGGCCGCCATCGACGAGTTGAGCGTCGCTGTTCGCCATACCGCTGAAGGCGCCCATGAAGCCAGCAAGCGTGTTCACGCCGTCAGCACGGAGGCAACGCGCAGCGATGCCGTTGTCACACAGGCGATCGAGGCCATGAGCGGCATCGAGAAGTCGTCCGACGAGATCGGCAAGATCATCGGCGTCATCGATGACATCGCCTTCCAGACCAACCTGCTGGCGCTGAATGCCGGTGTTGAGGCCGCCCGCGCTGGCGAATCCGGCAAGGGCTTCGCCGTCGTCGCACAGGAAGTCCGAGAACTGGCACAGCGCTCCGCCGCTGCCGCCAAGGAGATCAAGGATCAGATTGCCCGTTCGTCCGGTCAGGTTGACCAGGGCGTTCGCCTCGTTGGCGAAGCAGGCGAAGCGTTGAAACGGATTTCCGATCAGATCAAGGCTGCCAGTGACATCGTCTCGAAGATCGCCCACAGCGCCGCCGAGCAGGATACGACGCTGCGCTCGATTTCTTCGTCGATCAACCAGCTCGACGCCGCGACCCAACAGAACGCCGCTATGGCCGAGGAAACCACCGCGTCGGCCGAATCGCTGGCAAGCGATACCGATGAACTGCTGGACCTGATCCGCGGCTTCCGCGTCGGCGGCTCGGACCACACCACAGGCCAGACACGCCGCGCAGCATAAGCTCTGACAGCAAGACAACGAATACGGCCGCCGGAGAAATCCGGCGGCCGTGTGTACTGATACGGTCGCCAGCAGCGAGCGAAAGCTATCCGGAAGTCGCGTCACCTGCGGCGTCACACGCCGAAAGCCGTGCCACCAATGCCTCGATCTCCCGGTCGGAATAGACCGCTATGCCGGCCTGCTCCAGAAGCGCAGCGGTGACCCCGCGCCCGCGCTGTCGCGCTCCCGAAAACGAACCGTCATAGATGAAGCCGGAGCCGCAGGACGGGCTGCCGTCGATCAACAGCGCGAAGCCGCAGCCGGTTTTGGTGGCGAGCCGCAAGGCGTTCTCCGCCGCCTGCCGGAAGGTTTCGGTCACGTCGCCGCCGGTGATCTCGACAACACGTGCGCCGCCTGACAGCACATCCTCGCCGGTTGCGCCGCCCGCGATTTCCGCAGGCGGCCGCGGCACCGACATGCCGACTGACATTTCCGGGCAGATCGTCACCAGCCGCCCTTCCTCGCGCCACCGGTCGATGGCCGGATGCACGAGCGGCTTCGAATTGCCGTCATAACGAACGGCATGGCCCATGAGGCAGGCGCTGACGAGAATTCTCTTCATCTCTTGGGAATAGCGTGCAGCACATGATAGTTCCAGCCTTCAGCGTCCTGAAGCGCCTCGATTCTCGATGCCGCCGCCAGAAGACCCTCCAGCCGAAAAAGGATTGCCGTGATCTCGAAAACGCGCCGATGCAAGCCCGCCGCACTCTCTGGGACGCCATGACTGCTCTCGCGATCTATGCAGGGCTGTTTGTGATCTCTTTCGCGGCAGCGACGATATTCCCGATGCAATCGGAGGTCGGGCTGGTCGGCCTCATCCTCACCGGGGAGTATTCGACCGTGCTGCTGGTCGCCGTCGCCAGCGCGGGAAACGTGCTGGGTTCCGTACTGAACTGGCTGCTTGGCGTCGGCATGGAGCGCTTCCGCGGGAAGCGTTGGTTTCCCGTTCGCGAAGCTGCGCTCGACAGGGCGCAGCGCTGGTATCGCCGCTACGGCAAGTGGTCGTTGCTGGCAAGCTGGGTGCCCATCGTCGGCGATCCCATCACCGTTGTGGCGGGTGTGCTCAAGGAGCCGTTCGCGACCTTCTTGCTGCTCGTTGCCGTCGCCAAGACCGCGCGCTACGCGGTTCTGGCGGTTGCAACGGCAGGCGTTGTGGGCTGACGCCAACCAGTCTGGGATCGATCAGCCCGAGATCTTCGAGAAGTCCGCGACCGTGCCCGTTGCCTCGCGAATGAGGCGCAGCAGTGCCAGGCGGTTGGCACGGATCGCTGCATCCTCGTCGTTGACGAGCACGTCGGTGAAGAAGCGATCGACCGGTGCACGCAGCTTCGAAAGCGCTTCCATCGCCGAACGGAAGTCCTCCTTGGCGATCGCCTCCGAAGCCTCGGCTGACGCCTTGGTGATCGCTGCACAGAGCTCCTTCTCGGCATCGAGCTTCAGCAGGGGTTCGGAAACACCATCGGCGACCACGGTGCCCTTCTTCTCTTCGGCCGCCAGCAGCTGCGTCGCGCGCTTGGTGCCGGCCAAGAGGTTCTTGCCGTCGTCCGAGGTGATGAATGCCGTCAGGGCCTCGACGCGGCGGGCAACCATCAGGAGGTCGTCGGTCTCGGGCGTCAGCACGGCATCGATGAGGTCGTAGCGTGCGCCCTGGTCGCGCAGGTAGACCTTCAGGCGGTCGTGGAAGAAGGAGAGGAGGTCGAGCTGACGCGACAGGCCATCGCCGGCGATGCCGTGGGAGGTGAGATAGTCTCCGCCCTGCTTTGCTTTTTCGCCGGTCTGTTTTACTGCGATGTCGGCATCGATGCGGCCCATGTGGCTTTCGATCCGTGGCAGCAGCATCAGGCGCACGCGCCGTTCGAGGAGGATGCGGATGACGCCGAGGGCTGCGCGGCGCAGCGCAAATGGATCCTTCGAGCCGGTCGGCTTCTCGTCGACGGCCCAGAAACCGATAAGGGTATCCAGCTTGTCGGCCAATGCGACGGTTATCGCAATCTTGTCCTCGGGCACCTGTTCGGTGGGGCCCATCGGCTTCCAGTGATCTTCGATAGCGGCCGAGACCGCGGCCTCTTCGCCCTGCAGAACCGCATACTTGCGCCCCATGACGCCCTGCAGTTCCGGAAACTCGCCGACAGCCTCGGTGCGCAGGTCAGCCTTCGCAAGCACGACGGCCCGGTCGACCAGCTTGTAGTCGGCGCCAACAGGAAAGGCGACCTTCGCGGCCATGGCGCGGATGCGCTCCACGCGCTCGCCCTGGGTGCCGAGCTTGGCATGGAATGTCACATTCAAAGCGTCGAGCTTGGCCATCCGCTGGTCGAGCGGCTTCTTCAGGTCGAGACTGAACTTGGCGGCGGACGCTTCGAGTGTCTGCAGATCAGGCAGATCGCCCTGGTCGCGCTTCCAGAAATGCAGCGCGTCGGAGAGACGGGCACGCACCACCTTGCCGTTGCCATGGATGATTTCCTTGCCCCCGTCGCTGGCTTCGATGTTGGAGATGAGGATGAAATTGTTGGAAAGCGTCTCGTCGCCCTGTTTGCGGGTCACGAAGCACTTCTGGTTCGTCTTGATGGTCAGCCGGATGATTTCGGACGGGATCGAGAGGTAGTCCTCCTCGAAGCTGCCCAACAGCACCTGCGGCCATTCGACTAGGCCCGAGACCTCCTCTAGGAGGCCTTCGTCCTCGACCAATTCCAGCCCGTTCGCAAAGGCGATGTCGCGGGCGTCGTGCAGGATGATGTCCTTGCGGCGCTCTGCGTCGAGGATCACCTTGGCCTTTTCGAGACTGGCGACGTAATCGTCGAAGCGCTTGACGGTGATGGCGCCAGGCGCATGGAAACGGTGGCCGTAGGTTACGTTGGAGGCGACGATGCCGCCGATCTCGAACGGAATGACTGTCGTTTCTTCATGCTCCGTGCCGAACATGCAGACGATGGATTGCAGCGGACGGACCCAGCGGAGCGAGCCTGGCTGCGACGAGGCCTTGCCCCAGCGCATCGGCTTCGGCCACGGAAAATCGCGAACGATGCCGGGCATGACGCCGGCGATAATCTCTTCGGCGCTGCGGCCGGGCCTTGAGATGATGGCAACGTAGAAATCGCCCTTCTTCGGGTCGCTCTGAACCTCGGCCTCGGCAATCGAGGAAAGGCCGGCGCCGCGCAGGAAGCCTTCGATCGCCTTTTCGTTGGCGTCGGTGCGCGGTCCCTTGCGCTCCTCGCGCACGTCGGCTGAGCGGGCGGTCAGGCCGCGGATGTCGAGCGTTAGCCGGCGCGGCGTCCAGTATTCGCGCGCACCCTCGTAGGAAAGTCCTGCCTCCACAAGCGCGTCTGTAACGAGCTTCTTCAGGTCGCCCGCAGCCTTGCGCTGCAAGCGGGCCGGGATCTCTTCGGAACGGAGTTCTAGGAGCAGGTCTGGCATGTTACTTTCCTTGCCTTCTCCGGGGAAGGCGCCATAAAGGCGGGTCTGAAAACGGTCGCCTCTGCTAGCAAAGAAAGACGCATCTGCACAACCGCAAAAAGCGGAAGAGGGTCGCGGGTGGGTGATTTGCGGGCGGTGTGGCGGTGCAGGCCTCTCATCCGGCTGCCGCCATCTTCTCCCCGAGGGGAGAAGGAATTTGCCGCGAGGCCTTCCTCCGCCTCAAGCGTCTGCGTTGGGAAACGGGCGAGCGGGCGCCACAAGTCTCTTGTCCTCAGGGGGGGAGAAGGTGCCGGCAGGCGGATGAGGGAGCTACGCTGCACAGCACGCACGGCCGAAATCCTCCACCTTCCGCTGTGGAAACCCCCATCGGGCATTGCCTTGCCGCTTTTCGCCGCTATTGTCCGCCAACTTTTGTGAAACGCAGGATTTCTCATGGCTGCTGATCTTCGCTCGCTTGCCGCCGTCATCGCTTCCGAAATCAACGCCCGGCCGGATCAGGCCAAGGCCGCAATCGAGCTGCTCGACGAGGGCGCGACGGTGCCGTTCATCGCCCGCTACCGCAAGGAAGTGACAGGTGGGCTGGATGACACGCAGCTGCGAAACTTGGCCGAACGGCTCGTCTACCTGCGCGAACTCGAAGCCCGCCGCGACACGATTGTCGAATCCATCAACGGCCAGGGCAAGATGACCGACGAGCTGTCGGGCAAGATCACCGCCGCTGCCACCAAGGCCGAGCTGGAGGATCTCTATCTGCCCTACAAGCCGAAGCGCCGCACGCGTGCTGAAATTGCCCGCGAACGTGGCCTTGCGCCGCTCGCCGAAGCGATACTTGGCGACCGCTCGAAGCAGCCTGCGACGCTGGCGGAGAGCTTTATCACCGCCGATGTGCCCGATGTGAAGGCGGCGCTGGAAGGCGCACGCGACATCGTCGCCGAAGGCATCGCCGAAAACGCCGATCTGCTCGGCAGGCTGCGTGCCCATATGCGTAGCGCGGCCCATCTGAAGGCCAAGGTCGTCGATGGGAAGCAGGCGGCCGGCGAGAAGTTCTCCGACTATTTCGACCACTCGGAGCGCTGGGCAACGGCGCCGGGTCATCGCGCGCTCGCCATGCTGCGCGGCTGGAACGAGGAAGTGCTGACGCTGACCATCGAGGCGGATGCCGAGACCGCCTCTCCGAACAAGCCCGTAGAACGCATGATCGCCGCCGCCTACGAGATCGGCAGCAGCCGCCCCGGCGACCGCTGGCTGATGGACGTCGCGAGCTGGACCTGGCGCGTGAAGCTCTCCATGTCGCTCTCGCTCGACCTGATGCGCGAGCTGCGCGAACGCGCCGAGGAAGAGGCGATCCATGTCTTCGCGCGCAACCTCAAGGACCTGCTGCTGGCCGCACCGGCCGGTTCCCGTGCGACGATGGGCCTCGATCCCGGCATCCGCACGGGCGTCAAGGTCGCCATCACCGATGCAACAGGCAAGGTGGTCGCCACCTCCACCGTCTATCCCTTCCAGCCGCGAAACGACGTGCGCGGCGCCCAGATCGAGCTTGCCTCGCTGATCCGCAAGCACAATGTCGAGCTGATCTCGATCGGCAACGGCACCGGCAGCCGCGAGACGGAAAAGCTGGTGGCCGATATGCTGGCCGAACTCCCGGGCGCCAAGCCGACCAAGGTGATCGTCTCGGAAGCCGGCGCTTCGGTCTATTCGGCCTCGGCCGCTGCCGCCGCCGAGTTCCCGAACCTTGACGTGTCGCTGCGCGGCGCGGTCTCCATTGCCCGCCGCCTGCAAGATCCGCTGGCCGAACTCGTGAAGATCGAGCCGAAGTCGATCGGCGTCGGCCAGTATCAGCACGACGTCGACCAGCAGAAGCTGTCGCGCTCGCTCGATGCCGTGGTCGAGGACGCCGTGAACGCGGTTGGCGTCGATCTCAACACCGCCTCGGCACCGTTGCTGTCGCGCGTCTCTGGTCTCGGTACGTCGATTGCCGAAGCGATCGTCAAGCACCGAGACGAAGAGGGGCGCTTTCAGACCCGCCGCGATCTCCTTAAGGTTGCCCGCCTCGGCCAGCGCACATTCGAGCAATGCGCCGGCTTCCTGCGCATCCGCGACGGCAAGGAGCCGCTTGATGCCTCCTCCGTGCATCCGGAAGCCTACGGCATCGCCAAGAAGATCGTTACCGCCTGCGGCCGCGACCTGCGCTCGCTGATGGGCGACAGCGTTGCGCTGAAGGCCGTCGATCCGCGCCAGTTCATCGACGAGAAGTTCGGTCTTCCGACCGTCAGGGACATCCTCGCGGAGCTGGAAAAGCCCGGGCGCGACCCGCGCCCGAGCTTCAAGACCGCAACCTTCGCCGAAGGTGTCAACGAGATCTCCGACCTCACCCCGGGCATGATGCTTGAAGGGACGGTCACCAACGTCGCCGCCTTCGGTGCGTTCGTCGATATCGGAGTGCATCAGGATGGACTGGTGCACGTCTCGCAGCTTGCCGATCGCTTCGTCAAAGATCCTCACGAAGTGGTCAAGGCGGGCGATGTGGTGAAGGTGCGCGTCGTCGAGGTTGACGCCAAGCGCAAGCGCATCGCGCTGTCGATGCGCAAGGACGACGACTCTTCGGCGTCGGCGCCTCGCGGCGAATCCCGCGGCAATCCGGCCCCTCGTGCCCAGAACGACCGTCGCCCCGCACCTGCCAAGCAGGAGACGCAGGGGGCATTCGGTGCGGCTCTTGCCGAGGCCATGAAGCGAAAATAGAGGCTTGGACATCACATTTGCAGAAATGTCACACTTTGGCAGCCTTGTTGCCAAAGTGTGAAATACGGCGCTTGTAAGGCGAATGATAGCGACTAAGTTGAGTGAGCTATCCTGTCACATTGCGAGGCCTCCGTATGGCGTCGACGTTCTTATCGCTTGTCCAAAAAATCATCCGCAAGGGTAATCTTAAGCTTACGCTAGCCGATGGCGAGACTCATATGATCGGCGACGGCACCGGTGAGCTGGTTGTCGTGCGCATTGCCGATGAGGAGGCGGAGAAGCTCATCCGCCACGATCCCACCCTCAAGCTCGGCGAGATGTACATGGAGGGCCGGTTCATTCTCGAACAGGGCAACATCTACGATTTCCTAGCGACGGTGAAGCAGAACACCATCAACGAGATTTTCGACATCCCGATGGCGGCGCTTCTGATCGGCCGCATGGCCATTCAACAAGTCAAAAGCCGGTTGCCAGTCAACCGCAACAAACGCAACGTCGCTCACCATTACGATCTGTCGGAGCGTCTGTTCGAGCTCTTCCTCGACGAGGACTGGCAATATTCCTGCGCCTACTACAATCCGCCGGGCATCGGCCTGGAGGAGGCGCAACTTGCCAAGAAGCGCCATATCGCCGCCAAGCTTCTGCTGGAGCCGAACCAGAGGGTTCTCGAAATAGGCTCCGGCTGGGGCGGGATGGGCATGTATCTGGCGGAATCGACGCCGGGTCTCGAGCTCACCGGCATCACGCTGAGCGAAGAGCAGCTGAAGATGTCGCGCGAGCGGGCGCGCAAGCGCGGCCTTGCCGATCGCGTCCGCTTCGAGCTGCAGGATTATCGGACGATGAGCGGCAGGACGTTCGACCGCATCGTCTCAGTCGGCATGTTCGAGCATGTCGGCATCGGCAATTTCGACAAGTACTTCAAAAAGGTACACGAACTGCTGGCCGACGACGGCGTTATGCTCCTGCATTCCATCGMCCGGCCGAAGCCGAGCTTTGCCACCAACGCATTCATCGAGAAATATATTTTCCCCCAGGGCTACGTTCCGTCGATCGGGGAGACGCTGCCGCCGATCGAGAAGGCGGGCCTGCTCGTCAGGGACGTTGAAATCCTGCCGCTGCACTACGCCTATACGCTTCGCCACTGGCGCGAGCGCTTCGTGGCGAACAAGGCCGAAGCGGTGGCGCTTTACGACGAACGCTTCTTCCGCATGTGGGAATTCTATCTGGCGGGATCGGAAATCGGCTTCCGCTGGGACGAGCTTTTCATCATGCAGATCCAGATTTCCAAGAACCAGTTTTCGACCCCCGACAATCGCAACTACATTGCGGAGAACGAGGCGAAGCTGAAGGAATTCGAAGCGACGCGTCCACCGCTGGACAAGGTCATTCTCTGACCGGCAAAACGGGGGCGCGGTATCGACCGCGCTTTCTTCGTTTGGAAAGGCATCTTCATGAGCAGTGCATTTCCCGAGATCTGGCTCGTTCGGCACGGTGAAACGGAATGGAGCCTGTCCGGCCGGCATACCGGGCGCAGCGACATTCCATTGACGCCGATCGGCGAGGAGGCCGCCCGCAAACTTGCGCCGCGCCTCGAGGGTCGATCCTTTTCGGCGGTCTGGTCGAGCCCTTCGCRACGCGCCAGAAGCACCTGCAGGCTTGCGGGCTTCGACGCCGGTGCCGTGATCAAGCCCGATTTGGCGGAATGGGACTACGGTGCCTACGAGGGCGTCACCACGAAGGAAATCCTTGCCGGGCGCCCAGGCTGGCAGCTCTTCCGTGACGGATGCCCGAATGGGGAGGTCGCCGCAGATGTCGGAGCAAGGGCCGACAACATGATTGCGCACTTGCGCGAAGCAAACAGCCCTATCCTGATCTTCTCCAGCTCGCACTTCCTGCGCGTCCTCGCCGCGCGGTGGCTCGGTCTACCGCCCGAAGATGGTGCGCGTTTCATTTTGGACACCGCAAGCGTCAGCGTGCTCGGATACGAGCATGACCTGACGGAGCCGGTCATCCGGCGGTGGAATGAGCGTTAGGGCGTCCCGTCCGCTGTGTCGCGGATTGACGCAGCGGGGGTGCGTTCGCAGAACTGCACCTTGACCCGCGCCTCGGCTCGTCGCTAGATGACCGCATGGAGCAGATCGGCGGAATCAACGGGCGCGTTGCGGATGCGCCTTCCAACAACTGGGTTTACCGGGTTTTGCCTCCGTGGCTTTGGCCCTATGCGCAGCTTGCGCGCTGGGACAGGCCGATCGGCTGGCAGCTTCTGATGTGGCCGTGCTTCTGGTCCGCGGCGATGGCGGCAAATGCCGCTGTCCATGTCGGCCGGTTTTCCGGCGCGCAGCTGGTCTTCCATCTCCTGCTCTATTTCATCGGCTCCGTCGCCATGCGCGGGGCAGGCTGCACCTATAACGATCTGGTCGATCACCAGATCGATATGGAAGTTGCCCGCACCCGCTCGCGCCCGCTTCCTTCCGGCCGGGTGACCCGGATGCAGGCAAAGATATTCATGATGCTGCAGGCGGTGGTCGGGCTCTTCGTTGTTCTCCAGTTCAACTGGTTCGCCGTCTTTCTCGGCGTCGTGTCGCTGGGCATAGTGGCGCTTTATCCCTTTGCCAAGCGCTTCACCGACTGGCCGCAGTTTTTCCTGGGGCTTGCCTTCTCCTGGGGCGCGCTGATGGGCTGGGCCGCAATCTTCGGCAGCCTCTCCCTCGCGCCGGTCTTCCTCTACGCCGCCTCGGTGGTCTGGACGATCGGCTACGACACGATCTACGCGCATCAGGACAAGGAAGACGACGAATTGATCGGGGTCCGTTCCACCGCCCGGCTGTTCGGCGAGAGGACGCGGCAGTGGCTGATCGGACTCTATGGACTCACGCTGGTTCTCGCGTTCTGCGCCTTCTTGGCGGCGGGGGTCGGCGTGGTCGCCTATCTCGGGCTGCTCGTGGCTGCCGGCATGTTCGCATGGCAGATCGTGAGGCTGGATATCGACGATCCAGATCAGTGCCTTGCATTGTTCAAATCGAACAACCGCGTCGGCCTGATCATCTTCGCCGGTCTTTTCCTCTCCCTGCTTTTCGTCTTGCCGTAGGCCGAAAACGGAAAGCCCGGCGCGTGCGGCCGGGCTCCTTGTCTGCAACCGTTCGCCGCCTATTTGCGGGCGATGATTTCCTTGCCTTCGATCTTCATCGCCACGCCGAGGGTTCCGGTGGAGCGGCGCACCAGAAAGCGCGGGCGACGATTGGCGAAGTAGGAATGGCGGCGGCGTGGCTTGAGCGTGCTCGTACGCAGATCGCCGAGATGTTCTTCCAGCGGACGCGCGACGCCGTCGGCCTCGACCATCAGCATGGGAATGCGGAAAGCCTCCGACCAGCCGCGCCAATCGGCGGCGATGTCGGAGAGGTCGTGGGCGACCAGCAATGGTACGCAAAGCTCGGGGTCTTCGTGGTGCAGTTCAAGCGTGACGGTCACTTCACCGTTGCCATGGTCGATGGCGCGTGCGGCAACGCCCTTGAACGCCCGCTTCGGCAGCGCGATCGAAAGTGGCAGGCCGCTTGAGGGAAGGATCTTGCGGAGAATGGCGCCGCGTTCGTCGATCGTTATGCTGACGTCGGCTGTGGAGTCGTGGATGGCGTAGCTGACCTGCTGGGGAAAGCGCGACGGATCGAGACGCAGTGTCGTTCCAGCCCATGCGGGCTTCATAACGGTGTTGCTCATGTTCATTCTACCCTTGTCTTACCTGAGAGCCGGTTTCCGGTCTTCTCCTCGGGGCTTTTTCGCCCTCTATGGCTGGACAATAGGCGCCGGCGCTTCCGGACAGCTTAAAAATTGCGGTTAAGAAAACTTTGCCTGCGTGGATGGTTATCAAAAGCGAACGTGGCAAGGTTTCCGGAGGGTGAACGAGCTGTGTGCCATATTGCGACACGCCTCAGGTAAGTCTCGGGTAAGCTTTTTATTGCAAAATGACGCAGAGCCAATCTGTCATTCTTTTAAAGAATTTGCCGAAAAAGGGCGTGCTATGATCTCTGCTTCAATTGCCTACAATATTGTGTCGGGAAATATGCAGAAGAGCCTGGACCGCGTCGCTTCGCAGACCACGGTCAAGCGCGATGCGGAATACTACGACGAGAACATCAACAAGGTCAAAGATGTAGACGACTTCCTGGGGAACTACCGCCTCTACAGCTATGCCATGACGGCCTACGGTCTCGACGACATGACCTACGCCAAGGCCTTCATGAAAAAGGTTCTCGAGAGCGACCTGACGGATGCCAACAGTTTCGCGAACAAGCTGTCGGACTCGCGCTACAAGGAATTTGCGGCTGCCTTCAATTTCAACGCGCCGGCCGCCGATGCGCAAAGCGATGCGCAGGAAGACGATCTGATCGGCTTGTACACGCAATCGTTTGCCGACGAGGGCAAGAACGCTGCTGCGGAGACCAAGTATTACGGTACTGCCGTGGACAAGGTTCAGAATGTGTCCGAACTGGTTGGCAACAGCCGGCTTCGCACCTACGTCCTCAAAGCCTACGGCATCGATCCGACGTATGTTTCCAAGGATTTCCTGACGCAGGTGCTGACCAGCGATCTCAGTGATCCCACGAGCTTTGTGAACGTCAGCGGAAATGACAAGTACAAGGCGCTGGCGGCCCAGTTCAGCTTCAATGCTGATGGCACGGTGACAGGTGCGGCTCAAACTGCGACACAGAAAGACGCGGTTATGGAACAGTATACGCTTACTGTTCCTTCGGTCGTGACGCAGGCCGCCGCGGACTACAACAAGACCTACTATCTGTCCAAGATCGGAGCGGTCACCAGCGTCGATGACCTGTTGGCCGACAAGAGGCTAACATCCTATATCAAGACAGCCTTCAGCATGGGCGCAGATTTCAGCAACGCTGCGCTGAAAGAGGTGCTCACCGACCGAACTTACGCCCAGTCGCTGGATTTCGACGCCGTGTATCAAGCGTTCAACTTCAAGTCGGACGGCACGCTCGGGTCGGCTGCACGCCCCCAGACGGCCGCGCAAACGGCCTCCGTTGTCGCGCAAGGCAATAGTGCGGCCAATTACTATAAATCAACGATCCTTTTCGGGTCCATTGCCACAGTCGATGAGTTCATTGCCAATAAAAAGATGACGACCTTCGTTAAAGACGCTTATGGATTGGCCCCGAATTTCAGCGATGCCGATCTGAGAAGCATCCTGACGGATCCAGCCTACGCAACCAGTGTCGGGCAGAGTGCTATCAACGCGGCCTTCAATTTTCAGGCTGATGGCACATTGACTGGCCCCAAGGTCCAGACAGATGCAAAGGCCGAATTGACCATTCAGAAGGTGACCTCGAACGGATCTTATTTTAGCGGCATCGTAGGCGATTTCGGCAATGTCGATGAACTGCTCGCCGACACGCGCGTCAACAGCTATCTGCGAAACGCTTACAGCGTTTCGTCCACGACGAGCGACGCAGACCTGAAGTCGATCCTGACCGATGAAAGCGCCGCTGCCGCGATGGGCTTCAGCAGCCTCCACCAGGCCTTCAATTTCACATCAACGGGCGGGCTTGCCTCATCCTACGGCACGCAGACATCGGACCAGATGGCCTCTATGGCCGACAGGGCTGCGGGGGTTACCAGCTATTATCAGTCCAACATCGTCAAGATCACCAACGTCGATGACCTGATCGCAAATTCAGGGCTCACCAGCTATATCAAGAACGCATTCGGCATGCCGCTGACATTGAGCGATACTGACCTCAAGAGCATCCTGACGGATTCGAGCTATGCCACCCTTCTTGGCTATGGCAACGTTCACGCGGCTTTCAATTTCCTTGCGGACGGCAGCGTTCCGGGTAACGTCAACGCGCAGACGGAAAGCCAGGCCCGAACCACAGGTTATCAGGCAAGCGCAAATCTGGACTACTTCCAGAACACGATCAGCACGGTCTCAAATGTCGATCAACTGATCTCGGATCAAAAGCTGACCAGCTTCCTCAAATCCACCTACGGGATGCCGGTCAATATCAGCGATGCGGACCTGAAGAGCATTCTGACTGATGCCACCTTCGCCGCAGCAAGCGGGTTCAGCAACGTCAACGCGGCGTTCAGCTTCGCCGCGGACGGCTCCTCCGTACCGGCCTCCGGCCCGCAGACCAGCTCGCAACTGATGGATACGGTCCATTTCTACGATGCGCGCTACGCTGACGAACAGCAGCAAGCGATCGACGACACCGTCGCCAACTACAAGAAGCGGATGACCGACGGGAACATCAAGAAAATCAATGATTTTCTGCGCACCAACGTAACCGCCGATCTCGACAAGAAAAACGACAAGCTGCCCGACCCCTATCAGGTTGCGCTCCGCGCCTACGGCCTGACGGAACAGGAAGTGCCGCGCTCGGTGATGCGCAAACTCCTGCAGAACGATCCGTACGACCCGAAAGGCTACGTCGCCTCGTTCAAGGACGAACGGATCACCAATCTTGTCCGGGCCTTCAATTTCGGAAGCGATGGCAAGATTGCTGCTGAAATCCAGGCGGTGTCTCCGGCCGTTATGGCCAAGTATGCGACGAACTACAAATCGCGCGCCCTGATGGGCATGACCGACGGCGCCCTCAAGGACAAGGCCTCCAAGGATGCCACCACTGCCGTTGATGATTTCGCAAAGGGCATGGCGGAAGTCAAATCGCTGGACGACTTCCTGTCGAACGACAAGTTGACCAGCGTCGTCTTGAAGGCAAATGGCCTCGACCCGAAGAAATACGATGAGGACACGCTGAGGAAGATTTTCACCTCGGACCCAGCCGACAAGAAGAGCTACTTGAACACGAAGGCGGAGTCGAAATTCAAGGAGATCGTCGCGGACTTCAACTTCGATACCAAGGGCGACCTCACGCGTGCCAAGATCGGAACGATCCAGAATACCGGCGCCGAAGACCGCACCCAGCAGAGCTATCTCCAGCAGACGCTCGAAACGCAGGAGGGCGAAAGCAACGACGGCGTTCGCCTGGCACTCTATTTCTCCCGCAAGGCTCCCAATATCACCTCGCTTTACACGATCCTCGGCGACAAGGCGCTGTTTCAGGTGATCACCACGGCTTTCAGCCTGCCGACAAGCCTGTCGGGCATGGATGTCGACAAACAGGTGGATGTGCTCAAGAAGTTCGTCAACCTCGATGATCTCCAGGATCCGAAAAAGGTCGACAAGCTGATGAAGCGCTTCACCGCGATGTACGATCTGAAGAACAATGCCGGCACCTCCGCGGCCTTGAGCATCCTCACCAATGGCGGGACGTCCTAGAGTTTCCGCTTTTCTCCGAATCGCGAAAACGCTCTAATTTATTGTTTTAACTCAATTACGAACGCAAAACCTCTATGCACTTTTGCTGGGATTGCCCTAGCCAGGCAATCCCCGAGCGCAGTTCCGCAACCGCAAGCGCGCGCCTCTCGCTTGGGCGCGGCGCGCTGTTTTAACAGCGATCGAACAAAGGCCTCGCGGCTATTCGACGTTCACGACCTTGCCGGGGTTCATGATGTTGGCGGGATCGAATGCACGCTTGATCCTTCGCATCAGATCCATTTCGATCGGCAGCCGGATGGCTGCTAGTTCGTCGCGTTTCAGCTGTCCGATACCATGCTCGGCCGAGATCGAGCCGCCGTGGGACAGAACCAGGCCGTGAACGATGGTGTTCATCTCGTGCCAGCGGTCGAGAAAAGCCTGCTTGTCGGCGCCGACGGGCTGGGAAATGTTGTAATGGATGTTGCCGTCTCCCATGTGGCCGAAGGCGCAGATGCGGGCACTGGGCATCGCTGCCATGACGGCGTCTCCGGCTTCCCGCATGAACTGCGGTACCGTCGAGACCGGCACGGAGACATCGTGCTTGATCGACCCGCCTTCCGGTTTCTGGGCTTCCGACATGCTCTCGCGCATATGCCACAGCGCCTTCTGCTGGGCGACGGAGGATGCGATCACGGCATCCTGCACCAGGCCGGCTTCGAAACCCTGCTCCAGCAGTGCCGTCATCATCCGTTCGGCGGTCTCGGCTGAATCGGACGTGGAAATGTCGATCAGCAGGTACCAGGGGTGCTCCGATTCCAGCGGGTCGCGTACGCCGTCGATGTGGCGGGCAGTGATCTCGACGCCGAAGCGCGGCATCAGTTCAAAGCCGGTCAGCGACGTGCCGCAGAGACTGGAGGCGAGGTTGAAGAGCGCCAGCGCATCTTCGACCGAGTTGAGGCCGACAAAGGCCACCTGCTTGCCGAGCGGCTGCGGGAAGAGCTTCAGCACGGCGCCGGTGATGATGCCGAGCGTCCCTTCCGCGCCGATGAAGAGATCGCGCAGGTCGTAGCCGGTATTGTCCTTCTTGAGCCGGCGCAGGCCATCCCAGATCTCGCCGGTCGGGAGCACTACCTCGAGCCCGAGGCAGAGGTGACGCATGTTGCCGTAGGCCAGCACGGCCGTGCCACCGGCATTGGTCGAAAGGTTCCCGCCGATCCGGCACGAGCCTTCGGAGCCGAGCGAGAGCGGGAAGAGCCTGCCATGAGCTTCTGCAACTTTCTGCACCTCGGCAAGGATCGCTCCGCCATCCGCCACAAGAACGTTCGCCACGGGATCGACATCGCGAATCTTGTTCATGCGCTCAAGCGAAATGATGATGTCGGACTTTCCCTCGCGCGGCGTCTGACCGCCGACAAGGCCGGTATTGCCGGTCTGCGGCACGACCGCGGTACCGGTTTCGGTGGCAAGCTTGAGGATGGCGGACACCTCCTCGACGTTCGCAGGCTTCAACAGCAGCGGCGAGCTGCCATGGTAGAGGCCGCGGTTCTCGATCAGGTGCGGCGCAAGGTCGGCCTTGGTACGCAGGGCATGCTTGTCGCCGACAATGGCCGCGAAACGGTCGAGAAGTTCGGGTGAAACGCTGCTCATAGAGCCTTGATCCTTTTAAATCACTCTCGTGGTGCCGCGGCGCGCCGCAGCCGGTCGTTGATTGCTTCGCCAAGGCCCTCGTCGGGAACGGCGGAAAACGCGATCGTTGCCGCGCCGCTGGCGTCGGCTTTTTTCATGTAGTCAAAAAGATTCGCGGCCGCTTCGGCAAGATTGCCGTTTCGACTGAGATTGAGGACGATGCGGGCGTGTTCCGACCCGGCAATGGGAGCCGCGCCGAACGCAACCAATGCCTCGCCTTCATCGATGTGGGTCGCATCGAGACGAACCGCTGCACCGGGCGCGTAGTGAGATGCAAGCATCCCCGGCGCTTCGATCGCAGCAGACGCCTTTTTGGAGCGCAGCAGTCTGCGGCCGGCAACCCGCTCGATCTCGGATGCTGCCAGCCCCCCCGGGCGCAGAAGCCTCAGCCGGTCGCCTTCGACCTTGACGATGGTCGATTCCACGCCGACTGCGCTCGCGCCGGCATCGAGGATCAGCCTGATCTTGCCGCCGAGATCGGCCGCGACATGGGCAGCGCTGGTGGCGCTGATCTTGCCCGAGGTGTTGGCGCTCGGTGCGGCTAGCGGGTGCCCGAAGGCGCGGATCAGGTCGCCGGCAAAGCCCTTGGGCACTCGGATGCCTACGGAGTCCAGTCCGGCGGTCGCAAGCCCGTGGATCGCGCTGTGCGGCCTCAAAGGCAACACGATTGTCAGCGGACCAGGCCAGAAGGCTTCTGCCAATGCGCGCGAAATCGGGTCGAACTCGGCATACTCTTCTGCCATGTCAAGATCGGCCATGTGGCAGATCAGCGGGTTGAAGCGCGGCCTGCCCTTGGTCTCGTAGATTCTCGTGATGGCGCCCGGGTTGGTGGCGTCGGCCGCAAGGCCGTAGACGGTCTCCGTCGGAATGGCGATGGGGAAGCCTTCGCCAAGCACTGCGCAGCCGGCTTCGATCGCCCGCCGCTTGTCCGTCGTGATGTCGATGATATCAGCCATGTCCCGCCCGGATTTCTACCAGGCAGTCCTTATGCCTTCCGCGCGCTCCGATCAATATCAGAGCTGTCGGATGAACTCGATCATAGCTCGCGCATCATCCGATCAGAGCTGGCGAATGATCTCGCGGAGCTGCTCGTTGCGTGCTCCAAGCAGCAGCACGTTCTTGATCGCGACCTGGGGATCGTGGGTGCGAAACAGCAATCCGTTGCCGCGCACCGTCCGATCGATCGTCATTTTCTCGGGGGTGTGCTCTCCCGGCCGGATGGCCACGGCGAAATACATGCGCGAATATTGCACGTCTATGCGCTCGAAGAAGTTGTCGTTGTCGCCGATGTCAGCGTAGAAATTGGCGATGTAGAATGCCCAACTGACGTCTTCGTATTGCGCGAACTTCGTCCGCGCGGCCGTGACATGGCAGTAGCCGAGATGCGGGCTGTCCTTCAGTGTCCGATGAAACAGCATTTTCGGAAACTGGATCGTGCGATGAAAGCTGTTGATGTTGTGATGCGTCTTTTCCCCTGCGGACTGCAGCTTGCGGCCGGTTTTATCGGCCACCTCGTCATGGGTCAGATAGCGACGCTCTGCCGCGAGCCAATGCGCCCGATGCCGCGTGATCTTGCCCGTCCGCAAGAATTCGGAATGCGCGGCGATCGGTTCGGCTTTCGCCGCGTCCGTACCCTTGCTCGCGTCGAAGTAACGAAGTTTCGCCATGTCTCGCATTCCGCACACTAGTGATGTGCTCGAAGGATAGGCGGTCATGCTTAAGGACCGATTAAGCGCCGGGTGTGGTTGCACCGGAATGAAAACTTGTAGCGAGACATGTCGCAAACGGGATGTGGACGCCGAGAAACGAGCGCGGCACGTTGATCCGCATTGGGTTTTCGCCGTGTCGCGATCGGTGACATTGCGTCCTACCGTTCTGCAATGGGCGCGTCGTGCCTTCTTTTTGAAGCGTTCGGCCGCCTGTCGTCATTTTCGAATCCGATGTCGCTTTAAAACCAAAGCCCCGGCCTGGGCGGTGGTTAAATGCAAATCACGAAGAATGTCTCCTGACGGGGAGGGAGCATACGCTTCCTGCGGCTTTCGTCTTCCAGCAAGCGGCCGCCCGAATAGACGAGGATGTGCAGATGGATATTCGTAGCAACGTTTTACGGCAGCTCAAAAATCGCCGCGAAGGTTTTAGCCTGGAGCAACCCTTCTATATCGATGAGGATTACTTCAAGCTCGATATGGAGATGATCTACTACCGCGACTGGCTGTTCATGGGCCATGACTGCGAACTCCCCAAGCCTGGTGCCTATTTCACGGTACAGATCGGCCAGTATCCGGTGGTTATCGTTCGCGGCCGCGACAATGTCATTCGCGCCTTCCACAATAGCTGTCGCCATCGCGGCTCGCGGGTCTGCACCAAGGAGCACGGTTCCTCGGTCCGCCTCGTCTGTCCTTATCATCAGTGGGCTTACGATCTCGACGGCAAGCTTGCATTTGCTCGCCATATGGGCGACGACTTCGACAAGAGCGGCTATAGCCTGAAGCCCGTCCATTGCGAGAGCTTCGCGGGTTACATCTTCATCTGCCTCGCCGAGAACGCGCCCGACTTCCAGCCGGTTCGCGACCTGGTATCCCCCTACATGATGCCGCATCACCTGAAGGATGCGAAGGTAGCCTTCCAGAGCACGATCATCGAGAAGGGCAACTGGAAGCTCGTCTGGGAAAACAACCGCGAGTGCTATCACTGCGCCGCCAACCACCCGGAACTCTGCCGCACCTATCCGGAAGCGCCGAGCGTCACCGGTACCGACGGCGGCGCCGACGATCCTGAAATTGCCGGCCATTGGGCACGTTGCGAGGCCGCCGGCCTTCCGAGCAAGTTCCAGATCTCTCCGGACGGCCAGTTCCGCACCGCTCGCATGCCGCTGATCGAGGACGCTGAGAGCTACACCATGTCCGGYAAGCGCGCCGTCGGTCGTCCGCTGTCGGACGACGTGACGATCGACCGGATCGGCGCCATGCTGCTGTTTCACTATCCGACGACGTGGAACCACATCCTCGGCGATCACGCAATCTCCTTCCGCGTGCTGCCCCTCAGCGCCAACGAGACCGCGGTGACGACGAAGTGGCTCGTCCACAAGGATGCCGTGGAAGGCGTTGACTACAATCTCGAAGAACTCACCCACGTCTGGACCGAGACCAACGATCAGGACCGCCGGATCGTGGAAGAAAACGCCTTCGGCATTCATTCCCCCGCCTATGAGCCCGGTCCCTATTCGGCGCTGCACGAGGGTGGCGTCATGCAGTTCCTCGAATGGTACGGGAATTTCATGGTCAACCGCTTGCAGGGCGACCAGGCCAAGCTTTCTGTCGTCGCCTGACGCCCTCTAACGCGAAAAGAGGCTCCGTCTTTCTCTGAAGGCGGAGCCAATTTTTTTGCGCCGTTCCCTCAGAAATCCTGGTAGTTCAGGGCGTTGACTTCGTGTTGGGGTACGGACGAGGTGACCATTGCATCGGGCATGGAGGTCTGCGGAGAAAGTGACGCCACCGCCGCCGGCGGCGTTTCCTGCGGCGTCATCTCGATCTTTGCGAGAATGAGCGGCGGATCCGGTTCGCGGGCGGGCAGGAGATTGCCCTGTGGCCAGACCTTCGCCAGATCCGCCTTGCTCATCGGCGCGACGTTGACGTCGATATCGGGCAGGGTGCCGGGAACCCGGTAGGCGCAACGGCGCTTGCTGCAATTGAGCCCGGAGGAGAATTGCCAGAGCAGGTAGCTGTCCCAGTTTCCCATCGGGAAGACGCCTTTGACATCCGGCTTGTAGCGCGCATACCAAAGCGGCAGGCGCGCCAGAACCGGATAGTCTTTGCGGTAGGCGGCGATGTAGCGGGCCGTGTCGTGGTTGGTGTAAAGCACAGGGTAGCGGCCAGTGCGCGCCTTGATGTGGCCGGCGAAGATCTGGGCATCTTCCAGCGACATGAACTTCTGGGGGTCGATGCCCTCCAGGTCGAGGATCATCATTTCATCCGGTTTCGGATCGGCATATTCCAGAAAATGGTTCGCCTGGTCGATCGGATTGCCCGGCCGCGCCAAGTGATAGGCTCCCCACAGCAGACCGCCTGCGCGCGCAACGAGCCGCCGCGTTTGGAACAGCTCGCGGCTCACGGCATACTTGCGCCACATGGTCTTGCAGTGCCCGACTGTGTCGCCGGCATGATCGCCGGTGCAGGCAAAGCTCTCCGGCAGCCCGTCCGAGGCTTTCGAAATGAAGGCGCCGATCCGCTTGTCCGATACCAGCGACAGCCAGTCGATCTCGTTCAATTCGTAGGCGTCGACCACGATCGTATTTGCAGGATTGTTCCAGGGGAGCGTGTCGTTTGCCCCGGCGTACCGGGGCACTCCGGCAGCGAGCGCCAGAAGCAGAAAGCGGAGTATAAGATTTCCACGGTATCGCTTCATGAAACGAGCCTGGTGAAAACTGGTTAATGTCCGGTTAATCCGGCATTGCTTATAAATAGAAAGTCAGCCACGGGCGCGAAAAAAATCGAATCGGGAACATTCTCGCGCATTATCCGTTTCATGGTACGTTTATTCCAATCCGAATTGGGAGTTTCTATGGTCAGATCATTTAAAAAGGCAGCCATGGCGATTGTGTCGTCCCTGATGCTTCTGACGGGCTTCGTGCCTTCACAGGCAATGCAGAGGCCTGTCGGGCCTCCGCTGGAAAAATCCGGCGACGTGCAGGACGTGCAGTATTGCCGCTATGGCCGCTGCGGTGGGCCCGGGTACTACCCCGGCTATCGCCCTGGTTATCGGCCTGGTTATTATCCCGGTTACCGTCCGGCCCCTGCCTATCGCCCTGCTTATCGACCGGGCTGGTACGGCGGATATCAGGGCTACAGCTACTATCGTCCGGGCTATCGCCAGTATAACGGCTACTGGTATCCGCTGGCCGCCTTCGGCGCCGGAGCCGTCATCGGCGGTGCGATCGCCTCGCAGCCCCGCTACGTTGAGCCCGCCGGCTCGGCCCACGTGGCCTGGTGTGAATCGCGCTACCGCTCCTATCGCGCCTACGACAACACTTTCCAGCCGAACAACGGCCCGCGCAGGCAGTGCGTTTCGCCATACTGAGGCGCGGACGATTTGGATGGCAGGCCCGGCAGCGATGCCGGGTTTTTGTTTTTCAGGCAGGGCTTTTTCAGAGAATATCCGCTTCAGAGAATATCCACGCGCCTGAGCAGCCACCATGCCAGCGCGATCGATGCGATGATCAGGCCGACGGCATATTCGGTGCCGTTCGTGCCCTGGGCGAAGGGCAGGTTTGCCGTGTTCATGCCGAAGAATCCGGTAACCAGTGTCGGCGGCAGCAGKAAGGCCGTCATGATCGACAGGAGGTAGAGGTGGCGGTTCGTCTCCGAGGAAAGCTTGGAGTCGATTTCCTCGTGCAGGAGCCGGGCGCGGTCCTGCAGGGCGTAGATGTCGTGATCGACGGATTCAAGCCGGCCCGTCAGCCGCCCGGCGATATCCTCGAAGCCGAACGGCATCTCGTCGTCATCTGATGCGGCCGCGCGGCGCATCAGGGTCAGAACGGTCCTGAGATGCCGGTGGATCCGGACAACGGTACGCCTGACCGGCGCCAGCCGCCGCCGCTCGTCGCGAGGCGCATTGTCGTAGACGTAGTCCTCGATCACGTTCAGCTCCTCTGTGATCTCCATGACGATGGAAATCAGGGTGCGCTGGAACTCGATCACCAGCAGCTCGAACAGGTCGACGGGTCGCGCGAACTTTGCCGGGTTCTTCTCGAGGAGACCGCGCGCCCGCTCGACGCTGCGCAAGGGCTGCAGCCGCGTGGTGATGATGAAGCGGTCGGATATCGCGAAATGCAGCCAGCCCAGATCGGCGGTCTCGTGGTCGAATTCGCGCTGGCAATCGACAAGGGTGCCATAGAGCATGTGCTCGTCGACGGTAATCGCCGAATGGGTATCGTGTGTCGTTAGCGCCGACTTGGTGTCGCCGGTCAGCCCGTCGAGGGTATCCAGCAGCGCCGGAACGCGCGCATCGGCAAGGTTGAGATGCAGCCAATAAAAGCCGCCGCTGGTCAGTTCGGCGGGCAGGGCGCTGTTTTGCAGCCGGATCGCCTTGCCACCTTCCGGCGGAAAGCGGTACGCCCAGACGAGGCCCGGTATGTTGACTGGCATTGTATCCATGGTTCGCCGGTCCTCTTGCGACTGCGGGTGTGCCCGATCTGAACGATCCCGGGCATCGCCGACCACGAATGGAGCACGGTGTCGCGCCGAGCGGCGAGACCCTGTTGGGGACCATGCCATAGTGCTTCTCTATGACAGTTACTTTGCAGTTTCGTGACAGTTTGATGCTTCGCCGGAGTGTCTTGTTCGCGGCCGGCCGCTGAAGTTTAAAATTGACGCTTACGTAAAAATCAATTAGCTCTGCCGACGGAGGGGCAGGAAGGGAATCGACAGAACCTATCCGGCCAGCGATGCGAGGAGACACCATGTACAAGGCGCCCGTCGAGGAAATTGCATTCACGCTGAAGCACGTCGCAGGTCTGAGACAGGCGATGGATGATGGCCTGCTTGGCGACCTTGGCGAAGATCTGGTCGATGCGATCCTTTCCGAAGCCGGGCGTTTCGCCACCGACGAAATTGCTCCGCTTGCCGAGGTCGGTGATCGCCAGGGCGCGCGTATTGCCGATGGCAAGGTGACGACGCCGGATGGCTGGCGCGATCTCTACCGGAACTGGATCGCTGGCGGCTGGAACGGCCTGACGGCGGCGGAAGAATTTGGCGGCCAGGCGCTGCCGCACATGCTGAACGTCGCAGCCCTGGAAATGTGGAATTCCGGCTCGATGGCCTTTGCGCTCTGCCCGACGCTGACGATGGGGGCGATCGAAGCCGTCCATGCGCACGGCAGCGATGCACTGAAGCAGACTTATCTCCCCAAGCTCGTCTCCGGCGAGTGGACCGGCACGATGAACCTGACGGAGCCGCATGCCGGTTCCGACCTCGGTGTTCTCAAGGCCCGCGCCGAGCGCCGCGGCGGCGGCACCTACCGCATATCGGGCCAGAAGATCTTCATCACCTGGGGCGAGCACGACGCGGCCGAAAACATCATTCATCTTGTACTTGCCCGCCTGCCGGATGCGCCTGCCGGAACGCGCGGGATCTCGCTGTTTCTCGTACCGAAGTTCCTCGTCAATGCCGACGGTTCGCTCGGCGCCCGCAACGACCTGTTTGCCCATTCGCTGGAGCACAAGCTCGGCATTCATGGGTCGCCGACCTGCACGATGATCTACGGCGACGGCAAATTCGGCGACGAGAAGGGGGCAATCGGCTGGCTCGTCGGGGAGGAGAACAAGGGGCTCGCATGCATGTTCACGATGATGAACAATGCCCGCCTCGCGGTCGGCATGCAGGGCGTCGCCATTGCCGAAGCCGCGACGCAGAAGGCGATTGCCTACGCCAGGGAACGCACGCAGGGCAGGGCGCCGGGCTGGAACGGCACCGGGATGAGCCCGATCATCGAACATCCCGATGTCGCCCGCATGCTGCTGACGATGAAGGCGCTGACGCAGGGCGCTCGCGCTATCGCCTATACCTGCGCCCACGCGACAGACATGGCCCACGGTGCCCCCGATCGATCGCAGCACTGGCAGGAACGCGCGGCACTGCTCACGCCGATCGCCAAGGCCTTCGCGACTGACATCGGCGTCGACGTCGCCTCGCTCGGCATTCAGGTCCACGGCGGCATGGGCTTCATCGAGGAGACGGGCGCCGCCCGCTATCTCCGCGACGCACGCATCGCCCCCATCTATGAAGGCACGAACGGGATCCAGGCGATCGATCTCGTTTCCCGCAAGCTGCCGCTCGCCGGCGGGGCGCAGGTTCGGGCGCTCTTAGGCGAGCTGACGGCAATCGCCGACGAAGTCGGCCGCTCCAATCTGGATGGCTTCGGGACGACGGCGAAACGGCTCGATGCGGCGATTGCCGATCTTGCCGAGGCGACCGATTGGCTGTTGGCGCAACTGGCCGAAGGCCGGACCACCACCGATGCGCTGTCCGGTGCCACACCCTATCAGCGTCTGTTCGGCCTGGTACTGACCGGCTGCTACCTCGCCAAGGGCGGCCTTGCCGATGCCTCCGACGGCGACCGCGCAAGCCGCATCGCGCTCTGCCGCTTTGCCGCGGAAAACCTGCTCGCCGAAACGGCGGCACTGAAGGATACTGTCATCAACGGCGCCGCAAGCCTGGCCGCCGCCAGAGCAGTTCTCGCCTGAGGAGTTCAAATGACCGATCACATCATCGTCGAACAGTCTGCAGCCCATCCGGGTGTCCAGATCATCCGCTTTAATCGACCGGAAAAGAAGAATGCGATTACCCGGGCGATGTATTCGAGGATGGCCGGAGCGCTCACCGCAGCCGATGACGATCGATCGATCCGGGCAACGGCCTTCCTTGGGACCGAAGGCTGCTTTTCCGCAGGAAACGACCTGGGTGACTTTCTGGCAGTTGCCATGGGCGGCGGCATGCCGCGCGAGATCCTGGACTTCCTCTATGCCCTGGTGAATTCGGGCAAACCTGTCGTGTCAGGTGTCGACGGGCTCGCGATCGGCATCGGCACGACGATGCACCTCCATTGCGATTTGACCATAGCCTCCGCGCGCAGCCAGTTCCGCACGCCCTTCGTCGACCTTGCGCTGGTGCCTGAAGCCGCGTCCAGCCTGGTTGCGCCGCGGATCATGGGACATCAGCGTGCCTTCGCACTGCTTGCCGCGGGGGAATCATTCTCTGGCGACGAGGCCAGGGACGCCGGCCTGGTGTGGAAGGTCTGTGCGCCCGAGGAGGTGGAGGCCACGACGCTCGCAATTGCCGCAAAGCTCGCCGCCAAGCCACCGGAGGCCTTGCGCATTTCTCGCGACCTCGTTCGAGGAGATCGCGGAGAGATCATCGCCCGCATCGGCGAAGAAGCCCGCCATTTCTCGGCACGCCTAAAAAGTGCCGAAGCGCGGGCAGCCTTCGAGGCCTTCATGTGGCGTTAAGAGCGGCGATCTCATCATCAGCGCTGCGGTTCCTGTCAGCCGTGATGGCAAGCTTGCAGGCGTTTTCTGATTCGTGGATCGGCCGTCCTGGCCTGTCCGCGAGCCGCTACCTTTCGAGGGTGGCGACCACCTCGACATGCGAAGTCCAGAGGAACTGGTCGATCGGCGTGACGCTGGTGATGCGGTAGCCGCCATCGACCAGAATGGCGAGATCGCGTGCCAGCGTCAGCGGGTTGCAGCTGACGGCGACGATCTTCTTCACGGCCGAGCGGGCGAGTTCTTGGCATTGGAACTCGGCGCCGGCACGCGGCGGATCGAAGACGACAGCGTCGTAGACCTTCAGTTCGGCCGTCATCAGCGGGCGGCGGGCGAGATCGCGCCTCTCGACGCTGACGGGCTTCAGCCCCTGCGTGTTGCGCGCGGCGTGATCGAGTGCCGCGAGTGGCTTCTCTTCGCTCTCGACGGCATGCACGCGGCCGGTGCGGGCAAGCCGCAGCGAGAACGTGCCGGCACCGGCAAAGAGATCTGCGATACGCTTGGATTTGCCGACATGGGCAAGCACCAGATCGGCCATCGCCTCCTCGGCTGGCTTCGTCGCCTGCGTGAAGCTGCCGGGCGGCGGAGAGACCTTCACGCCGCCGAAATCGACGATCGGCTTCGACGGCTCGACGAGGATTTCCCCGTTGAGCGCGACGCGGGCGATGCCGCGAAGCGCCAGCACGGTCTCGATCGCCTTGCGGCGCTGCTGGTCGGAGAGTTTCTTGATGCCGTCGACGGCGATATCGAGGCCGGGAAGCGTTTCGAGAACGGAAATGCGGAAGGCCTCGGCGCTGTTGGCAAGCGCCGCGCCGATGGCCGTGATCGCCGGCAGCCTGGCGATGATGGCTGCCGACGAGATGGGACATTCCTCGATGGCGACGATATGGTGGCTCTCTGCCTGATTGAAGCCGATCAGCATGTCCTTTTCTGTCTTCCGTGCGGCGAAGACGACGCGGCGACGTTCGCCGGGATGAGCCGCGATGGTCTCGCCGACCTCAGGCGTCAACCCCTTGGATCTCAGCGCGTCGATGACCAGCTGCCGCTTAAAGGTGCGGTAGGGCGCATCGCTCAGGTGCTGCAAGGTGCAGCCGCCACAGGTACCGTTGACACCGTCCGGGCCGAAGTGGCGGCACGGCGGCTCCTGCCGGTCCGGCGAGGGAGTGGTGATCGACATCACCGTCCCTTGGCTCTTGATCCGTGCAATCGCCACGGTTTCGCCCGGCAGCGCGAAAGGCACGTAGACGGGTCCGTTGGCGCTGTTGACGATGCCGTCGCCCTGCGCGCCCAGCTTCTGGATGGTAACTGTCTCGGTGCTCACGGCTTTGTCCCTGCGAGTAGGAATTCCTGATTGCCGTCGCCGCCGGCGATCGGCGACGCGATGAGGCCGAGGCTCTGCCAGCCCATGTCCTCGACGAACCAGCGCTCCAGTTCGGCCGCCACAGCAGCCGCGGAGGAGGGGTCCTTGAGCATTCCGCCCTTGCCGATCGCATCCCGCCCGGCCTCGAACTGCGGCTTCACGAGCAACACTGCCGCAGCCCCGGCCTCGGCAATGTCGAGCGCGGGCGCCAGCGCCAATCTAAGGGATATGAATGAGACATCGGAGACAATGAACGTAAGGGGGTGGCCGATGTCTTCGGCCACCAGATTGCGAGCGTTCAGCCCTTCGATGTTGGTCACGTCGGGATTGGCGGCGAGGCGCGGATGCATCTGGCCGTGGCCGACATCGACGGCAGTCACATGCGCTGCTCTTCGCTCTAGCAATACCTCGGTGAAGCCGCCGGTCGAAGCGCCGACGTCAAGACAGTGGTGGCCGGCCGGATCGAGCTTGAAATGGTCGAGTGCAGCCGTCAGCTTCAAGGCCGCGCGCGAAACGTAGTCCTGCGCCGGATCATCGATTTCGATGACGGCATCTTCGCCAAAGAGGGCGCCGGCCTTCGTCACCACCTTGCCGCCGACCTTGACCGTGCCGCGCTGCACGGCGTCGCGGGCGCGCGATCGGCTGGCGAAGAGGCCAAGGCTGACGAGAAGTTGGTCGAGACGTTGTGGGTTCTGATCGGACATGGCCTGTCCATGCAGGGCAAAGCCCGCCGTTGCAAGCCTTTTGTTCGGTGGCATCTCGTTGGTACCGCCCTACCTCCACGAGTTAGTGCCAAGGTCCCTTTTGCCAACCATCGCCTCGACCGACTTCGGCCCGCTTTTGACCCACGTCTCGCAGATTTCTTTGCCGGCATCCCGGCCGCCTTTCCAGGTACGGCAGAACGTGTCTTTCCTGATGGACCAAACGCCTTCGATCGGGATCACGTCGCCACTGTCGAGCTTGATTTGGCCCTTGCCGGTGCCATCGGCGGAGAGCATGAGGCTGCCGGCATATCCCTTCCCGGGACCACCCAGGATCAGCTCCTTGCCTTCACCCAGCAGTTCCGTGAGGTCCTTTCCGGTCATCTTCTTCTCTGCTGCCGCGGCCGTTCCCCAGGCGAGCAATGCAATAGCGATGACGCCGACGACCATGCGCATGTTTACTCCTTCTGCGTGAGGTAATGCTAATACATATCTCCCGCGGGAAACGAAAAAGATGAATCCTCTATCACAGAGTTGAGGCGGCCGGGCACGAATGGGGCACGGCGCAAGCGCCTGCGGGCGCAGATTGTTGCGACGCACAAACTTAAGCAATTTTAAAGTCTCCCCCAATAAAGTCGGCCGGATTGCAGCGGTTGGTGGAAAACCGCATCCGCCATGATGGCTCGATGCCCCAGCTGCCGATCATGTTCCCTATCCACGAATTTTCGTGTGGCATGCATTGCATGCCCGATGCCCCATGGCTCTGAGCCTTCAGGAGAGACTGACTGATGTTTGCAAGAAACATGTCCTTGAACGGCAAGCTCGCAGCGACCTTCGTCGCGCTGATCCTTATCTTTCTGTCCGTTTCCGCCTTTGTTTACTCGAAGGCTGGGGCAGTCGCTGCTGCGTCCCAAGAACAGAAGAGATCGGAGCGCCTGGTCAACCAGATCGACGATGCGCTGCAGGCCATGCTCGAGCAGGCCGTGAACCTGCGCGGCTTCCTGCTCTTCCGTAGCGACAGCACCTATGGCGATATCTTCGCCAACCGCGAGCGCATGTTGAAGGCGATCGCGGCTGCCAGGGAAACGGCAGCCGGCAAAAGCGATTTCATCCAGCAGATCGACGGCATGCAAAAGGCGGCCGACCTCTATTTCCATCAACTGGCCGAGCCGCAGTCGAAGGCGCGCAAGGAAACCGACATGCCGGTCGACCAGATCGTCAAGATCGGCGTGAACGAGACCAAGGGCCAGCTGGACGGCTTCCGTCAGGCGTCCGCCAAGATCAAGGCAGCCGCGCGCGATGAATCGAACGCGCTTGCCGCCGTTCAGGCAGATGCCGGCGGCGATCTCCGCATGACGCTTCTCGTCGGAGGCATCGCCGCTGCCCTGGCCGCCATCGCCCTTGCCTGGCAGCTCTCGCGCAGCATCGTCCGCCCGATCGTCGGCATGACCGCGGCGATGGGCCGGCTCGCCGGCGGCCAGAACGACATTGACGTTCCGGCGCTTGACCGCCACGACGAAGTCGGCCGCATGGCGCAATCGGTCCTGGTCTTCAAGGATGCCGCAATCGAGAAGCTGCGTCTTTCCGGCGAAACCGACCGCATGCGGGCCGACGCCGAACGCCAGCGTCAGGCAGGCGACGAACAGAAGGCTCGCGAGGAGGGTGAACTGCGTTTTGCCATCGACGCGCTTGCCGGCGGTCTGTCCGATCTCGCCGACGGCAACGTCGCCATTCGTCTCTCCACGCCCTTCGCATCGCAGTTCGACCGCCTGCGCAACGACTTCAACAACGCCGTCGAGAAGTTGCAGGCTGCCCTGCAGTCCGTCGGCCACAACGCGTCGGCGATCAATGCAGGTGCCGGTGAAATCCGCACCGCTGCCGATGATCTCGCGCGCCGTACCGAACAGCAGGCCGCAGCCGTCGAGGAAACCGCTGCAGCCCTCGAACAGGTCACGACGACAGTCCGCGATTCCGCCAAGCGCGCCGAAGACGTCGGCCAACTGGTCGAGCGCACGCGCCTCGGCGCCGAAAAGTCCGGCGAGGTGGTCCGCAAGGCCGTTACCGCAATGCAGGAGATCGAAAAATCCTCGGGCGAGATCAGCAACATCATCGGCGTGATCGACGACATCGCCTTCCAGACCAACCTGCTGGCGCTGAACGCAGGCGTCGAGGCGGCGCGCGCCGGCGATGCAGGCAAGGGCTTTGCCGTCGTCGCGCAGGAAGTGCGCGAGCTGGCGCAACGCTCGGCCAACGCGGCCAAGGAGATCAAGGCGCTGATCAATACCTCAGGGACGCAGGTCAATGCCGGTGTCTCGCTGGTTGGCGAAACCGGCAAGGCGCTGACCGAGATCGTCGGCGCCGTGCAGGAGATCAACAAGCACGTGAGCGCCATCGTCACCGCCACGCGCGAACAGTCGATCGGCCTGCAGGAGATCAACACCGCTGTCAATAACATGGACCAGGGCACCCAGCAGAACGCCGCCATGGTCGAGGAACAGACCGCAGCCAGCCATTCTCTCGCCCAGGAAGCGGGTGCGCTGGACGAACTGCTGCGCCAGTTCAACCTCGGTCGGCAGCGCGCCGAAGCACCGAAGACAAGTGTCGCCCATAGCGCCTCGCGTCCCGTTGCGTCCCCGGCACGGGCTCTGACGCGAACGGTTGCCAGGGCCTTCGGTGGCAAGGCCGCGACGGCGGCGGCCGTTCAGGAAGACTGGACGGAATTCTGAGCCGTCCCTGAAAGTTCAGCGACTTCAGAAGCAGGGCAGTCCGGAAGGGCTGCCCTGTTTTGCTTGCGGGATACTCCGCATTCACGCGACGCCGCGATCGTCCGAAATCCTTGACGGTTGCGCCGCGAGGCGCTTGGACGATTTCAAAGGATCGCTTGCCCACCTGCAGGCGGTAGGGGCGGTCCTCTATCGGGGGCTGATGGAGATCGACGGGCATCTCTGGATGTGCCAGGTCCGCGATCCCTGGGGCAACTGCATTGGCATCCGCGGCCCGCTTGCCGCCGATGCGAACTCCGCTCGCTCCCCGGATCAGGGGATGCGCCTATTTACAGACCCGGCACCAAATCCGGTCACGGCAGTTGACGACTTGGGGTCCGGCTGAGGGCCCGTGAGCTATCCGGCGACGCCGACGACGGCGGGACGGCCGAGTGCCTTGAAGACCGTGGCGACGATGCCAGCCCGGTCAAGCCCGGCTTGCGCATTCATCACCTCGGGCTTGGCCTGTTCCACCCAGATGTCAGGCATGACGAGCGAGCGAACCTTGAGGCCGTTGTCGAGCAGGCCTTCGGTCGCGAGGAACTGCAGCACGTGGCTGCCGAAGCCGCCGACGGAACCTTCTTCGACGGTAATCAGCATCTCGTGGTGGCGCGCAAGCTGGCGGATCAGGTCGTGATCCAGCGGCTTGGCGAAGCGCGCATCGGCGACGGTCGTCGATAGTCCGGCGGCGTCGAGGTCTTCGGCGGCGAGCAGACAGTCGGCCAGGCGGGTGCCGAATGAAAGCAGGGCGACCTTGGATCCTTCCTTGACGATGCGGCCCTTGCCGATCTGCAGGATTTCGCCGCGCGCCGGCATGTCGATGCCAATGCCCTCGCCGCGCGGATAGCGGAAGGAGATCGGACCGGCATCATAGGCCGCTGCGGTGCGCACCATATGCTTAAGTTCTGCCTCGTCGGCCGCAGCCATCACCACGAAGCCAGGCAGGGCGGCAAGGAAGGTGGTATCGAAAGAGCCAGCATGCGTCGGCCCGTCCGCGCCCACGAAGCCGGCACGGTCGATCGGGAAGCGCACCGGCAGGCCCTGGATCGCCACGTCGTGCACGACCTGATCGTAGGCCCGCTGCAGGAAGGTGGAATAGAGCGCGATGAACGGCTTGTATCCTTCGGCGGCAAGGCCGGCGGCGAAGGTCACGGCATGCTGCTCGGCAATGCCGACATCGAAGCAGCGGGACGGAAACGCGCCGGCTAGCTTGTCGAGGCCGGTGCCGTTCGGCATTGCCGCGGTGACGCCGACGATCTTGTCGTCGAGTTCGGCTTCCTGCACCAGCGCTTCGGCAAAGACGCTTGTATAGCTCGGTGCGTTCGGCTTCACCTTCGCCTGCGCGCCGGTGATGACGTCGAATTTGTTGACGCCGTGATACTTGTCGGCGGCCGCCTCGGCGGGCGCATAGCCCTTGCCCTTCTGCGTGACCACATGGATCAGCACTGGACCATTGGCGTTGTCGCGGACGTTGCGCAGCACAGGCAGCAGGTGATCGAAGGAATGACCGTCGATCGGGCCGATATGATAGAAGCCCATCTCCTCGAACATGGTGCCACCGGTGACGTAACCCCGGGCGTGCTCGACGGCGCGGGTGATGGCGCGGTCGACCTTCTTGCCGAGATAGGCGGTCAGCTTCTTGCCGAAGTCCCGGAAGCCCATGTAGGTGCGGCCGGAGGCAAGACGGGCCAGATAGGCGCTCATCGCGCCCGTCGGCGGAGCGATCGACATGTCGTTGTCGTTGAGGATGACGATCAGCCGGGCATCCAGCGCGCCGGCGTTGTTCAGTGCTTCGTAGGCCATGCCCGCCGACAGCGCACCGTCGCCGATCACCGCGATCACGCGGCGGTCCGTCTTGTCGAGTTCTGCGGCAACAGCCATGCCGAGGCCGGCTGAAATGGACGTGGAGGAATGCGCGGCGCCGAAGGGGTCGTATTCGCTCTCGGCGCGGCGCGTGAAGCCGGAAAGACCGCCTTCCTGGCGGAGGGTGCGAATGCGGTCGCGGCGACCGGTCAGGATCTTATGCGGATAACACTGGTGCCCGACATCGAAGATCAGCCGGTCGTTCGGCGTGTCGAAGACGTTGTGGATGGCGATCGTCAGCTCGACGACGCCAAGTCCCGCCCCGAGATGTCCGCCGGTGCGCGATACGGCATCGATCATTTCGTCCCGGACCTCACGCGCCAGCTGCGGCAGGTCGCGATCCTCCAGCTTTCGGAGGTCGGCTGGATAGCTAATCTTATCCAGCAGCGGCGTCTTCGGCGGTTGTGTCACGGGTGGGCACTCTTTCTTGTCATTCTTGGGCAGGATGCCTTTAAGGCATAAATTGCTGTTAAAAAAGTCGATTTCAAGAACCTCAAGATTTCCTTTCTAAAGGAGATCAGCCTTCCGGCAAAGGTATGAATTCCTCCTCGTCCCCCGGAATGATGTCGAAGCGGCCGGTCCGCCATTCCTCCTTGGCCTTCTCGATCCGCTCCTTGGACGACGACACGAAATTCCACCAGATGTAACGCTTGGAGTTGAGCGCCGCTCCGCCGAACAGCATCAGGTGACAGCCTTGGCTCCCGGCCTCCAGGGTGATCGCATCGCCGGGACGGAAGACGAGCAACTGATCTGCCGCAAATGTGTCGCCGGCGATCACCACTTCGCCGGACAGGATGTAGGCCGCCCGTTCCTCGTGCGCCGCCGCGAAGGGAAATTTCACCCCGGCTTCGAGATTGATATCGGCATAGAGCGTATCCGAGAAAACCGTCACCGGCGACGACAGTCCCTCGAAGGCGCCGATCACGACGCGCCCGCGCACACCGCGCTCGTCGATCACGGGCATCTCGCTTTTTTCCGTGTGGGCAAAGGAGGGGGCGATCTCCTCCTTGTCGTCGGGCAGCGCAAGCCACGTCTGAAGCCCCGACATCAGCAGCGGATGGCCGCGCAGGTTGTCCGGCGTGCGCTCCGAATGCACGATGCCGCGTCCTGCCGTCATCAAGTTGATGTCGCCCGGTCGAATGACCTTTTCGGTGCCGAGGCTGTCCAGGTGCCGGATCTCTCCGTCGAAGAGGTAGGTGACGGTCGAAAGCCCGATATGCGGATGTGGCCTGACGTCCAGCGCCTCATCCGGCTTCAGGATCGCCGGCCCCATGCGATCGAAGAAAATGAATGGCCCGACCAGCCGCCGTTGCCGGCTCGGCAGCGCGCGCCGCACCTGAAACCCGCCGATATCGCTGGTGCGCGGAATGATCAGGTTCGCGATCGCATCGCAGGCGAAGGCATCGCCGGGCAGGGGGTCTTTACCGGGAAAGAAGGACATGGCGGATCTCCAATCGATCGCTGAAACTACCCACAATTGCCCGCAAGAGCCAGCCGCAGTTTTCATGTCCGTGGACGACATATGCTGCACGATGACATGGTGGCACTATGAAAGCTGAGATCGTCATCCGTGAACGCATTGTTTTCGGTGACGGAGCTATTCTGGAAATGAAGGTGTGGCGCGTGCCCGATCCTGTTCCCGACTCACGACATTTTCTGAAGTATTCACTGTTTTATGGAGTGCCGGGCCAAAGACTGGTCGGCTACGACAACGAGCGCGGCAAAGGCGATCATCGCCACTACGGCTCGCACGAGTAAAGCTATCGCTTCGTTTCCGTCGATCAGTTGCTGGAAGATTTCAGGTCTGACGTTGAGAGCATGAGAGGAGAGCCGATATGAACAAAGATGTCGAACGACACATCGGCGGTACCTTCGGCGATGCGGCCAGACTTGTCGCTGACGCATGGCGTCGAGCTGAAGCGAATGAAGCAGTCTCCGAAGACCATCTGATCTTCGTGAACTGGGAAGCATTCTCGCGGACGATGACACCAAAGAGGCTGGAGCTTCTGCGGCATCTGCACCGCTATCCGCAAGCGAGCATTTCCGCGCTCGCGAAAAGCTTGAAGCGCGATCACCGGCGCGTTGACGAGGGTGTGGCAATTCTCTAGGAGGCTGTCTCATCGAGCGGGACGGCAAAGGACTGCGTGTGGGCTACGACGAAATTCGAACGGTAATAGCGCTCTGAGTTCACGCGCCGTCGAGAGGCTCGACGCCCTGCGGCTTGCCGGCGCGGTCGAGGCGGATCTTCTCGATGCGGTTCTCGGCGGCCGAAAGCAGCGTTTCGCAATGCTTCTTCAGCGCTTCGCCGCGCTCGTAGATCTCGATGGATTCGTCCAGCGCCACGTCGCCGCGCTCCAGGCGGGCAACGATGCTCTCTAGTTCGGCAACCGCTTTCTCGAATGAAAGAGCGGAAACCTCCGGCTTGACGCTGTCGTTCATACTCAACCCTTCATCATTCTCAGAATATGCAGGCCTGCCGATTCGGCCAGTCCTTCGAGATCATAGCCGCCTTCCAGGAGGCTGACGACCCGGTTTGCGGCACTTTTGTCGGCCACTTCGAGCAGCCGTCCGGTCGCCCAGTCGAAATCCTCGCCGACCAGGTTGATCTGCGCCAGCGGATCACGGTGATGCGCGTCGAATCCGGCCGAGATGATAATCAGGTCCGGCCGGAAATCGAAGAGCGCCGGCAGTACCCGAGATTTGAACGCTTCGCGAAAATGGTCGCTGCCGACATTGGGGGAGAGGGGCGCGTTGACGATGGTGCCATGCTTGCCGGTCTCGTCCTTTGCGCCACTGCCGGGATAGAGCGGCATCTGGTGCGTCGAGCAGAAGAGCACCGAGGGATCGTCCCAGAAGATGTCCTGGGTGCCGTTGCCATGGTGCACATCCCAGTCGACGATCGCGACGCGTTCGGCGCCATACATCTTCTGCGCATGCCGGGCGGCGATCGCTGCATTGTTGAAGAAGCAAAAACCCATCGCCTTGGATTTCTCGGCGTGGTGCCCGGGCGGTCGCGAGGCGACGAACACATTGTCCGCCTTGCCGGTAAAGACGTCGTCGACCGCCGCCATCGCAGCACCAACACCCGTGAGCGCCGCCTGCAAGCTCTTCGGGCTCGCGTAGGTGTCGGCTTCGAGCTGGCTGATCTCGCCTTCGTCCTCCGGGATCTGGCGCATGACTGCGACCAGGTGCTCTTCGGGGTGGGCGAGCAAGACAGCGTCCTCGTTTGCCTGCGGCGCCTCCTGCCGATCCAGCTTCTCGAAATTCGGATGACCGAGAGCGACGTTGATGGCGCGCAGTCGGTCGGAGCGCTCCGGGTGGCCGGAGGGCGTGATGTGTTCCAGAAAGATCGGATGCTCGTAAAGGCGGGTGCTCATGAAGTCACTCTATCTGTCCGTCTCGTCGTGATCCACAGCAGATGGGGCTCGGTGCAATGATTTCAACACGCACGCATCATCGGGGATGGGGGACTATTTCTGGCTTGCCCCAATGCCGTGGCCGGACTTTCCGCAGGCCGATCCAAACTATGAATTCTGCTCCAAATCAAGGAACTACGGCATTCCGCTGCGCGAAAACCGCTTACACTTTGCGGCATCATGTTCTACTGTTTTGCAAGGGGAGCAGGGGTGGATAGACAGATGAATGAGATGCAGCGCTCGAATACAGTGCATATGCATGTGCCGTTTCGCGATGTGGACATGAACGGCCAGATGTTCCTGGGTTCATATATTTCCTATGCGGAGTCGGTGCTCGCCAGTTTCTGGTCGCTGCGGCCGGACGTCGAGGATGAACCGCTCTACATCGCCTCGAAAGTCACCTGCATCCTGCACCGGCCGCTGCACTATGACGAGAAGGTCGTGTTTACCGCCGCAGTCGACAAGATCGGTGTCCGGTCTGTCGGCTTCATCGTCGCCGCGGACGCTGCAGGCCAGCGCGCCGCCGAGGTCGAGATCATCTGGCAGGCGCGGGCGCGTGAGGATCGCACGCCCGTCCCACTTCCGGAAATCACGCGCGACTGGCTCTATCGCTTCGTGAACTAGTTTCTTGCCGGCAGCAACGGATAGCCGGCCATCACGGCGCGGCCGACCAAGGCGGCCACAAAAGCCTTGATCACGTCGCCGGGGATGAAGGCCAGTGAACCGACGAAGGCCTGCTTGAGGCCGATCTGCGCGGCGACTGCCAGATAGGCGATGCCGAAGGCGTAGAGCACGATGATGCCGCCGATCGTCGCTGCCAGGAAAAAGCTGACCAACTGCAGGGCGGCCGACTGTTCCGGTTTCGCCAGCCGCTCGCTGAGGAAGCCGGTCGTCAAAGCTGCAAAGACCCAGCCGACCAAAAAGCCGGTGGTGGGGGCCGCGAAAGCCGCAAGACCGCCGCGTCCGCCCGACAGAACCGGCAGGCCGATTGCGACCAGCACCAGCACGATCAGCACGGCGATGGTCGCGCGCCGGGCGCCGAGGACGACGCCGGCCATCATTACGCCCAGCGATTGCGCGGTGATCGGCACCGGGATGAAGCCGAGCGTGATCGGCGGCAGTATGCCGAGAGCGACGATGATCGCGGCAAAAAGGGCAGAGAGAACGAGGTCGCGGGTGCTCATGTCGGCTCCGTGTTTAAGATGTGTTAACTGACATGCCGCCGAACGCCGCGTGCGTCAATCGCAGCGGCGATGTTATCCGCATCCTTGAGCGTCAAAATGATCAGCGGTACAAGCACGGTCGTCGGCCGCACCTTCAGGCCGCGTGCCACGTGCGCCTCGCGAATGGCCTGGTAGCGTCCGAGAATGTCAGGCACGAAGCGGACGACGAGCCCGACCGCGAGGCCCACGTCGTCCGCCCGCACCAGCCCGATGCGCTCCAGCGGCCGGGCGAGAAACGTAATCTCGTCGATGAACTGCGTAATCGTGGTGGTCGCGGTAACGGTCGCCGCAAACAGCATCAGCGCGGTCAGCCGCAGAAGGGCGACGACAGCCCCGTGCCACGGATTGAAGGCGAGGCTGAAAACCGCGACGACGAGGATCGTCAGGAAGATCGGCTTCAGCCGTGCCAGGGCAGGCCGTACCGGAAGCCCGATGCTCAGGTAAAGAGCCGCGATTGCGAGCACCGCAACGCAAAGGCTCGGAATGTTCGCCGTGGTGAAAAGGACGACGCCGAGGCTGGCCAGAACGATCAGCTTGGCCCGCGCCGAAAGGCGATGCATGGCGCTGTTGCCTTCGACGAAAAGCGATTGCATCAGGCGGCAAGCTCCCTGTAGCGCGACACAGCCTGCGCCGCAGGTGCGTCGGCGACAAGCCGGCCTTCGTGGAACACCAGTACGCGCTCGTAGTCCGCGATCAGTTCCAGATCGTGGGTTATGACGATGGCGTTCTCGTGCAGGCCGTCGATCAGGGCCTGCACGAGGCCCCGGTTGCGCAGATCGAGCTGGTTGGTCGGCTCGTCCAGGATGAGGATGTCCGGCCCTGTTGCCAGGACCGAGCAGAGGGCCGCCAGCTGCAGTTCGCCGCCGGAAAGCTCGTGCGCGCGGCGATCGGCAAGGTGGCGGGCATTGAAGCGATGCAGCACGTCCTCCACCTTCGCTTCGATCTCCGGCTTCGTGTAGCCTCGGCTTTTGAGGCCGAACGCAATGTCGTCGCGCACGACAGGCAGGATGATCTGGTTCTGCGGCGATTGGAAGATGAAGCCGACATCGGTCAGCACGGCCTTCTCGTCGGCCGTGTCACGCCCGTTGACGATGACGCGTCCGGTGGTCGGTTTCGTCAGTCCGTTGATAAGCCGCGCAAATGTCGTCTTCCCGGAGCCGTTGAGGCCTATGATGCCGATCCGTCTTTCGGCGAGACTGAGCGTCAGCGGTTGCAGTGCCACACGCGTTCCGTAGCTGACACCAGTGCCTTCGAAGCGGATATCCAATCGATCCCCCTGACTTGAAACCGCCGTTCTATAAACGAAACCTCCATATTGAAAGACGAAAATCCGGCCCGACCGGAAGGGATCCGAGAAAGGTCGTCCATAACGGGTGGCTAGGAACATTTTCCGGATTATGATGTCAGCCATGACGAATCTCATTTCGAATTCCGATGCTCGCCGCGTGTTCCTTGCCAAGCAGGGTCTCAGCGCACCGCCGAACAGGGCCCTGACCAAGCCGGGGTTGCTCCAGCTCATCCATGACATTGGCTTCGTCCAGGTGGACAGCATCCAGACGGTAGAGCGCGCGCACCACCAGATCCTCTTTGCCCGCAACCAGACCTACCGGCGCGAACACCTGACCGCGCTGCTGGAGAAGGATGGCACACTCTTCGAACACTGGACGCATGATGCCTCGATCGTCCCGAGCGCGTTCTTTCGCTACTGGAAGCACAAGTTCCGCCACGAGGAAGAGGTGCTGGTCGAGCGCTGGCGCAAGTGGCGCGGCGAAGGCTTCGAGGACGCGTTCGACGAGACCTACGAGCGCGTACAGCGGGACGGCGCCATCATGGCCCGCGAGATCAAGGCGGACGGCCACGTCTCCGGCGGCTGGTGGAACTGGCATCCGAACAAGACGGCGCTCGAATATTTCTGGCGCACAGGCAAGTTCGCCATTGCCGGGCGGTTGAATTTCCAGAAGGTCTACGACCTTGTCGAGCGTGTCATTCCGGCCGAGTTCCACGAGCCGGAAGTCAGCCGCGAGGTTTTCGTGGACTGGGCCTGCCGTAGCGCGCTGACGCGCCTCGGTTTTGCCACCCATGGGGAGATCGCCGCTTTCTGGGATCTGCTCTCGCCCGACGAGACCAGGGCCTGGGTGGCGGCGCACCGCGATGAGCTGACAGAGGTGCTGGTCGAGCCTGCACTTGGCGGCAAGCCGCGGCTGTCCCTTGCCTTTGCGGATTTCCTCCCGGCGCTCGACACCTACCCCGAAGCGCCTGCCCGCATTCGCGTGCTGAGCCCGTTCGATCCGATGATCCGCGACCGCAACCGCACCGAACGCCTCTTCGGCTTCTTCTATCGCATCGAGATCTTCGTGCCGGAACCGAAGCGGGAATACGGATACTACGTCTTTCCGCTTCTGGAGGGCGACAGGCTGATCGGCCGCATCGACATGAAGGCCGACCGCAAGCGCGGAACCCTCGACGTCAAGCGGCTATGGCTGGAACCGGGCGTGCGGGCGTCCGCCGGGCGGCTGGACCGGCTGGGGGCCGAGCTGGAGCGCTTGGCGCGTTTTTCCGGTGTCGAGAAGGTTGTCTACTTGGATGGATGGCGAGGGTAGCCGCGATGCGCACCCTCATCCCTGTGCTTGTCACAGGAATGGATCAGCTAAAACCCAAGGGGTCTCCCGCGCCCAAGGACTTGGGCGCACTGGATTCCTGTGACAAGCACAGGAATGAGGGAGGTATTGTAGCCGCCTCCATGTGACCTTCTCCGAAGCGGAGAAGGGAAGCCTCACCCGATCTCGGTCTTGGTGATCTTGATCCCAAAACCCTCAAGCCCGACATAGTGCCGTTCGCGGCTGGTCAGCAGCTTGATTGAGGAGACGCCGAGGTCCTTCAGGATCTGTGCGCCGAGGCCGATTTCCAGCCATTCGCTTTCGCGGTTCTGCGCTTCGGCATGTTCTTCGCGGCCCTGTGAACGCGCCTTCCTGCCGTTGTCGTGATGCCCGACGCCAACCGATCCCTCACGCAGATAGACGATCACGCCGCGGCCTTCCTCGGCGATCCGCTTCATGTATTGATCGACAGGGCGCCGCTTGCCGAAGATATCCTCGGCCACGCTTTCCGGATGCAGGCGCACGGGAATGTCGATGCCGTCGCGGATGTCGCCGAAGACGACGGCGAGATGCTGCATCGGATCCCAGGGAAGCGAATAGGTGTGCGCCCTTGCCTTGCCGAAAGGCGTTTCGATGTCGAAGCTGGTGCCGAGTTCGATCAGCGTTTCCTTGCGCTGGCGATAAGCGATGAGGTCCGCGACCGAGACGAGCTTCAGGCCATGCTGTTGCGCGAAATCGATGACCTCGGGGCCGCGCGTGACGGTGCCGTTGTCGTTGACGAGCTCGCAGATCACGCCGACCGGGGGTAGGCCCGCGAGCCGGCAGAGATCGACCGCCGCTTCAGTGTGGCCCGAGCGCATGAGAACGCCGCCTTCGCGTGCGATCAGCGGGAAGATGTGGCCGGGGCGAACGAAATCGGCCGGGCCGACATTCGGATTGGCGAGGTTGCGGACGGTCAGCGTCCGGTCATCGGCCGAAATGCCGGTGGTCGTGCCGTGCTTGAAGTCGACCGTGACGGTGAAGGCCGTGGTATGGGCGGAATCGTTTTCCGCAACCATGGCGTTGAGGTTCAGCCGCTTGGCCTCTTCCTTTGGCATGGGGGTGCAGACGATCCCCGATGTATGGCGAACGATGAAGGCCATCTTCTCCGGCGTGCAATGCACCGCCGCGACGATCAGGTCGCCTTCGTTTTCACGGTCGTCGTCGTCCATGACGACGACAATCTCGCCGGCCTCGAAGGCTCGGATCGCATCCACGACGCGCTTCTGGTCATAAGGCATGGTTCGTTCCTATTTCTGCCGGCCGGTCTGGCCGCGATCTCGAAGATAGTGGTCGGCGATGGCACAGGCGACCATGGCCTCGCCGATCGGCACGGCGCGAATGCCCACGCACGGGTCGTGCCGGCCCTTGGTGCGCACATCGACGTTTCGGCCGTCGGCGTCGATCGACTGCCGCTCGGTGAGGATTGAGGAGGTCGGCTTGATCGCGAAGCGCGCGATCACCGGCTGGCCGGTGGAGATGCCACCGAGGATGCCGCCTGCATGGTTCGAAAGAAACAGCGGCGTGCCGCCGTTGCCCATCCGCATCTCGTCGGCATTTTCCTCGCCGGTGATTTCGGCGGCTTCGAAGCCGTTGCCGATCTCGACGCCCTTGACGGCGTTGATCGACATCAGCAGCGAGGCAATATCCTGGTCGAGCTTGCCGTAGATCGGCGCGCCGAGCCCTGCCGGAACGCCCTCGGCCACGACTTCGACGACGGCGCCGATCGAAGACCCCTTCTTGCGGATGCCGTCGAGATACTCTTCCCAGACCGGGACGATTTCCGGATCGGGCGCGAAGAACGGGTTCTTGTCGACCTGCGCCCAGTCCCAGTTCTGCCGGTTGATCTTGTGCTTGCCGATCTGCACGAGCGCGCCGCGCACGGTGACGCCGGGCGCGACGAGGCGGGCGATGCCGCCGGCTGCGACGCGCGCCGCCGTTTCGCGGGCCGACGAACGCCCGCCGCCACGATAGTCGCGGATCCCGTATTTCAGATCGTAGGTATAGTCGGCGTGCCCGGGACGATACTGGCGGGCGATTTCGCCGTAGTCCTTGGAGCGCTGGTCGGTGTTCTCGATCAACATCGAGATCGGCGTGCCTGTCGTGATCATCGTCTCGCCGTCGGCGTCAAGCATCACGCCAGATAGAACCTTGACGAGATCGTCCTCGCGCCGCTGCGTCACGAAGCGCGACTGGCCTGGCTTGCGCTTGTCGAGCCAGACCTGCAGGTCTTCGAGCTTGAAGCGCAGGCCGGGAGGGCAGCCGTCGACGACGCAGCCGAGCGCCGGTCCGTGGCTTTCGCCCCAGGTGGTTACGCGAAAAAGGTGACCGAATGTATTGTGCGACATATGTTCCGACCGGATCGCGCCAGCCGGTCGTCACCGGCCGCGTCATTCTCTTGAAAGGCGCGACACTCATAGGCCAAAAAACAGCGGCGGCAAACGCCTTTCTTTGCGCGAAATCGCCACTTTGAGGAAATGCTGTTTCCTCAAATTGAGAACAGTCGGCTTACGACGCCATCCGCCAGGCGGTCCCGATAGCGACCGCCGTGAAGTCGTGGAAGGAAAGGGGGCGCGAGAAGGCGTAGCCCTGCAGCAGATCGCAGCCGAGTTCATTGAGCAGGGTGGCATGGGCGGCGGTCTCGACACCCTCCGCGACGGTCTCGACGCCGAGCGAGCGGGCAATGTCGATAATCGAGCTGACAAGCGCCCGTTCCTGCTGCGAGGTCACGATCGGCTGCACGAGCTGCCGGTCGATCTTCAGCCGCTTCGGCTTCAGCTTCAGCAGGCTGACGATCGAGGTGTGCCCAGTGCCGAAGTCGTCGATCTCGATGTCGATTCCGAGCGCCTTGATGCGGTCAAGGTTGTGCGCGGCAATGTCCTCGCTTTCATCGAGAAAGATGGACTCCACGAGTTCGAACGATATCTCTCCTGGCCGGATCTGCAGGTTGCGCAGAGATTCGATGAGGCTTTCGTCGTGCAGGCGTCGCGCTGAAACATTGACCGAGACCTTGGGAATGGAAACGCCGAGCGCCGCCCAGCGCATCTTGTCCTTCAGTGCCGTTTCCAGAACGATGCGGTCGAGGGTCTGCATGACGTTGATCTCCTCGGCGACTTTAAGGAACTTGTCGGGCGTCAGCAAACCCTTGACGGGGTGCTGCCATCGCACCAGTGCCTCGACACCGGTCAGCCGCATGGTCTGCGCGCTGAACTGAGGCTGATACCACGCCGTGAACTCGTTGTTCTCGATGCCGGACAGGATTTCGTCCGCCAGCCGCTTGTTGTTGATGATGTCTGCCTGCAGGTTGTGATTGAAGAACTGGTAGCGGTTGCGGCCCTGGCTCTTGGCGCGGTAGAGCGCGATATCGGCATTGATCAGGACCTTCCGGGCGTCGACATGCATACCGTTCGCAAGGGCGATGCCGATCGAGACGCCGCAGCGGCATCCGAAGCCCTGGAAGTCGACAGGCTGGCGCATTTGCTCGATGATCCGCCCCGACAGCCCTGACATCTCCGCATCGCTGGCATTGTCGGCAAGGATGACGAACTCGTCGCCCCCGATACGCGCGACGATGTCGTCGGCTCTGAGGTTCCTCGACAGGACTTGCGACGCGTGGACGAGCATAGCATCGCCCGCCGCGTGGCCGAGCGTATCGTTGATATCCTTGAAACGATCGAGATCGATGTGAAGGATCGCGAATTTCTGCCGTCCGCTTCTGCCGTCCTGGGTCAGGTTTTCGAGTGCCATATCCAGCTTGCGGCGATTGGCGAGCCCGGTCAGGGGATCGTGCAACGAATTGTGCTCGATGCGGTTCTTGGCAAGTTCGAGCTCGATATTCTTGGCGATCGCCTCGTCCTTGGCGGCTTTGAGCTGCGCCGTCATCAGCGCGTCTTCGGTGATGTCGAAGGCGACGCCGATGATTTTCAACTGACCGCTTGGCGTCTGGTGGACTTTGCCGGTGGAGCGGACGTAGCGCACCGTTCCGTTGTCCGCCGGCACGCGGCAGATGAGCGTGTGCGTGTCGCCGATCCGCTCGAAATGCCGGGCGCTTTCTATCGCCAGTGGCCGGTCTTCCGGAATGATGCACGACAGCCATGTCGGCTCGGTCATGAAGCCCGTCCGCGGTGCAAGTCCATAGAGCTCGTGCATCCGTTCATCCCATATAGAGCCACCCTCGTCGCCGAGGGTCGCTTCCCAGATGCCGCACTGATAGGAGTCGAGCGCCAGGTCGAGCTTGCCTGAGAGTTCGGCGAGTTCGGCTTCGCGATGGGAGAGTTCGTCGAGCGCCAGTTCCAGTTCCGCGTTCTTGATGTCGCTCGTATCCTTCGCCTTTCGCAGCGTATCGGCCGCCTCCGCATCGGCAGTCACATCCCATACGATGCCGATGGTCTTGTTGGCGCCAGCTGCATCCGTGTAGGCGGAGCCGACCGAGCGCAAGTGCCGAAGATTGCCGTTTGCGAGGCGAATCCGGTATTGCGCCGTGTACGACGAGCCGGAGGCATCCTCGTTGAGCAGGTGCACTTTCGCAGTGCCGTGGTCTTCGGGAACGATCGAGCCAAGCCAGTCATCGATGGAATGGCCGCCGTCCAGCGGTGGCCGGCCGTGCAGCGTGGAGGCGCGGCTGTCCCAATACAGGGTGCGCCCACCATCGTGCAGCTCCCAGATCCCGATGTTCGATGAATCCAGCGCCAGATCGAGCCGCTGCGACAGCTCCAGAAGCGTCGCTTCGCGCTTCTCCAATTGCTCAATGTTGCGGTTGCGCTCGCCGAGCAGCAATGTTGCAAAGAAGATCGGTACGATCGTGACGCATCCGGCCGCAAGAATGATCAGACGCAGGGAGAGCTGGTTCTCCGGAACGGCATCCCAGCCGGTCTTCGGTACGGCCGCGATCTCCCAGTGTCCTCCCGCAAATCCGATCTTCCGTGTCAGCGGCTGCTGTGCCAGCACTTCCGGTGAACCGAAGAAAGGAGCGGTTGCCCCATCGGCGGTGACCAGGTCGCGAACCGCGATCTGCAGGTGATCGAGGTGAGGATACTTTTCCTCGTTCTCGGCGTTGCGCGCCGGCTTCAGCCCGGTGTTCCGGTAGAACATGTCGGCGTCGATCGCGACCTCGACGGCTCCCCAGACGCGACGCTGTCCCTCTTCCTTGACAAAGACGGGGAAGAATATCGCAAAGACCTCCTTGCCGTCGGGGTTTCCGATCGGACCGTAGAAGCGTGCCTGCTGATTGCTTGTGTTGCGCGCGGCAGGTTGGTGCGCAAACATCGCCGCGCGCACGTCCTTTCCGAGCCGCGCCTGTGCCGTCGGCGACGGAAAGACCGAATTAACGATGAAGTCGGGGGCAATGGCAATCCGCATGAAGTGAGGATTCTGGATCAGCAGCCAGTTTATCTGGCGCTCCATCTCCTCGGCGTTCACGCTGGAATTGACCGCCACCATATTGGCGAGATCGCGGACGACCGTGATGTCCATGTTGATCTGTGCCATCACGCGCGCGCGGATGAGGTTCGTCTCGTTCTCCGTACGAATGGTCGATTCTCGAAGGTGAGCCGCAGTATTGGCACGGTCGAGGCTGAAGCCGACCCAAACGACAACAACTGCGACAAGGCAGGAAACCAAAATAGAGACATATGTATTCCGCAAAATGCGCCTTGACGTGCTGATGTAGTTGATGCGGAATGACAAAATGAGGGTCCCCTATTCGGAATGACCTTAGATTGAAGCGGTTAATTTACGATTTCCCGGAGATCACCTTGAGACGAGCGGGCGGCGGCGAGTTTGCTAACGGACAGTGTTGATTTTTGTTAAAATGCTATTCATCAATTGGGCGCGGAAGGTCACTCTTCAGGGCAACTTTCGCCATATTCGGGAGGTTATCTGTGCGCAATTGGATGTTTGAGTCGCGTTTTCGAAGGAATGTCGTMATGCGCTTTGTAGTAGCTACGCTTCTGGCCACAGCGAGCTTCCTTTCGCCGATCAGCGGCTTTGCCGAGAGCGCGGACGTGGAGGCGACGATCAAGAAGGTCGACATGGCCAACCTCAGCCTCACTCTCGATGACGGAAAGACCTATCAGGCTTCCGAGGAATTCAATTTCGAAGGGCTGAAGGCCGGCGTCAAGGTTATCGTCTTCTATACCGAAGTGGACGGCAAGCGCGTCATAAACGACCTAGATATCGTCCAGTAAGGCGATATCGTCTAGTAAAAGGCGGGTCAGATCCAGCCTATCAGCCTATCCCTGGTTTCGATCTTCAGAATACGATCCTGCGGAATTTCGCCTTCCGCGGCTTCGTTCTTGGGCACATCGGCGATCGTCCGGAAAAGGCTCCGGATCACGCCGCCATGCGTGACGCAGACTGTGGGTCGCTCGACGGAATTCAGCCATGAGGCGACACGCCACGACATGATTTCGTAGCTTTCGGCATCGTCGCCCGGTGGAATGAAGTCCCATTTGTTGAGATTGCGCTCGACGATGCGATCACGGACCGTGGCTTTCAATTCCTTGACCGTGTGGCCTTCCCAGTCGCCGAAGGAAACCTCCACCAGTCGCTCGTCGGTGCGGTAATTCTGCGCGGGCAGGTTCATCGCCGCGCGCATGATTTCCATGGTGGCGCGGGTGCGGCCGAGCGGACTTGCAACGAATTCGAAGGGAATAGCCTCGACCTTCAGGATCTCGGCAAGGTCGAGGCCGTTTTGCCGGGCCTGCTCGCGGCCGATGGCATTCAGCGGAATATCCTTCTGTCCCTGCAGGCGGCGCTCCGCGTTCCAATCTGTCTGGCCGTGTCGGATGACGTAGATAAGCAATGATCGGCTCCGTTTGGCGCGCACGGCCCCCGAATCGCTGTCGCGTGGGGGAGGGGCCGCGAGCACGACGCAGTAGAGGAGTGCGATCAGTCCTTTATGACGGAAATATCCGGCGCGTCCACAGCCTTCATGCCGATGACATGGTAGCCGCTGTCGGCATGGTGAACTTCACCTGTGACCGAACGCGAGAGATCCGACAGCATGTAGAGGCCGACATCGCCCACTTCTTCGATCGTCACGGTGCGGCGCAGCGGCGCGTTGTACTCGTTCCACTTCAGGATGTAGCGAAAGTCGCCGATGCCGGACGCCGCGAGCGTCTTGATGGGACCCGCTGAAATCGCATTGACGCGGATGTTCTTCGGTCCGAGATCGACGGCCAGATACTTGACGCTCGCCTCAAGCGCGGCCTTCGCGACGCCCATGACGTTGTAGTTCGGCATGACCTTCTCGGCGCCGTAGTAGGTCAGCGTCAGCATCGAGCCGCCGTCCGTCATCAGCTTCTCGGCGCGGCGTGCGACCGAGGTGAAGGAATAGACCGAGATCTGCATGGTCTTGGCGAAGTTGTCGGCCGTCGTGTCGACATAGCGGCCGGTCAGTTCGTCCTTGTCGGAAAAGCCGATTGCATGCACGATGAAGTCGATCTTGCCCCACGTCTTTTCGATATTGTCGAAAACCGCGTCGATCGATGCTTCATCGCTGACATCACAGTGGCCAGCAAGCATGCCGCCGAGTTCGGCCGCCAGCGGCTCAACCCGCTTCTTCAGTGCATCGCCCTGATAAGTAAACGCGATTTCGGCACCCTGTGCATGAACAGCCTTGGCAATGCCCCACGCAATCGAACGATTGTTGGCAACGCCCATGATGACGCCGCGTTTGCCTGACATGAGGCCTGATGCCTGAGCCATATTTCGCCCCCTAAGGAAATTGATCGGCCCTGCCTATGGCATAGGCTGCTAATCGGTTCAAGATTAGCAGCAATCATCAACTGTTAGGGAACGTAACAAAGGGTGCTCTTGTCACCAAAATTTCACAGAAACAGCCCATTCTTCATGCTTCGCATGAGATCCGTCACCTTGGCGTCAGGCTTTTCCCACAGAATTATACGCAGCTCCACGACAAGATCACCCTTGCCGCCGTCGCCGCTGGCGAGTCCGTGACCTGGGATTCGGATCGTCTTGTCGGAACCGGACCAGGCGGGAACTGTCACCGTCAGTGAGCCGTTCGGCCCATTGATGTGTGCCTCTGTGCCGAGAACGGCGTTCTCGATCGTCACCGGCAGGACCGTGTGCAGGTCGAAGCCGTCCACCGTGAAGCGCGCATCCGGCGCAATGTGGATGTTGATGACGGCATCCCCGCGCTGCATGCCGGCGAGCTTGTGCCCCTGGCCCTTGAGCCGCACCTGATGACCTTCCGCCGTGCCAGATGTCAGCGCAAAGCCCGCTTCGCGACCTTCGCCGAGATCGACGCTCACCCAGCTTCCCTTCAGGATTTCGTCGATGGTCACCGTTGCGGTGGCGATCTGGTCCGGCGCCTTTTCGGGTGCGGGAGCGCTGCCTGTGAAACGGCGAACAAGCGATGTCAGCAGGCTGAGTGGTTGCAGAATTGCAGACGCCGCGGCAGCTGTTTCCTCAGCGGTCGGCTCTCCATCCCGCGCCGGCTCGCTCTGTGCTTCGGCGTTCGACGCCTCGGTCTCGGGACGCCTTGTCGTGCCTGCAGCAAAACCATGAGCCCGGCCGCCGGCACTTGCCGTGCGCGCTTGTGCCCCGAAGATCCGCTCGATCATCTCCTCGGCGGGTTCGGCGGTGCCGCTATGCTGTTGCTGGGCCTGCTGCTGCTTGGCTGCATCGGCTGCTGCCTTTTGCGCCGCCGCTCGGGTTAGTTCTTCCATCACGCGCTCGGCGTTTGCCTGCGCCGCCTTTGCGCGCATCGCAGCTTCGCGGGCTGCCTGGCGCTGCTGCATGATAGTGTTTCCGTTCTGTTTTGCTTCCGCCATGCGCAGGGCGTTGTCGAAGAGACCGCGCTTCTTGGGGTCCTTCAGCGTGTCATAGGCACGGCCGATCTCCGCGAAGCGCGCGCCCGCCGTCGGATCACCCTGATTGTGATCGGGGTGCACAGCCTTGGCCATATTGCGCCAAGCCGCCTTGATTTCGTCCTGCCCCGCGTCGCGCTTGACGCCCAGTATCTTGTAAGGATCGCGCATGTTTCAAACCGCCGGTGTTCCAATGCGGTGTGCTTGTCCTTTGTCCAGCACCCCGAAGCCCACTTACAACTCATTTGGTGCGTTCAGGTTCGCTTCCCAAGAAGAAAAATGAACGGACTTTGCGAATGATCCTCCGGTAAAGTTGCTAATCAGTCCTTATTGCACGGGGGGACGAGCGGCGGTTTCATGCCGGATGGTTATTGTTTTGCTAAATTTCGAAGTAAAATGGCAGGGGGCGTTAAGGACGCGCGACGGGCTTGCTCAGCTTTCGGGCTGGAAGCTCAACAGTTGCCAGTTACCGCCGCCGACGAGGCAGGTCCTGCCGTAGAATTTCGAGATGCCGACATAGGAATGGCGGGTGGTGCGGAACTGGCGGCAGACCTGACCCGCGTCGCTGTTCTCGACGATCGTATCGATGACCCCGGCACTGCCGGTCGACGCGTTCGCCCAGGGGAGAGGGCGTCCTTCCAGTCTCTGGATGTCGGCCGATGTCACCGCATTGCCGACGGTCATCTCGTCCGAAATCGAATCGCTGGTCGGCGCAGGCTGCGGCACGGTGCCTGTCGCGACCGAGCGGTCGACCTTGCTGCTGCTGAACATGTCGAGCCCGCTGGAGACGCAGCCGGAGAGGGAGAACACAGCCATGCCGACAACGCAGAAGGCCGCGCATTGCCGCAGCAGACCCTTTGTATCACGATCTGACTTTGCTATGACTTCCACCCTGCGTCCTGTCCAGTAGCGTAAAGCTGGGCAATCTTCGAATAAACCCGGGGCATTTGAGCTAATATGTCGGCAAATGAGTTAACAAGCGGTGACTTCACCGAGCGAAACGAACCGTTCGATCTCTTCGCCGATTGGCTGAAAGAGGCGGAAGCCTCCGAGATCAATGACCCGAATGCGGTAGCGCTTGCGACGGTCGACGAGAACGGCCTTCCCAATGTCCGCATGGTTCTCCTTAAAGGATTCGATCAAGACGGTTTCGTGTTTTACACGAATTTCGAGAGTCAGAAAGGCCGCGAAGTCCTCGGACAGAAAAAAGCGGCCATGTGCTTCCACTGGAAGACGCTGCGCCGGCAGGTTCGCCTGCGTGGCCCTGTGGATATTGTCACCGACGAGGAGGCCGACGCCTACTTCAAGACGCGTGCCCGCGGCAGCCGCATCGGTGCATGGGCATCAAAGCAGTCGCGACCGCTCGAAAGCCGGTTCGCATTGGAAAAAGCCGTTGCCGAATACACGGCCCGTTACGCGATCGGCGAAATTCCGCGTCCCGCGCACTGGTCGGGCTTCCGCATCCGGCCGGTTTCCATCGAATTCTGGAAGGACCAGAAATTCCGCCTTCATGACCGCATCGAATTTCGCCGTTCCTCGCCGGACGGTGATTGGTCGAAGGTGCGGATGTATCCCTAGGTCTTGAGAGAGATCAGGGCCGCCGGTGCCTTCGTCATCCGTTGCCCATGAACTTCAAGGGGATGCCTGAGGCCAGGCCCGAGACGTAGCGGGCCTTTTGATAGAGACCGTTGATCGAAAGCCTGGGCAGGTAGGTGATGCTTGAAAGCGAGCGCTGCGCCACCACGCCGGGTTGCGTCGTGACGGCGATCATGAAGCCGAGGTCGCGGGCGATCTCCGCCTGGCGTCGGGTGACCGCTTCCCGCGTTCCATAGGGATAGGCGAAGGACCGGGGTCGCGTGCCGGCAATTGTGGCAACGTACTCGCAGGACGCTTCCATCTCCGCACGGACCTCCGCATCGGCGAGGCGCGAAACGGCGCGGTGGCTGACCGTGTGGGCGCCGAGGGAGGCCAGCGGGCTGGCATCCAGCAGATTGAGCTCCGCAGGACCCATGACGAGGTCATCGACGATCTCGACGGGATCGAGCTGATGGTCTCGCGCGAGGCGATCGATCTCCAGAACGGCCGCTGCCTCGTCGTTTCGATGCAGATACTGTGCAAAGCGCCCAAAAGCGCGGTGCTTGGTGGCGGCCGTTGCAAGATCGACGATCTCGTTCCCACCGCCGAAATCGAAGCCGAGCGTTTCCTCCTTTCGCAGAAGGGCTGCCAGCGTCTCCCACCAGATCGTGTGGGTGCGTTCTGCCAGGCCCTTGGACACGAAGATGGTGAAAGGCGCCCGGTGGCGCTCGAAGATCGGCAGCGCATAGACGAGGTTGTTCCGGTAACCGTCATCCAGCGTGAAGGCGGCGAAGGGTTGCTTCGGCGCAGGCTCCGACAACAGGGCGGGAATATCGCCAAGCGCCACGAACCGATAGCCGTCTGCCTTCAACTGCGTGAGCACGGCGTCGAGAAAGTCCGGCGTGATCTCCAGGTGAGCATTGGGCGCGAAGGGTGTTGTTTCACCAGGGCGAACATGATGGAGCGTGAAAATCGCGCCGCGACCGCGGGCACCGCGCATCAGACCCGCCGCGCGCAGCAGATTTGCAGCCTCCAGCCCGCCGGTAATGGCGATTCGCCTCGCAAGCATTCTGGCGCTCGCCGTCATCTCCGCCCCATCTTCCGGTTCCGTTGAGCGCGGAAACTAGCAGGCGCGAGGTTAAGTCTTACTGAATACTGACTTTTCGCGTGGCGCCTTTACCGTTCTTTCACTATGAAGGATAAAACTTGTCAAAAATAATACTAGTTGCCGCAATGTCGCGCCACATTGGGCCTTCTGTAGCGGAACGGGACAATTCCGGGCGACGGATGTCGTTCGATCTCTGAGGGGAAGTGCATGAATAAGCTGGTGGCCGCGTTTCTGACCGCAACGCTCGTCGTTGCGGCGCCTTTGATGGCGATGGCGGGCAGTGCCTCCCTGATCCTCGACGCCAGAACTGGCAAGGTTCTCTCCTCCGAAAATGCCGACGAGTTGAACCATCCCGCGTCGCTGACGAAGATGATGACGATCTATATGACGTTCGAGGCCATGAGCCGCGGCAAAATCAACTGGAATACGCCGATCACGGTGTCGAAATATGCGGCTTCGCGGCCGCCTACGAAGCTCGGCGTGCGCGCTGGCGGCACCATTACGGTTCGAGAAGCGGTCCTCGGAATGATCACCAAGTCCGCGAACGATGCAGCTGCCGCGATGGGCGAGACGCTCGGCGGATCGGAAAGCAATTTTGCGCGCATGATGACGCAGAAGGCTCGCCAGCTCGGCATGAGCCGCACGACTTTCTATAATGCTTCAGGCCTGCCAGACGCCCGTCAGTTGACGACCGCCCGCGACATGTCCACCCTCGCCATCGCCCTGATGCGGAACTATCCGAGCGAGTACCGCCTCTTCTCCACGTCGAGTTTCACTTTCCGTGGCAAGACGATCCGCGGGCACAACAACCTGATGTACCGCTACCAGGGCATGGACGGTATCAAGACCGGCTATACCAACGCCTCCGGCTTCAACCTCGTCAGCGCCGTCAAGGATGGAAACCGGCGCGTTGTCGGCGTCGTGCTCGGCGGCCGCACGGCCCGCAGCCGCGACGACAAGATGGCAGTCCTGCTCGACAAGTACCTGGGCCGGGCCTCCTCTTCGGGCGGCGCCAAGCTGGTGGCCAGTGTCAATGCGCGCCAGCCTGTCGAGGTTGCCTCTGCTGCCGAGGCGAGCGACCTCCCGGTCCCGGCAACCGCGCCGCGTTCGGACGATTTGGCTCCAAGGGCGTTGGGCTACTTGAGCGACAGCGCCGTGCCGATGGAGCGGCCCTCTGCGATTGAGGAAATGGCGAACATCGGCAAGCCCGCAGCCCAGCCGCTTGGGGGTGCTGCATCGTCGTCAGGCGATTGGCAGATCCAGATTTCCGCGGCTCCAAGCGCTGATGCCGCGCGCGCACTGCTGGCGCTGGCCAAATCCGAAGGCGGCGCGGCGCTGAAGACCGCGTCACCCTATACGGAAGCTGTCGGCAAGGGCACCAACAAGATCTACCGGGCCCGCTTCATCGGGTTCCAGAGCCGCGAGGCCGCAACGTCGGCCTGCGACGCACTGAGGCAGCGCTCCTACGACTGCATGCTTCTCCCCGATCACGGCTGAGCGGTCTGGACTCAGTCCGGGAATCAGCGTTCTCCTTCGCAAACAAAAGGAGAACGACATGCTGCATGAACTCGCCTGGAAATTTGAGCTGGCGTCCCGGGCTTATGCGCAGGCGAACGGCATAGAGCGCGATGACGACTGGTTTTTGCTGAAGCTTCAGGAAGAAATTGGCGAGCTCACCCAGGCCTGGAACCGCATCAGCGGCCGAGGCCGCCGCAAGGGTCGCTCCGACGAGGAAATGTCACGCGATCTTGCGGACGAGACGGCCGACGTGCTCGGGCACATCCTGCTGTTCGCCCACAGGAACCAACTGGATCTCCCGGCCGCCATCAGGCGCAAGTGGCTGTTCGGGCCGGACGAAGGGTAGCCTGAAGGCCGCCCGGATAGCCGGCTGGTGGAATTTTCCGCCGATGGCCATCAGGCCGAACGGGCGCACTACGCCTTGGTTCCGCCGACTGTCACCTGATCCATCCTCAGATGCGGCTGGCCGACGCCGACCGGGACCCACTGGCCGGCCTTGCCGCAGTTGCCGATGCCGGTGTCGAGCTTCATGTCGTTGCCGACCATCGAAATGCGCTTCATCGCGTCGGGTCCGTTGCCGATCAGCATCGCGCCCTTGACCGGCGCGCCGATCTTGCCGTTCTCGATCAGGTAGGCCTCGGTGCAGCCGAAGACGAACTTGCCCGAAGTGATGTCCACCTGGCCGCCGCCGAAGGAGACGGCATAGATGCCCTTCTTTACGGAGGCGATGATCTCTTCCGGCGTCTTGTCGCCGCCGAGCATGTAGGTGTTGGTCATGCGCGGCATCGGCACGTGGGCATAGCCCTGCCGGCGGCCGTTGCCGGTCGGCTTCAGGCCCATGAGCCGCGCGTTCTGCCGGTCCTGCATGTAGCCGACGAGCTTGCCGTCTTCGATCAGCACGTTGTAGGCCGAAGGCGTGCCTTCGTCGTCGATGGTGATCGAGCCGCGACGGTTGTCGATCGTGCCGTCGTCGACGACGGTCACGCCGGGGGCTGCGACCATCTGGCCGAGCAGGCCCGCGAATGCCGATGTCTTCTTGCGATTGAAGTCGCCTTCCAGCCCATGGCCGACCGCTTCGTGCAGCATGACGCCTGGCCAGCCGGAGCCGAGCACGACGTCCATCGTGCCCGCAGGCGCTTCGATTGCTTCGAGATTGACGAGCGCCTGGCGCAGCGCCTCATCGGCGCCATGCCGCCAGCTGCCCTCGGCAATGAAATCGCCGAAGCCGATGCGGCCGCCGCTGCCATAGGAACCGGTTTCCTGCCGCTCGCCTTCGCCGACCATGACGGAGATGTTGATGCGCGTCATCGGCCGGATGTCGCGGACGCGGTGTCCATCGGCACGCAGGATGTCGACCACCTGCCAGCCTGCGGCGACGGATGCCGTCACCTGCCGAACCTTGTCGTCCTTGCCGCGCAGATAGGCGTCGATGTCCTGAAGCACCTTCACCTTCTCCTCGAAGGTCGGGGAGCCGATCGGGTTTTCGTCCGAATAGAGCTTCTTGTTGGTGCGCTGGGGTGCGGCGGCATAGCTGCCGGAATAGCCGCGCGTCACCGCGCCGACTGCGTCGGCGGCGCGCTTGAGCGCCGCCACCGAGAGATCGCCGGCATGTGCATATCCAACGGCTTCTCCGGCAACAGCACGCAGGCCAAAACCCTGCTCGGTGTTGAAGCTTCCGCCCTTCAGGCGGCCGTTGTCGAACATCAGCGATTCTGCCTGGGCGTGCTCGATGTAAAGTTCGCCGTCATCGGCGCCCGAAAGCGCTTCGGCGACGAGCGCGCGCATCTTCGCTTCGTCAGCGTCGAAAAGCGTAAGGAGATCGGTGTTCATATCTTTATGCTCCGCTGAAGCAGGAATGCTTTCAGCCGATGTAGGTCCCGGGGACGGTTCGAGCAAGCCCAGAAATGGAGACGATCAGGGCAGGGCGTCGTAGCCTTCGGCAAAACCCTTGAGATCGACGGGAATACCGATGCCTTCTTCCGGTGTCTGGAAGACGATGAACGTGGCGCTGGCGCCGCTACGGAAGGTCTTCAACAGCTCGTCTTCAAGCACGACTTCGGCATAGCAGCCGTCGGCGAAGCAGCGGACGAAATAGGCACGGCCGATATCCTTGCCGTCGACATTGAGGCCAAGCCCGTTCGGCAGCAGCACGCCGAGAGGTGCAAGCACGCGCAGGATCTTCGACTTGCGGTCGGCGGTCTTCAGCACGACGACGGAGAGGCCGACTTCGGGCCGGTCTTCGGCAATGACGTTCTGCATCAGCGCGCACTGCTCCGCCGAAGCACCGGCAGGCTTGTCGCACACAACCGACCATGCGCCATGGTTCGACTTGACGGTGCCGGGCGCCTGCGGTTGCGTTTGTCCGGGCGTTGCCTGCGTCGCAGGTGCTGTGGGGACGGGGGCGGGTTGCGCCGGCGCAGGTTGCTGCTGGGCGAAAGCGGGAGCAGTCGCTGCGGCCGCAATGCACGCTGTCAGCACAAATGGCCGTGCGAGGGAACGGAAACCCATGAAAACCTCTGCAGTTCGAATCAGTGCCGCTAAGTTGGGGCCCGGCATCCAAAATGAAAAGCCCCACCCGCTCAAAAGCGGGGGACTACGGCGGAAATGGGACCTTTGCCCAAGAATGTTGCCGCCGTTGACTGGCCTGCGGCCGTCTTTTCCGTATCATGACGAAAAAGATGGAACGTTTCGTTGTGCTTGGAGGAATGCGTCTTCAGGCAAAAATGCCGCACAGACAAATGCTTTGGCCTGTTGCGGCGGATGCCAAACTGTGGTTTGAAGCGCAGAAGATGGCAAGGATTCTGCACGCATTTTACGCAGATCAGCGCTCGAGGGAGATATAAACGTGATTAAGAAGGCTTATGCAGCTCTGACCGCGCTGGTCTGTCTGCTTTTTGCTTCCGGCAGTTATGCCGACCAGCCGACGCCTTGGCAGGCGACCTTGCAACCGGCGGCCACGCCGATCATGCGGGACATTCATTGGTTCGAACAGTATACTTTGTGGTTTATCGTTCCGATCACGCTCTTCGTTCTGGTCCTTATTCTCGTCGTCTGTTTCAAGTTTCGCGCCAGCGCGAACCCGGTGCCTTCCAAGACGAGCCACAACACGCTGATCGAAGTCGCCTGGACCGTGGGACCGGTTCTGGTTCTTCTGTTCCTGGCCGTTCCTTCCTTCAACCTGCTGACCGCCCAGCTCACGCTGCCGGAAAATCCTGATGTGACCATCAAGGCGACCGCGACCCAGTGGCAGTGGAACTACGAATATGAAGGCACCGGCGACAGTCCACTCGCCTTCGATTCCTTCCTGCTCAAGGATCAGGATCGCGCTGCGGCCGGTAAGGAAGACAAGGCGATCTATCCGCGTCTTCTGACTGTCGACAACGAGCTTGTGCTGCCTGTCAACAAGACCGTGCGCGTCCTCGTGACCGCCGCTCCGACCGACGTCATCCATGCATTCGCAATGCCGTCCTTCGGCGTCAAGATCGACGCCGTTCCGGGACGTCTGAACGAAACCTGGTTCAAGGCCGAACGCGAAGGTCTCTTCTACGGCCAGTGTTCCGAGCTCTGCGGCAAGGACCATGCGTTCATGCCGATCGCCATTCGCGTCGTCTCCGAGGACAAGTACAAGCAGTGGCTGACCGCTGCCGCTGCCGACCTGCCCGGAGCCTACAAGGCACTCATCGCTGCAACCGATGGTCCCGCAAAGACCGTTGATGTTGCCGAAAACGTCGCACAGTAAGGGAAGAGGGAACGGGACTATGGCTGGACCTTCCGCACACGACGATCATCATTTGCATGATCACTCTCATGGCGCTCATGCCCATGACGACCACCATGACCACTCGCACAAGCCGAGCTTCATCAATCGCTGGTTCTTTTCGACGAACCACAAGGACATCGGCACGCTCTACCTGATCTTCGCGATCATCGCCGGCATCATCGGCGGCGCGCTTTCTGTCGCCATGCGCATGGAGCTGCAGGAGCCGGGCATCCAGATCTTCCACGGTCTGGCAGCCATGGTCTACGGCTACGAAGGTGACGCCGCCATCGACGGCGCCAAGCAGATGTTCAACATGTTCACGACCGCTCACGCGCTGATCATGATCTTCTTCATGGTCATGCCTGCGATGATCGGCGGTTTTGCCAACTGGATGGTGCCGATCATGATCGGCGCACCGGACATGGCATTCCCGCGCCTCAACAACATCTCCTTCTGGCTTATCGTTCCGGCCTTCCTGCTGCTCATCATGTCGATGTTCGTCGAGGGCCCGGCAGGCGCATACGGCGCCGGCGGCGGCTGGACGATGTATCCGCCGCTCTCCAGCACGGGAACGCCGGGTCCGGCCGTCGACCTTGCGATCTTTGCGCTCCACATCGCCGGTGCGTCCTCGATCCTCGGTGCGATCAACTTCATCACCACCATCCTCAACATGCGCGCACCGGGCATGACGCTGCACAAGATGCCGCTGTTTGCGTGGTCCGTGCTGATCACCGCGTTCCTGCTGCTCCTGTCGCTGCCGGTTCTCGCTGGCGCCATCACTATGATGCTGACAGACCGCAACTTCGGCACGGCCTTCTTCTCGCCTGAAGGCGGCGGCGATCCGATCCTATACCAGCACCTGTTCTGGTTCTTCGGTCACCCGGAAGTGTACATCCTGATCCTGCCCGGCTTCGGCATCGTCAGCCACATCATCTCGACCTTCTCGAAGAAGCCGGTTTTCGGCTACCTCGGCATGGCCTACGCCATGGTCGCGATCGGCGCCGTCGGCTTCGTCGTGTGGGCGCACCACATGTACACGGTCGGCCTGTCGCTCGACGCGCAGCGCTACTTCGTCTTCGCAACGATGGTCATCGCCGTTCCGACCGGCGTGAAGATTTTCTCCTGGATCGCGACGATGTGGGGTGGCTCCATCACCTTCCGTACGCCGATGATCTGGGCGATCGGCTTCATCTTCCTGTTCACCGTCGGCGGCGTCACGGGCGTCCAGCTCGCCAACGCCGGCCTCGACCGCTCGCTGCATGACACCTATTACGTCGTGGCTCACTTCCACTACGTTCTGTCGCTCGGCGCCGTCTTCGCCATCTTCGCCGCCTGGTACTACTGGTTCCCGAAGATGTCCGGCTACATGTACAGCGAGTTCCTCGGCAAGCTGCACTTCTGGGTCATGTTCATCGGCGTCAACCTGGTGTTCTTCCCGCAGCACTTCCTCGGCCTCGCAGGCATGCCGCGCCGCTATATCGACTACCCCGATGCGTTTGCCGGCTGGAACTACGTGTCCTCAATCGGCTCCTACATCTCCGCTGTCGGCGTGCTGATCTTCCTGGTCTGCGTGTTCGAGGCGTTCGCCAAGAAGCGCGTCGCCGGCGACAATCCGTGGGGTGAGGGCGCAACGACGCTCGAATGGCAGCTGTCGTCACCGCCGCCGTATCACCAGTGGGAACAGCTCCCGCGCATCAAGTAGGATGCGAGAAATTGCGATCGCCGCATGCTAGAGTGCGGCGGTCGCCTTCAAGTTTGCAGGACGAGATAATGACAGTCATCGGCAATCGCAAAGCTCTTGCACGCGACAGCGAGTTTCGCCTGTCGGAAGCAAGCGCGCGCGATTATTTCGAACTTCTGAAGCCGCGGGTCATGTCGCTCGTGGTTTTCACGGCATTTGCCGGCCTGGTACTGGCGCCGGGCCACATCAACCCGGTCATCGGCCTGATCGCCATCCTTTGCATCGCAGTCGGTGCGGGTGCCTCGGGTGCGCTGAACATGTGGTACGATGCCGACATCGACGCCATCATGACCCGCACTGCCAAGCGCCCCATTCCGGCCGGGCGCATTGCCCCGAGCGAAGCGCTCGCCTTCGGCCTGGTTCTGTCCTGCTTCGCGGTGACGATCCTGGGGCTTGCCGTCAATTGGCTGTCTGCGTCGATCCTCGCCTTCACCATCTTCTTCTACGCGGTGATCTATACGATGTGGCTGAAGCGCTCGACGCCGCAGAACATCGTCATCGGCGGCGCTGCCGGCGCGTTTCCGCCTGTGATCGGCTGGGCCTGCGTCACCGGCACGGTCCCGATCGAGAGCGTCGTGCTCTTCATGATCATTTTCCTCTGGACGCCCGCGCATTTCTGGGCGCTCGCTCTCTTCAAGATGGGCGACTACGAGGCCGTCGGCGTGCCGATGCTGCCCAACGTCTCCGGCGAACGTACCACCAAACATCAGATCGTCGCCTACGCCATTCTGACGGCCGTCTGCGCCGTGTTGCCTTCAGTCCTCGGCTTCGCCAGCGTCGGCTACGGCCTCGTCGCCGCAGCGCTCGGCGCGATCTTCGTATACTGTTCCATCGCCGTCTGGCGGATGCCGGATGGCGATCAGAAGATGGTTCCCGCGAAGAAGATGTTCGCCTTTTCGATTTTCTACCTGTTCGCGATCTTCTCTGCGCTGATGTTCGATCGGCTGGCCGGCGTGCTGGTTTCCCACACCGGAGGTTGGTTCTGATGGATACGATCAAGCTTACCGATGCGCAGCGCAAGTCGCGCCGCAACCGCAACGTTGCCCTTGGCCTGGTTCTTGCCGGCCTCGTCATTCTTTTCTACGCGATCACTATCGTGAAGTTTGCGTCGGGGCACATGTGAGATGAGCGAGATGCAAAGCACGCCCAGAAAGCCGCGCAACAACGGCGCCGTCGTGTTCATGTGCCTTGCCTTCGTCGTGGGCATKGGTGCCGCAAGCTATGCGGCCGTTCCGCTCTACAGGATGTTCTGCCAGTTCACCGGCTACAACGGAACGACGCAGCGCGTCGAACAGGCCTCAAGCGTCGTTCTCGACCGCAAGATGCGCGTCACCTTCGATGCCAATGTCGCTCCCGGCCTGGAGTGGGAGTTCAAGCCGGTTGAGCGCGAGGTCAACCCGCGTATCGGTGAGACCATTCAGGTCAATTTCACTGCCGTTAACAAGTCCAGCGAGCCGCAGCGCGGTCAGGCGGTCTTCAACGTGACGCCGGGCGAGGCGGGCGCCTATTTCAACAAGGTACAGTGCTTCTGCTTCAACGAGACTGTTTTGAAGCCGGGCGAAAAACTTGAAATGCCGGTCGTCTTCTACATCGATCCGGAAATTACCAAGACCGTGGAATCCAAGGATATTCACACGGTTACCTTGTCCTACACTTTCTACCCGAAAGAGGGTCCGAAGCCGCTGGCTTCGAACGAGGGTGGAACGGTAAAGCTTGAAAAGAAACTTTGATTGAGGGTCGTTTCCGGTTAAGCCGGGACGAAGAGGAAGAGACCGGGGATAGCTTACATGGCTGATGCGCATCAGAAACATCACGATTATCACATCATCGACCCGAGCCCATGGCCGCTGATAGCCTCGATCGGCGCCTTCATCATGGCGTTCGGTGGCGTCGGCTTCATGCGCTACATCAATGGCGGTTCGCTGCATATCTTCGGCATCGAGTGGGCTCATCCGTGGATATTCTTCATCGGCCTGGCTCTGGTGCTCTACGTCATGTTCGGCTGGTGGTCCGATACGGTGAAGGAAGCTCACGAAGGTTCCCATACCCGCGTCGTGTCGCTGCACCTGCGCTACGGCATGATCATGTTCATCGCTTCCGAAGTGATGTTCTTCGTCGCCTGGTTCTGGGCCTATTTCGACGCCAGCCTCTATCCGCAAGAGGCGATCCAGGCTTCGCGCCTTGCCTTCACCGGTGGCCAGTGGCCGCCGAAGGGCATCGAGGTTCTCGACCCCTGGCACCTGCCGATCTACAACACCGTGATCCTGCTTCTGTCGGGCACGACGGTCACCTGGGCGCACCATGCCCTGCTCCACAACGATCGCAAGGGCTTGATCCAGGGCCTGACGCTGACGGTTTTGCTGGGTATTCTGTTCTCGTCGGTACAGGCCTACGAATACGCCCATGCTCCGTTCGCCTTTAAGAACTCGATCTACGGCGCGACCTTCTTCATGTCGACTGGCTTCCACGGCTTCCACGTGCTGGTCGGCACGATCTTCCTGATCGTCTGCCTGATCCGCGCCATCCGCGGCGACTTCACGCCGAAGCAGCACTTCGGCTTCGAGGCGGCCGCCTGGTACTGGCACTTCGTCGACGTTGTCTGGCTCTTCCTGTTCTTCAGCATCTACGTCTGGGGCGGCTGGGGCGCACCGCTCGCAGCCGGCTGACCGGAGCGAAACTCCATTGAAAAAGGCGGGTGCCACGGGGCCCGCCTTTTTCTTTGCCGATCAGCGCGCCTCTGCGATGCGCTCGAAGGCCGAAGGCTCCGGTATGCCGATATCGAGCTGGTGGCGGATGGCTTCGGCGCACTCGGCGGGTGTCAGCACGGAAGTGTCGAGCTCCATATCGTAGATACCGGGAATATGGACCTCCTCCTGCCAGCGCGCCACCGCCTGCGGGATCGTCTCGGCATCGCTTGCCTTGGCATACAGCGTGTCGCGACCGGGAACCATGACCTCGCGCCGTTTCATAATGATGTCGATCGGACATTTGATGCCGACGAAAAGCACCGGCAAACCCTCCAACCGCCGCGCGCAGTCCGCCAGGATGCCGAGCGGCTGGGAGTAGGCGTCATGATGGCCGAGATCGGCGACGACGTTGAGGCCGAGGCCTGCGTGAATGGCGATCGACTCGTAGAGTGCAGCATAGAAGAACGGCACGACTTCCTCGAGATCCGGGCGTTCTCCGCCCGGACGCAGGCCGATGCCCGGCAGGTAGCGCTCAGGCGTGATATCGTAGTAGGTATCCACACCGAGGTTCATCCACGGGCCCTCGAATTGCTCTTGGATTACCTTGGCAATCGACGATTTTCCGCTTCGCGGTGCGCCGTTCAGAATGACGATCTGGGCGGCAGAGCTCTCGTTGGTCATCAGTTTTCTTCTTCTGTTTGGCGCGAATCGGTGAGGCGAAAGCGCGCAGGCATTTCCTTTCGTTCTGCGAATACATTATGGGTGAGTTATGGCGTGGCTCCTGAGATCCACAGCCAATTGGAAGGATAGCATGAACGACGACAATGCGCATTTTCCGCCTGTCGATCCGGTAAAAACCGGCATCAAGGGCTGCTGCCCGCGCTGCGGCCAGGGCAAGCTTTTCGACGGCCTGTTGTCGCTGAAACCATGCTGCGCCGCCTGCGGACTCGACTATTCCTTCGCAGACGCCGGTGATGGACCCGCGGTCTTCGTTATCCTGATTGTCGGCTTCATCGTCATAGGCTCGGTGCTCTGGCTGGAGGTGAACTATTCGCCGCCGATCTGGCTGCATATACTTCTCTTCGGCCCGCTGACGGTCATCCTCTCGCTAATCTCGCTGCGCTGGTGCAAGGGCATCCTGATCGCCATGCAATTCCGCCACAATGCCCGCGAAGGACGCCTTTCCCGTGACTGACACTCAACACCCGGCGCCTCGCCGCAGGCTGCCGGTCCTGACCGGCACCGCGGTAGTGATCGCGCTTGCCATTCTCGTCACGCTCGGCACATGGCAGGTCGAGCGCCTGCACTGGAAGGAAGGCCTGCTCGCCGACATCGCAGAGCGCCGCGAGACGCCACCGGTTCCGCTGACCGATATTGAGGCGATGGCGGCGAAGGGCGGCGACATCGAGTATCGCCGGGTCACCGCCAGCGGCGTGTACGACAACAGCAGGGAACGGCACTTTTTCGCCACCTGGCGCGGCCAGACCGGCTATTACATCTATACCCCGCTGCAGCTTGCCGACGGCCGCTACCTTTTCGTCAATCGCGGCTTCGTTCCCTACGACAACAAGGAACCGGAAATGCGCATGCAGGGTCAGCTGACCGACCAGCAGGCGGTTGCCGGGCTTGCGCGTGCCAAGCTGCCTGGCAAGCCTTCATGGGTGGTGCCGGACAACGACATCCCCAAGAACATCTTCTACTGGAAGGACCTCGACGTGATGGCGTCGAGCGTCGGTCTCGACAAGGCAAGCGTCGTTCCCTTCTTCGTCGATGCCGATGATACGCCCAATCCAAGGGGGTTGCCGATCGGTGGCGTGACGGAGGTCGATCTCCCGAACAACCACTTGCAATATGCCTTGACCTGGTATGGATTGGCCGCGACGCTGGTCGTGATCGTCGCCGTTGCCCGGTTCCGCAAGCGCGGCAACCCGCCCACGCAATAGTATCGCTTCAAATCTCACCTATATTGAGCTAGAGGATCAACGGATCCCGGAAACGGGTGGCTGCCTGTGGAGTTCGGTTCTTTCCAAACTCTCCCTCAATTCCTGTGCTTGTCACAGGAATTGAGTGCGCCCAAGTCCTTGGGCGAGGCGGATTGTTCACGGCGCGGACGCGTCGTGGCTGGATTCCTGTGACGAGCACAGGAATGAGGGAATATATGACGGAACAGACATGAATATCGCAGCCAAACCTCCTTTGACGATCAGGCTTTGCGGCCCCCGCGGCTTTTGCGCCGGCGTCGACCGCGCGATCCAGATCGTGGTGCTGGCGCTGAAATCCTACGGCGCGCCGGTCTATGTCCGCCATGAGATCGTGCACAATCGCTATGTGGTCGAAGGACTGGAAGCCAAGGGCGCCGTCTTCGTCGAGGAACTGAACGAGATCCCGCAAGAGCATCGCGCCCAGCCCGTCGTTTTCTCCGCGCATGGCGTTCCGAAGTCGGTTCCGGAAGATGCGAGCGCCCGCAATCTCTTCTACCTCGACGCCACATGTCCGCTGGTCTCCAAGGTACACAAGCAGGCCATGCGCCATAACAGGCTCGGCCGTCATGTGATCCTGATCGGCCACGCCGGTCATCCGGAAGTGATCGGCACCATGGGTCAACTGCCGGAAGGCTCCGTTTCGCTGATCGAGACAGTCGAGGATGCCGATGTCTACGTTCCTGTCGATCCCGACAACATGGGCTACGTTACGCAGACGACGCTTTCCGTCGACGATACCGCAGGCGTCATCGCGCGCCTGCAGGAGCGTTTCCCGAACCTGACGGCGCCGGCAGCCGATTCCATCTGCTATGCCACGACAAACCGCCAGGAAGTCGTCAAGCAGGCGGCGCCCGGCTGCGATCTCTTCATCATCGTCGGCGCGCCGAATTCGTCCAACTCCAAGCGGCTGGTCGAAGTCGCGCTCAGGGCGGGGGCGAAGATGTCGATCCTCGTTCAGCGTGCCTCCGAGCTGGATTGGAGCGGGATCGGCTCGATCTCGACGCTCGGCCTTTCGGCCGGCGCCTCGGCACCAGAGGTTATCGTCAACGAGATCATCGAGGCTTTCCGTACGCGTTTCGATGCGAAGGTCGAGCTTGCCGAGACCGTCCAGGAGAACGAGCATTTTCTCGTCAACCGCGAACTGCGCGATATAGAGCTGACCACATCGGACATGGCATTCGTGAATGGGTGAGCTATGATGGTGTTCAAGGTCCAAACTCGCCCTTATTCCTGTGCTCGTCACAGGAATCCAGCGTGCCCAAGTCCTTGGGCGCGAAAGACCATGCGCCTGACGCCGCTCGATACTCCCGTTCATACACGGCGCGGACGCGCCGTGGCTGGATTCCTGTGACAAGTTCAGGAATGAGGGAATGTAGGGCGACTGCACTGTAAGCATCTTCCACGTTCCGACCGCATTTTCCTGGTCCCGTTTGCAATGAGAGCCCGCCTTGGCAGTCTACACCGATATTTCCGAAGACGATTTGAAGTGGTTCCTGACGGAGTACGATACCGGCACTCTGCTCTCCTACAAGGGGATCGCGGAAGGCGTCGAGAATTCGAACTTCCTTCTGCATACTTCGAAAGACCCGCTGATCCTGACGCTCTATGAAAAGCGCGTCGAAAAGAACGATCTGCCCTTCTTCCTTGGCCTGATGCAGCACCTCGCAGCGCGCGGCCTCTCATGCCCGCTGCCGCTGCCGCGCAGGGACGGCGCGCTGCTCGGAACGCTGTCCGGCCGCCCGGCCGCGCTGATCTCCTTCCTGGAGGGCATGTGGCTGCGCAAACCGGAAGCCAAGCACTGCCGGGAAGTCGGCAAGGCGCTGGCGCAGATGCATGTCGCTGGCGAAGGCTTCGGGCTGAAGCGTCCGAATGCACTCTCCGTCGACGGCTGGCAGGTGCTGTGGGACAAGTCTGAAGCCCGCGCTGACGAAGTCGAAAAGGGCCTGCAGGACGAGGTTCGCAAAGAGTTGCAATTTCTGTCGGCCCATTGGCCGAAAGAGCTGCCGGCCGGCGTCATTCATGCCGATCTCTTTCCTGATAACGTCTTCTTCCTCGGCGACGAACTCTCGGGCCTGATCGATTTCTACTTCGCCTGCAACGATCTGCTGGCCTATGACGTCTCGATCATCCTGAACGCCTGGTGCTTCGAGAAGGATGGCGCCTACAACATCACCAAGGGCATGGCGATGCTGGAGGGATACCAGAGCGTCCGGCGGCTGAGCGATGCCGAACGTACGGCCCTGCCGATCCTCTCGCGTGGCTCGGCGCTGCGCTTCTTCCTGACGCGGCTCTACGACTGGCTGACGACGCCGGAAGGCGCGATGGTCACCAAGAAGGATCCGCTCGAATATCTGCGCAAGCTGCGCTTCCACCGGCAGATATCATCGGCCGTCGAATACGGGCTTGCCGCATGAAGCACGTGGATATCTTCACCGACGGAGCCTGCTCCGGCAATCCCGGCCCCGGCGGTTGGGGCGCTGTCCTGCGCTACGGCGATGTCGAAAAGGAACTGTGCGGCGGCGAAGCCGACACGACCAACAACCGCATGGAGCTGCTGGCTGCGATCTCCGCGCTGACAGCGCTGAAATCGCCCTGCGAGGTCGATCTCCACACCGATTCCAAATACGTCATGGACGGTATCTCGAAGTGGATCTTCGGCTGGAAGAAGAACGGCTGGAAGACCGCCGATAAGAAGCCGGTCAAGAACGCCGAGCTCTGGCAGGCGCTCGAAGATGCGCGCAACCGGCACAAGGTCACGCTCCACTGGGTCAAGGGCCACGCCGGCCACCCGGAGAACGAGCGTGCCGACGAGCTTGCCCGCAAGGGCATGGAGCCATTCAAGAAGCGCTAGAACTTCGGGTCAGGAACTGCGCAAAAGCAAGGATACAGAGCGCTTCCCCGAATCGATCGGGAAAGCGATTCTCTGAGGTAGCGGGGAGGGATGCGATGCGCATAATCTCGTTGAACGCCTGGGGCGGCAAGCTGCATGCGCCGCTGATGCCGTATCTCAGGGAAGCCGATCCCGACGTGCTCTGCCTGCAGGAGGTCACGCGGTCGCCGTCGGTTGCGACCGATTGGCTGGTCTATCGCGACGGCAGCCATGTCCTGCCGCAGCGCGCCAACCTCTTCGACGAGATCAAGGCGCTGCTTCCCGAGCATGATGCCTTCTTCGCGCCGATGGCGAGGGGTAAGCTGTTTGCGGGCGAGACCGAAGTTTGGTCCGAATTCGGCCTCGCGACCTTCGTCCGCCGAACGCTTCCGGTCATCGGCCAGGCGATGGACTTCGTGCACGGCAATTTCTCTGCCGGTGGCTACGGACCGCATCCGCGCGCCCGCAACGCGCAGTGCATCCGTCTCTTCGATTATGGTGCCAATCGTCCGGTGATGATCGCCCAGCTTCACGGCCTGCGCGATCTCGCCGGCAAGGGCGATACGCCCGCGCGCCGCGCCCAGGCCGAACGCCTCGTTGACCTGATATGTCGTGTCTGGCCCCAGGGCGAGCCGCTCGTGGTCTGCGGCGATTTCAACGTCCTGCCCGGCAGCGTCATGTTCGATGCGCTTGCCGAACTCGGCCTGGCCGATCTCGTGGTGTCACGCGGCTACACGGACACGAGGACGTCGCACTACGTCAAGGAAGGACGTTTCGCAGACTACATGCTGGTCACGGCTGATGTGAATGTCGTCACGTTCGACGTCGTCGCGCAGCCGGAGGTCTCCGACCACCGCGCGCTGCTGCTTGAGATCGAATAGCGGGGGCCCCTCGGGAAAAAGTGACGCGGCGGATGCATTGCGCACCCGCCGCGCCGAGCCCTGGGAGGCTTTGGTCTCAGGCAGCCTTCGCCACGTCCCCATGCGGATCGAGCACGAACTTGGTGGCTGCACCCTGGTCGAACAGTTCGTAGCCCTGGACCGCGTCTTCGAGTGGGATGACCTTGGCGTTGACGATATCGGCAATCGGCAAGCGGTCGTGCAGGATCGCCTGCATCAGCTGCCTGTTATACTTCAGGACAGGCGTCTGGCCGGTGTGGAAAGACTGCGCCTTGGCCCAGCCGAGGCCGAAGCGCAGCGCGAGGTTGCCGTGCTTGGCCGCATTGTCCACCGCGCCGGGGTCCTCGGTGACGTAGAGGCCGGGAATGCCGATCGATCCAGCCGCCCGAGTGATATCCATCATCTGGTTGAGCACGATCGCCGGCTGTTCGCCGCCGCTATGGCCGCGCGCCTCGAAACCGACGGCGTCGATGGCGCTGTCCACCTCGTTGCTGCCCGTCACCTGCGCAATCATGTCGCCAAGACGATCGCTCTTCGAGAGGTCGATGGGCTCAAAGCCGACTTTCGCGGCATGGGCGAGACGATCCTTGTTGAAGTCGCCGATCATGACGACGGCGGCGCCGAGAATGCGGGCCGAGGCGGCAGCCGCGAGCCCGACCGGGCCGGCACCGGCGACATAGACCGTCGATCCGACGCCCACACCCGCCCGGACGGCACCGTGAAAGCCCGTCGGCAGGATGTCGGAGAGCATGGTGAGGTCGCGGATCTTCGCCATCGCCCTGTCGCGATCCGGAATTTTCAGAAGGTTAAAATCAGCATAGGGGATGGTGACGTAGCGGGCCTGACCGCCGATCCAGCCGCCCATGTCGACATAGCCGTAGGCGCCGCCGGCACGCGACGGATTGACCGTCAGGCAGACGCCGGTGTCCTGCTCCTTGCAGCAGCGGCAGCGGCCGCAGGCGACGTTGAATGGCACGGAGACGATGTCGCCGACATCGAGCATCTCGACGTCGATGCCCTTCTCGATGATTTCGCCGGTGATTTCGTGGCCGAGAACCAGCCCCGGCATGGCGGTGGTGCGGCCGCGCACCATGTGCTGGTCCGATCCGCAGATATTGGTTGAAATGACCCTCAGGATGACGCCATGCTCGATACGGCGACCATTGGGCGCCTCGAGCTTCGGATCGTCGATGTCGTGGATTTCGACCTTGCCGGGCCGCATGTAGACGACGCCTCGGTTCTTGCTCATTTTCATCTCCTCCGTTGAGAATGCTGCCGGCCGCGCGGGGCTCCTCTTCCTCACGCGGTCGTTCACGGCAGCTTAGAGCAGAACGGGCTGAGTGTCGTTCCGTTTACGACGGATTGACACCGGAAATGGCCGCGGCTCCGGTGCGCGTTACTCCCGGTCATTGGTGCTTGCTCTGTCGTCTTTTCCCTTTATTGTGCCGCGATATCACTAGGGAGGCCACCATATGATCCTGCACTGCGTGCTGATGCGGCTGAAGGCCGCTATGTCGGGCGAAGAGAAGCAGTCCTTGTTCGAATCGATCGTCGCGCTGAAGCAGCTCATCCCCGGCATTCTCGACATCAAGCACGGCCCGAACGTTTCGCCGGAAGGCTTGCATGCGGGGTATGTCGACGGTTTTGCCGTGACCTTCGAAAGTCCCGAGGCCCGCGACGTCTATCTCGTCCATCCCGAGCATGTGGCCGTCGGCGAGCGCATCGTCTCGTCGACGGACGGGGGCCTGGGTGGGCTGATCGTCTTTGATCTCCAGGTCTAGGAACTCCAAATTCAGCCGGCCGTGATCCCGGCCGTCAGCTGGACTTCGCCATGGCCGCGGCGATCTGGTTGACGTTGTAGCGGAACATCTTCTCGTAGGTCGATGCCGGCCCCTTCGCATCGGACAGGGACTCGACATAGAGCTCGCCGCCGGGCTTGGCGCCGGTCGCGTTGGCGACCTGCTTGACAAGGCGGGGGTCGTTCGAGTTCTCGAAGAAATAGGTCTTCACGTGCTCCGCCTTGATCTGCTCGATCAGCTTGGCGACGTCGGCCGCCGAGGCTTCGCTCTCGGTCGAGACCCCGAGAGGCGCGAGGAAGCCGACACCGTACTCGCGGCCGAAATAGCCGAACGCGTCGTGGCTGGTCAGCACCTTGCGCCGGTCGGCCGGTATCGCCTCGAATTTCGAGCGCGCATAGGCATCGAGCTGATCGAGTGTCTTCGAATAGGATTCGGCATTGGCCTTGAAGGCGCCGGCATCGGCCGGGTCGGTGGACGACAGCGCCTTCTCGATATTGGCAACCCACACCTTCACGTTGACGGGGTTGTTCCAGACATGCGGATCGGTGACGGTCCTGCCGTCCTCTTCCATGGTGCGGGTGTTGATCCCTTCCGAGACGACGACCGGCTGGCCCTTGTAGCCTGAGGCGCTGATCAGCCTGTCCATCCAGCCTTCGAGGCCCTCGCCGCTGACGAAGGTGACCTTCGCCGCATTGAGGCTCTTGGCATCTGCAGGCGAAGGCTCGAATTCATGGGGGTCCCCGTTCGGACCCACAAGGCTGGTGACCTTCACATGCTCGCCGCCGACCTGCTTGACCACATCGGCGAGCACCGTGAAGGAGGCGACGACCTTCAGCGTTTCGGCCGAAGCCGGCATGGCGGACAAGCACATCAGCGCGGGCAGCGCCAAGGATAGAAATAACCTGCGGGAAATCATGGAAGTCTCCGTCTTGTCAGCCCTTCAGATGCGGGCGGGGGAAAAGGCGTCGGACAAGCCCCGACGGTGCGAAGAAGATGGAAAGGCCGTAGATCGAGGCGGCCGTCATGATGATCGTCGGTCCCGAGGCGAGCTCGAGATGGTAGGAGGCGACGAGGCCGAAATAGCCGGACGCCGTCGCGCTCGCGGCGGCAGCGGCGATCATCGACGGCAGGCTGCGCGACCAGAGCTGCGCGATCGCCGCCGGCAGCATCATCAGCCCGACTGCCATCAACGTCCCGAGCGCCTGAAAGCTCGCGACGAGATTGAGAACGACGAGCAGCAGGAACAGGAAATGGTAGACGGAGCCTCGCCCTCCGATCGCGCGCAGGAAGCTCGGATCAAAGCACTCCACGATGAGCGGCCTGTAGATGACCGCGAGCACTAGAAGCGTCAGCGAGGTGATGGCGCCGATCTGGTGGAGGGCAGGGGCATCGATCGCCAGAATGGTGCCGAAGAGCACGTGCAGCAGGTCGATGTTCGAGCCATGAAGCGAAACGATCAGGACGCCGAGCGCGAGCGACGCCAGGTAGAAGCTGGCAAAGCTCGCATCCTCCTGCAACACCGTGGCCCGGCTGACGGCGCCCGACAGCAGCGCCACCGCCAGCCCCGCCACGAGGCCGCCGACGCCCATCGCCGTCAGCGACAGCGAGCCGGCGACCAGATAGCCGATCGCAGCGCCCGGCAGGATGGCGTGGCTCATCGCGTCGCCGACGAGGCTCATCCGCCGCAGCATCAGGAAAACGCCGATCGGCCCCGACCCGAGCCCCAGGCAAAGGCAGGCGACAAGCGCCCGGCGCATGAAGCCGTAGTCGACGAAGGGAGCGAAAAGCAGATCGTAGGCGCTCATGCCGCCGGCTCGCAGATGCCTGCGTCGTCATCCCAGCGTTCGGCCATGGCGCGGGCCTTCAGCAGGTTCTGCGCAGACATCACCTCGGCCGTTGCGCCCCATTCGACCATCTCGCGAGCGATCAGCAGCGTCTGCGGAAAATGGGCCCGGATCTGCTCGAAATCATGAAGCACCGCGACGATCGTCCGGCGCTCTCCATGCCAGCGGAGAATGATGTCGATCAGGTCGCGTGTGGTGCGGGCGTCGATCGCCGTGAAGGGCTCGTCGAGGAGGATGACTTTTGCGTCCTGGAGGAGCAGCCGGGCAAAGAGCACGCGCTGCACCTGGCCGGCAGACAAGGTGCCGATCTGCCGCGCCTCGAACCCTTCCAACCCGACTGCCGAAACGGCCTCAAGCGCCTTCGCCATCTCGCTTTCTCCGACCCGTCCGAAAGCACCCGCCTGCCGCCAGGCGCCGAGCAATACGGTGTCCAGCACGGAAATCGGGAAGCGCCGGTTGATGTCGGCAGCCTGCGGCAGGTAGCCGAAGTCTGTGCGTTGCAGCCGGTGTTCGACACGTCCTTCGGCGGGACGGAGTTCACCCATGATCGCCTTCAGCAGCGTCGACTTGCCGGCGCCGTTCGGCCCGGCAATCGCCGTCAGGCTGCCTGCGGCGATACCTCCTGAAATGTGGTGGACCGCCGGGTGCCTGTTATAGGCGACGGTCAGGTTGGAGAGCCGGATCAGGTCCGAACTCATGGCAGGCGCACCGCCCAGGAGATCGCCGCCCAAAGCGCGCCGATCGCGATGAGCGCGCCAAAGGCGCGATGGGCCGCGGAATAGCCGATCAGCCCCGCCGCGATTGGTCTTCTCCGCTTGCTCATTTCGCCCTCAATAATGTAATAACATTACTGTTATGTTATAACGAATGTGGCGGAATAGAGGCGAGTGGCTGAGAGCCTGATTTTCCGTTGCTGCGCGAGGCGGAGTGCGAGACGCCTGTCGACCCGTGTACGCAGGCGTCCCCTTGCTTACGGCATCTCGCTGGCGGAGTCGTTTTCGGCATGGCGGCAGATGTCGATAAGATGCTCGCGATAGCGGTGATCAGCCGTTGCTGATTCGTTTTTGACCGTCGCTCCGCTTTCCCACCACTGCATCGGCCCGCGCCCCATTTCCTGGCCGGCGCGGGTGTGAACACAAAGAGCGTAATCCGGGATCTCGACCAAATCCTCGCCGATAGCGACAAGGTGGATGAGCAGGTCGGTATGCTCTGCGCTCGTCCGGTCTTTTCTGGCGTTGGCGAGAAGGCGCACGGCATGTATCGCCATCATGATTCTCTCACCCCCTTCGCATGTATTATAGTTGTCCTGGAGGCAATTGATGAGGAGTGGCGCTGAGGGATTACCCATGCCGACATCCTCGACCGCAATGAGCTTGAGTCGATGCCACATGTGATTCGCGACCTCGGCGGAGGTGAGCAGCATTTCGTAAGCAGCAAGAACGGCGTTGTCGACGTTGCAGCGTCTGATCTCTTTCTGCAAAACGGAGACCAGTTGATCGACCGGTATGCCATGCGCGGAGGTAAGCTTCGAGTACGGATCTTGATGATGGGGCGGAGGCCCGATGCGACGTTTGGTCATGACGCACCCCTTTCCTTTGAAAGATGAGGCGCGCCCAAACGGGAGGGGCCAGTTGATGAACAGGTCCTATGCTACAGGGCACGGATGACCTGTCAACGTTCAAGTCCAGCCCGGGCTTCAGGCCTTCGCAATGCTCGCTCGCCATCACGCAGTTCCGTCTGCAGCCAGCCTATGAATGTTGCGGTCGCCTCGGGGATCGCGTCGAAGTCTCTTGCCACGATCCAGTACGCGCCATGCGAGATCGTCGTGTCAAAGGGCTGGATCAATCGACCGGCGGATATCTCCTCGCGGACAAAGAACTCATCGATAAGGCCCACTCCCTGGCCGCGCAAGGCGGCTTGTAGCACCAGGCCGCTGTCGGGATAGACCATTCCGCGTTCCACGGCGGCAGGGGTATCGGGGTCGGCAACATCGAACCAGGATTGCCACAGATCGCGGTTCTCCTCGTGGATCAGGGGGAAATGCAGCAGGTCGGACGGTTTGGCCAGCGGCGCGTCGGGCTTGATCATGCCTGCAGCAATGACGGGCACCAGGGTCACGTCGATCAAGTGCCGGCATTCCACCCGCGGCCAGTGTGTGTTTCGAGCACTGTGGCGAACAGCGATGGTGGCCTGATCGGTCCGAAATTCTATCAGGCGCGGGTCGACATCGAGAACGATGTCGATGTCAGGGTGATCCCGTTGAAACCGGGGTAGATGCGGGAGCAACCAGCAAGCAGCAAAAGAAGGCTCGGAACTGACGACGACAGATGCGGATACGTCGCTGTTTCGAATGCTCTCCAGGCAATCCCCGATGTCGTCAAATGCATCGGTAAGGACGGAAAGCAGCCGTTCGCCATCGCATGTCAGCTCGACACTGCGATGCTTCCGTTCGAACAGCTTCTGCCCCAGCGCTGCCTCCAGGTCACGAACCTGTCTGCTGACCGCCGCTTGAGATACGAACAGCTCGTCGGCCGCCGAAGTGAAACTTCGCAGGCGCCCGGCAACTTCAAATGTCCTCAGGGCCGTCAACGGCAGGCGTCCACGCTTCATCCATAACCTCAAGTTATCCGAAGCTGACGATAAGCTCGTTTGAAAGACTTGTGCAAGTGGATTGAATGGTCACGAAGGAGACGTGACCATGTGGAAGCAAATCTACGAGGCCTTGACCGAGGCCTTGCGCATCGCGACCTTTCAGTCGCGGAACGAGGGCATCGAGAACAGTTGCAGAAGAGAACGCGCGCCACATTTGCGTTAGGGGCCGTGGCCGAGCACGGCGCCCTGTTCTGTCCCGGCCGCTTACAGCTGTTCGATCATCGTGGCGGCGCTGGAGACGGTCGCCTGGCCGGGGTTTTCTTCGACGTTGAGCGACTTGACGACACCGTCTTCGATGAGCATCGAGTAGCGCTTCGAGCGAACGCCGAGACCGCCGCCGGACAGGTCCGCGTCGAGGCCGAGCGCCTTGGTGAAGCCTGCATCCCAGTCGGCGAGGAAGTGGATCTTGCCCATGCCGCCGGAAGACTGTGCCCAGGCCCCCATGACGTGCCAGTCGTTGACGGCGATGACGGCGATATCGTCGACGCCCTTGCCTAGAATGGCATCGCGGTTTTCGAGATAGCCGGGCAGGTGGTTCAGCGAGCAGGTCGGCGTAAATGCGCCCGGCACCGCGAACAGCACGACACGCTTGCCCTTGAACAGCTGCTCGGTCGTTGTTTCAACCGGGCCATCCGCCGTCTTTTCCTTGAAAGTGGCCGCAGGAAGCGTATCGCCGATTGCGATCGTCATTGGATTTCTCCTTGTTCTGGGGTGTCCGCGCGTGCCGCGGGATTGTGGGTGGACTATAGGATACGGCTATTCAAAGGCAAGCGGGCTTTCGATCGCGCGCTTGCCATCGATGACGAGTGCGCTCCAGGTCTTTCCGCGAACATCGTAGTTCTTCGGCAGCTTGAGAATGGCGAGGGTCGTGGTGAGCGCGGTGCCGTCGCGCTTGCTCCTCAACTGTCGCGTGAACACGTAGCCGCTGGGGCCTGCGACGATCACCTCAGGCGTGGTCTCCCCGGATTCAGGCAGGGTGATCTCAAGTGTCAGCTCCTTCATGTCTTCGGAGAGCAGGTGCTTCGTTACCTCGAACGTGGACGAGGGTGCTTCGGGCAGCTTTTCCTCTGCCGACGCAAGGATCATTTCCTCTTGCGGCCGCGATTGCGCCACGGGCGAAAGATTGATCGCGAACTGCGCCTTGAACGGTACGCAGATGTCCTTGCAGATGCCAATGAACGCATCGGCCCTGATCTCGCCCGCCGCCCCATTTTTCGCCGACAGCTGAAGCGGGAACGTCACAGGAGTATAGTAGCCCACGTCGTCGACCGTTCCGTCTGAGATATGCTTGGGAACCGGGTAGTCCATCCGGTCGAGCGTGATGCCGGTTTCCGGTGGGAACGTGATCTGGGGCGGGATCCCGCTTTTTCCGGGCTCCCGCCAATAGGTGATCCAGCCGGGCTTCGGTTCGATCTGCAGTCCGGCGCGTATCTTGCCATTCGCATCCGGCGGCAGCGCGATCAGCCGCATCCGGCCGCCTTCGTTGTCGGCCCATGCGCTCATCTCCGCACGTGCGGGGGGCCAGACCGAGAGCAAAAGACCGGATGACATGGCGATTGCCAGAACTCGGCGTATAGGGAGGAAAATAAAAGTCATGGAACAAAGACTTATTGATAACAGCAGGCTTCGGCCAGAAGCTTCGTACAATTAAATTCTCATTTTCGGTTGATTGATCCCGGACATTGGCTCATTCTTCCGGGGTCGGGGCCTCGGCGGTCTGGCAGCAGGAGGAATAATGTCCTTATCGACGCTGAAGAACAGACGTGAACGCGGTTTCTTCGATGGCCAATTCCTCATTGCCATGCCGGGCATGATGGATAGCAATTTTTCCCGTGCAGTCATCTATATCTGCGCCCATTCGGATGCCGGCGCCATGGGGTTCATCATCAATCGCCCCCAGGACCTTACCTTCACCGATGTTCTGCTGCATCTCGACATGATCAAGGATGACGAGGCGATCGTCCTACCTCCCCATTCGCGCGACCTGCCGATCCAGACCGGCGGCCCTGTCGAGAGCGGCCGTGGCTTCGTGCTCCACTCCGACGACTACCTCTCCGAATCCAGCATCCCCGTCAGCGACGATATTTGCATGACGGCGACCCTGGACATCATCCGCGCCATTTCCAAGGGGACGGGCCCGAAGCGCGCGACCATGCTACTTGGCTATGCGGGCTGGGGAGCCGGACAATTGGAAGCCGAAATCGGCAGCAACGGGTGGCTCAATTGCCCGGCGAACGAGGAATTGATCTTCGATCGCGGTCTCGACGACAAGTATGAGCGCGCCCTTGCCGGGATGGGAGTGAGCGCCGCCATGCTCTCGACCGAGGCAGGCCACGCATAATTTGCCATCGGGCGCTCGCTCGGTTTTCCACCTCCTGGATTTTTGTAAAGCGATGCTCGTCGCTGCAAATCGGAGTGACTGCGAGTGATGTCCTCGGAAATCGGATGGCGCATAATTATCGGAACGATTTCAGCCAGCGCGTGTTTCCTACTGGCAAGCGGCCACCAAGCCCGCTGAAGAAGGAGCCATTTAGATGGGAAGCACGACCGGCAAGATTTCTGGTAAAACCCAAGATTTCCGGTAAAACCAATGAGATCGCCGGCAAGGCGAAGCAGGCGGTCGGCAAGGCGACAGGTGACGATGCGCTGCCTGGAGAAGGCGCGGTTCAGGAAGCCAAGGGTAAGGTGCAGGTCGCAACCGGCACCGCCAAGGACAAGCTGAAGGACGCTGTCGACGAGCTCTGACATATCCTCTTGTCTCGCTGTGCAGACGTTGCCCGCCACGCACTGCGTGGCGCGCTTTCGGATGTAAATGTCCATTGGCTGGAGACGTGCGATGAGGCTCTTTGCCTGCGACAACTGCGATCAGGTCGTTCATTTTGACAATCGTCAGTGCATGCGTTGCAGCCATCGGCTGGGCTTCCTGCCCGATGACCTTTCCATGCGCGCGCTCGTTCCGCAGGACGGCGGCGGCTGGCAGCTTCTGGCTCGGCCGCATCGCGATGTTCGCTTCTGCGCCAATGCGGCGCTCGATATCTGCAACTGGTTGGTCGCCGACGGCCATCCAGGCGGCTATTGCATCGCATGCCGGTACAACAGGCTGGTGCCGAACATCGACACACAGGACGGGGTGGACCGCTGGCGACGCATCAGCCAGTCGCAACGGCATCTCTTCTATTCCCTGCTGCGCTGGAACCTTTCTCCCCCCGATCGTCAACGCGATCCCGTCAGCGGGCTCGTCTTCGACTTCCTGGAGGACAGCGTTCAGCAAGACGGCAACGTCGTTCCGGCAATGACCGGACACGAGGAGGGATTGATCGCAATCCGCGCCGCCGAGGCTGACGATTTGACCCGCGAACAGGCCCGCGCATCAATGAACGAGCCGTATCGTACGCTGCTCGGCCATTTCCGTCACGAAACCGGGCATTTCGCCTGGAACAGGCTCGTCCGGGATCGTGGCGGCTTAGATGGTTTTCGCGCGGTCTTCGGAGACGAACGCCAGGATTATGCGGCAGCGCTGCAATATCACTACGCCAACGGCGCACCGCCTGGCTGGCAGCAGAGCTTCATCAGTGCCTACGCTGCTTCGCATCCCTGGGAGGATTTCGCCGAATGCTTCGCGCACTACCTCCATATCGTCGATACCTTGGAAACCGCGCGCAGTTTCGGCCTCGCGATCGATCCGCGCGGCCACGAGGAAATGGCGTCGGAAGTGGATTTCGATCCGTATAGGGCACGGAGCGCCGAGCAGCTGGTCAGCGCCTGGGTCCCGCTGACGGTTGCCATCAATGCCATTCAGCGCAGCATGGGGCAGCGAGACTCCTACCCCTTCGTCCTCTCCGCGCCTGTCGTCGCCAAGCTCGAATACCTGCATCGCCTGATCCAGGACGCAGCAGCGGAACAGCGACAAGCGGCGGCCTGAGTTGCCTTACGCCCGCTTCGTCAGTGGGAAGCGCTCCTTGAGCAGCCGCAGCACGGACTCGGAAGCCATGGGCGGCCCAAACAGATAGCTCTGGCCGTAGGTGCAGCCCATTTTTGCAAGCTCGATTGCGTCGTCGTTGGATTCGATGCCCTCGGCCACGACCTTCATCTCCAGTTCGCGCGCCATCGATATGACCGCGCGGAGCACGGTCGACTTCCTGTCGCTGGTGTCGCACACCAGCGCCTTGTCGAGCTTGATGGTGTCGAACGGGAAGCGCGTGAGGTAGGCAAGTGACGAATAGCCGGTGCCGAAGTCGTCGAGTGCCAGGCCGAGCCCGATGTCCTTCAGTTTCTCCAGCACGAGACGAGCCTGTTCCGGATTCTCCATGACCATGGATTCCGTCAGTTCAAGCTTCAGGCGCGATGGATCGCAATGCGTCTTGGCCAGGACCGAGCGCACATCGTCATAGAGCTCGTTGTTGAGCAATTGCGCGCTCGACAGGTTGATGGAGACGAAGATCGGCAGCTCGCCGGTCTGATTTTCCCAGCCCATCAGGTCGTTCGTCGCTTGCTCGAGCGCGAAGATGCCGAGCATGTTGATGATGTCGGAGGCTTCGGCGATCGGAATGAATTCGGACGGCGGAATGTTGCCGCGCTTTGGATGTTCCCAGCGCATCAGCGCTTCGAAGCCGGCGATCTCGACGTCTTCCAACCCGGCGATCGGCTGGTAAACCATGGAGAGTTCCTTGCGCTCCAGGGCGCGGCGAAGGTCCGATTCCAGCTGCAGCCTGTCGGCGCCGAAATCGCGGAAGGCCGGCTGGAACGGCTCGACGCGATTGCCGCCGGCCCGCTTGGCGCGGTACATCGCAAGCTCCGCATCGCTCAGCATGCCGGACGCGTTTTCCTGCTGGTCGACGAAGGAGGCAAGGCCGATCGACGCGGTCAGAATGATCTCGCGGTTGGAGAAATTGATGGGCACCATGATCGCCTTGCTGACGGCGTCTGCAAAGTCGGCAATTTTCGTCGGATCGCGCTCGGACGTTAAAATGAGACCGAACTGATCGCCCGAGAGGCGGGCGAGCGTATCCTGAGGCTTGAGCAGCCGGCGCAGGCGGCGGGTAAGCGCAATCAGGATGTTGTCGCCGGCTGCAATGCCCAGCGCATCGTTGACCAGCTTGTAGCGGTCTATGTCGATGACCATCACGGTCGGGCGAAGCATGTCGCCGCCGGGAGCCAGCGCCAGCACGCCCTGCAGCCGGTCGAGGAACAGCTGGCGGTTGGGCAGACCCGTCAGGTTGTCGTGAAGGGCATCCTGCAGCAGGCGGTCGATGGAGTTCTTCTGTTCCGTCACATCGACCACCGTGCCGACGCAACGGATGACCTCGCCGTTCGAACCGAGCACAGGCCGGGCGCGGATCAAAAGCCAGTGGAAATGGCCGTCCTCGGCACGGATACGGAATTCGTGGTTCAGCCGGCCGCGGCGATGCTCGAGCAGCACGTCGAGCGTGGCGCGGAAGCGGTCGCGGTCGTCGGGATGCAGCCGCGGCAGCCAGTTGCGCGCCGCGCCATGCATGGCGCCCGGCGAAAGGCCGAGCTTGACGGAAACATCGGGAATAGTGACGACGCGGTCGCGCGCCACGTCCCAGTCCCATACCATGTCGCCGGAACCGGTCAGTGCAAGCGACTGACGTTCCAGATCCGAGAACAGCCCCTGTTGGAACGCGCCGCCGGCAAAGGCATGCTGCATCACCGTGAAGCCGATGAGCAGCACGATGAGAACGAGGCCACCGCCGAGCGCCGGCTGGATGATATCGTTGTCGAGCCGGCCGGTGATCGTCAGCCACGCCCCAAAGATCCAGACGAGAATGAGCGCCCACGCCGGGACCAGAAGGATCGCGCGGTCATAGCGGTTGAGGCCGAGATAGATGATCAGCAAAAGGCCGAGCGTCGCCGTAAGCGCAAAGGACAGCCGGGCGACGCCTGCGGCAATCGACGGGTCGTAGATTGCGACGCCGAAGAGCAGCGCAAGGCCGAGCACCCACGCGAGCGTCAGGTAGCCGAGATGCGTGTGCCAGCGGTTCAGGTTCAGGTAGGTAAACAGGAAGATGACGAAACTAGATGCCAGCGCCACCTCGGCGCAGGCGCGCCATATTCGCTGGTCCGCCGATGCGATGCTGACGAGCTTTCCGAGAAAGCCGAAGTCGACGCAGATATAGCCGAGCACCGCCCAGGCGAGCGCCGCAGTCGCCGGCAGCATCGAGGTTCCCTTGACGACGAACAGGATCGTCAGGAATACGGCGAGCAGGCCGGCAATACCGAGCACGATGCCCCGATAGAGAGTGAATGCGTTGATCGTGTCCTTGTAGGCGTCCGGTTCCCAGAGATAGATCTGCGGCAGCTCGGGTGTCGCCAGTTCCGCGACGAAAGTGATGACCGCGCCGGGGTTGAGCGTGATGCGGAAGACGTCTGCCTCGTCGCTCGGCTGGCGATCGAGCGCGAAGCCTTCGCTCGGTGTGATCGCGATGATACGCTGCGAGCCGAGATCCGGCCAGAAAAGCTTGGAGTTGACGAGACGGAAATGCGGGGCGACGATCACGCGCTCCAGCTGCTCGTCCGAGACATTGGCAAGCGCGAACACCGCCCAGTCGCCCTGATGGTTGTCGGAGCTGGAACGTACCTCAATGCGGCGGCGGATACCGTCGGCGCCGGCCGCGGTCGAGACCTGGAAGGCCTCGCCCTGGTTCGCATAGATTTCCGTGGTGGCGGTCAGGTCGAGAGCGGTGTCGTCACGCGAGATCTTCACAGGCTCGGCTGCCTGCGCGGCACCTGCCATCAGTGCCAAAGCCGACAGAAAAAGAGCTGCGATCACCGCGATAAGTCGTCCGGCCGGTGATGAGGGCAGCATGCGGTGTTTAGTCATCGGCTGTCGGTTGTCCTGCCTTTATCCGTGTCGGTGGCCAGTAGTGAAAACATCACATGGTCATGCCACTGACCGTTGATTTTCAAGTATCCGCGCAGATAACCTTCCCGCTGAAACCCGGCTTTTTCAAGCAGGCGGATGCTCCGAGCATTGTCTGGAATACAGGCTGCTTCGATACGGTGCAACTCAAGCCCTGCGAAGATATAGGGTATAACCAACCGAAGTGCGGCGAACATATGGCCCTGGCCGGCATGGGCTTCGCCCATCCAGTAGCCGATCATGCAGCTCTGAGCGGCGCCGCGCCGGATATAGCCGATGGTGATGCCGCCGAGCAGCGTCATGCTGTTCTTGTGAAACAGCAACAGCGGGATCGCCTGTCCTGAAGCGTATTCCTGCTTGCCGCGAATGACGCGGGCGCGGTAGGCGCCCTCCGTCAGTTCGTCGCGACGCCATGTCGGCTCCCAGGGCTCCAGAAACTGCCGGCTTGCCGCCCGCAGCTTGTGCCATTGATTGAAATCTTGGTAGCGGGGCAGGCGGAGCACATAATGCTCGCTTTCAAGCTCCACTGCTTCCGGCTGCCGCGACAGGAACCGAAAAACCGATTTGGGCATCGATTACTCCCGGCAGGATGGGCGTCGGTTCAGAGTACGGCCCGTTTGCCCTGAAGGGCGGGCGACGAAAGAGACGCGGCGATATCTTCCATCGGAGCAAGATGTTCGAGTGGGCCGATCGCCGAAAGCGTCGGCACGGTGTCGAAGAACAGGCGGCCGGCGAGATCCGTCAGTCGTTCGACGGTGATGCCCTCGAGGCGCTCCATCATCTCCGGATTGGAGATCGGTCGGCCATAGAGCATCATCTGCCGTGCGATCTGGCCGGCCCGCGCTGCCGGGCTTTCCTGGCCCATCAAGAGCTGCGCGCGGATTTGCGCGCGGGCACGCTCGATTTCCTTCTGGTCGATGTGTGCCGCCGACTTGTGCAGCTCGTCGATGATGACGGGCACCAGTTCCGGCAGGTTCTCGCCCCCGGTCGCGGCATGGATGCCGAAGATGCCGGTGTCGGAAAAGCCCCAGTGGAACGCGTAGATCGAATAGCAGAGGCCGCGGATCTCGCGCACTTCCTGGAACAGCCGGGACGACATGCCGCCGCCGAGGATGTTGGCGAGGATCTGCGAACAGTAGAAATCGCGGGCGTGGTAGGCCTTGCCCTCGAAGCCGAGGAGAATCTGGGCGTCCATCAGGTCGCGCGTTTCGCGGATGTTGCCGCCGATATATTTCGCAGCTTCCATGACCGGCGGTGCGTTCGGCGCCGTCGGCAGCGATGCGAACCGGTCCTCGACCATGCGCACGAATTCGTCATGCTGCACGGCGCCGGTGGCGACCACAAACATGCGGTCGGTCGTATAGTTGCGGCCGAGATAGCTGCGGATCTGCTGCGGTGTGAAAGAGACGACGGTCTGCGGCGTGCCGAGAATGGCGCGGCCGAGCGTCTGGTCTCGATAGGCTGTCTCTGAGAATTTGTCGAAAACCACATCGTCGGGCGTGTCGTTCGCGGCGTTGATTTCCTGCAGGATGACCTGCTTTTCGCGCTCGAGCTCTTCCTCTTCGAAGGCGGATTCCGTCAGGATGTCGGCAAGAATATCGACAGCGAGCGGCACGTGGTCTTTCAGAACGCGGGCGTAATAAGACGTCGTCTCGGTTGACGTGGCAGCATTGACTTCGCCCCCGACATCCTCGATTTCCTCCGCGATTTCGCGGGCGCTGCGGCGGGCCGTTCCCTTGAAGGCCATGTGCTCGAGCAGGTGGGCAATGCCGTGCTCGTCTTCCGTTTCGTTACGCGAACCTGATTTGATCCACACGCCCAGCGCAGCGCTTTCGAGATGCTGCATGGTCTGTGTGACTACTGTCAGCCCGGATTTGAGCCGGGTGCACTCAACTGTCATTGGCTATCTTTCTGCGCCTGCCGTCTATCAGGCCCGGATATGCTTGCCGATGAAGGTTTCAACGGCCTTTAGCTCGGGCTTGATGATCTGGAAACGCTCCTCCTTGTGCATCATATCAGCAAGCCACGTTGGAAGCGCGGGGTCAATACCGGAGGCGGATTTTACGGCCGCGGGGAATTTTGCGGGGTGAGCCGTGGCGAGCGTGACCATCGGCATGTTCGGCGTTTCGTGCTTTTCCGCAACGAAAACGCCGATGGCCGAGTGTGGGTCCAGCAGATAGCCGGTATCGGCGGCGGTCTTCTTGATCGTCTGGGCCACCTGCTTTTCGCTGGCGCGCCCCGCGCGGAAGTCCTTCCTGATGAAGGCAAGAGCGTCGGGCGCGATCTCGAAGCCGTTCGACTGCTTCAGGCTGTCCATGGCGGCTCGCACCCTGGATGCATCGCGATCATAGGCTTCAAACAGCAGCCGCTCGAAGTTCGAGGAAATCTGGATATCCATGGACGGCGAGGTCGTCGCCTTGACGTCCTTCATTTCGTAGCGGCCGGTCTTCAGCGTGCGCGCCAGGATGTCGTTCTCGTTGGTGGCGACCACCAGCTTGCCCATCGGCAAGCCCATGCGCTTTGCGCAATAGCCTGCGAAAATGTCCCCGAAATTCCCCGTCGGCACCGTGAACGAGATCCTGCGGTCCGGCCCGCCGAGCGCGATCGAGGTCGTGAAGTAGTAGACGATCTGGGCCATGATGCGCGCCCAGTTGATCGAATTGACGCCGGCGAGCCTCACCTTGTCGCGGAAGGCCGCGTCGTTGAACATGGCTTTGACGAGGTTCTGGCAGTCATCGAAGTTGCCTTCGACGGCAAGTGCGTGAACGTTGGCGGCTGTGGAAGTCGTCATCTGCCGCTGCTGTACCGGTGAGACCTTGCCGTGCGGGAAAAGGATGAAGATGTCGGTGCGCTCGCGTCCCGCAAAGGCGTCGATCGCGGCGCCGCCGGTGTCGCCCGAGGTGGCCCCGACGATGGTGGCCCGCTCGCCGCGCTTCTCCAGCGCATAGTCCATCAACCGAGCCAGCAGCTGCATGGCGACGTCCTTGAAGGCAAGCGTCGTGCCGTGGAAGAGTTCCATCACGAAGCTGTTCGGTCCCGTCTGAACCAGGGGCGCAATCGCCGGATGACGGAAGGTGCCGTAGGCTTCGTCGATCATCGCCCGGAAGGTGTCGTCGGGAATCTCGCCGTTGGTAAAAGGCGAAAGAATCGTGAAGGCGATATCCTGATAGCTCTTGCCGCGAAGCGCCCGGATGTCCTTCTTCGAAAACTGCGGCCACTCGCGGGGTACGTAAAGGCCGCCGTCACGCGCCAGACCCGTCAGCAATGCATCGCAAAAACCGAGGGAAGGGGCTTCGCCGCGGGTCGAGATATAATCCACTGTCGTCATCCTTGATGTGCCGGCCGGAGGAAATCCGGGTTGGAGAGAAAGCTTGCCCGGCGTAGCATTTCGCTCGCCCTGTCGTACCTGGCCGACAGCAGTCCCGAAATGTGCATCAAAACAGTGCTTGCCCAATCGATTTTTGTTTGCGCCGCTGATATAGACCATCGCAAACTGTCACGAAAGGCCCTGTCTGCAACTCATCGGGCCTGCAAAAAACTTTGTGAAGAGGGTGGAATAGTCGTGCTTGGCAAGGTCTCGCGTCTTATCGTTTCTGCATCGGTCGCCGTTGTTCTGGTCGGCTGCAACTCTCTCGGCATGGGTGGCGGGGAGAACAAGGCTGCAGCGCCGGCCCAGTCCGACGGCACGGCGCAGATCATGCCGCTGGCGCCCGCCAATCCCTCTTCGAGCAACCCTGCCATCGGCACGGCGACGACAGCGTCGGGGGCCACCGCCCCGGTCGTGCAGGGCGCGTGCCCGCAGATCTACATGAAGGATGCCGAGGCGGTCTTCAAGAGCTTTGCCGGCGGCGCCAGGACAGGCGACCCGGAGAAGCTGGCCTACCAGGCTTCAATCGCGAATTACACGCGCCAGTGCACGCTGAACGAAACGAACCTGACGATGACGGTGGTGGCGCAATTGCGTGTCCTCGCCGGACCGGCCGGCAATTCCGGTAAGGTGACGCTGCCCGTTCGCATCACCGTTCTCGACGGCGAGGATGCGCTGTATTCGGAAGTCACCAACTTCCCGGCCGAGGTTTCGTCGACCGCTGCGACGCAAGTGCTGTTCCGCAAGGACGGCATCAAGCTGCCGGTCGGCTCAGGCGCTCTCGTTCGCGTCAACATCGGCTTTGATCAAGGCGCGCCGAAAGGCGACAAGAAGAAGAAGTAAGTTCGGCACCCTTCCTTGTACCCTGGCGTTACGGTGCTTCCAACCAGCTGTGGGAAAGAGGACCAGGTGAAGATCGGCATCGTCGTGAATCCGGCCTCCGGCCGGCGTGGACGAAAGTTGTTCTGGTCGATGCTGAGGCGTGCTTTGGTGATACGGCGCGCCGACATCAGCTTGCGCGAGACCGAGGGGTTCGGCGACGCCGAGCGTTTCGGGCGCGAGCTGGCGGAGGGCGGCTCCCATCTCGTGGTTGCAGTCGGTGGCGATGGCACCATCGGTGAGGTGGCAGGCGGCGTTTTGAAGTCAAGCCGCCCCGAAACGGCATTCGCCTTCATTGCGACCGGCACGGGCTGCGACTTTGCGCGCAATTTCGACATGCCGCAGAACCCCGAAAAGCTCGCCGAGCATCTGACATCACCGGCGATCCGTCAGATAGATGCCGGTCTGCTGACATGCAGCGACGAGGATGGCGACAATCTCGCGCGGCACTTCGCCAACGTTGCGAGCTTTGGCGTCTCGGGACAGATCGTTCGCGCAGTCAACGCCGCGCGCAGGCATCGGCAATTGTCGGGGCGTATGGTCTTCTTGTACCACAGCGTGCTGCAGATCCTGCGCTACAAGCCCTGCAGCATCCGTCTCCGGCTCGATGGCAAGGATGTCTACGAGGGGCCGATCACAACGGTCGCGGTCGCCAACGGCGCCTGGTTCGGCGGTGGAATGAAGGTGGCGCCCGATGCGGATGTAGCCGATGGCTGGTTCGACGTCGTCATCATTCGCGCCGCGCCGAGGCTGAAGATCCTCACGCTGATGAACAGCATATACAGCGGCGGCCACCTCAAGAGCCCGCTCGTCAGCGTTCACAGGGCCAAGTGCGTCGAAGCGTGGCCGATCGGCAAGGCAGTCGCGTTGATCGACAGCGATGGCGAGGCACCGGGGCAGCTCCCGGCTCGCTTCGAGGTGCTCGCGGGCGCTTTGTCGCTCAGGCTCTGATCAGAAAGCGCCTTCCCATTCGGCGAGCGCTGCAACGACGCCCGGCAGGTCGCTCATGCGCGAGATGACCGTCTCGGCCCCTGCGTCCGTCAGCGTGTCCGCGTGCGAAGGGTAGGTATGCGATGCGCCGGTGAAGCCGATGACGCGCATGCCGGCCGCACGCGCTGCATGGATGCCGTGAACGGAATCCTCGACGACCACGGCCCGGGAAGGCGATACGGCCATCTGCTTTGCGCCATGCAGGAAGATGTCCGGCTTCGGCTTGACGCGATCGGCACCGAGATCCTTGGCTGAGAAGATGTGTGGCGCAAACAGCGGCTTGAGGCCGACCTTGCCGAGCATCATGTCGAGGCGCTTGCTGCTGGAGTTGGAGCAGACGCAACGCTTAAGGTTCAGCCGAGACAGAGCCGATTGAACGCCGGCGATGGCTTGCACGTCCTGCTCCAGACGCAGGTCGAGCAGTTGTTCAGACTTGTCGAGCAAGGATGCCGAAATCGGAATGCTTGCCTCGCGCTCGACCTGGAAAAGAATGTTCTCCCAGGTCATGCCGGAGAAGCGCTCGCCCATTTCCTCGACGCTGATCGGATAGCCCGCTTCCGTCAGAAGCATGGATTCGACTTGCGCCGCGATGATTTCGGAATCGACGAGAACGCCGTCGCAGTCGAAAATGATGAGGTCGAAGCCGTCCATGTTATCAAGCCTTGTTTGGGATCATGCCGCTTTACATGATGGTTGGCATAAGCTCAACCGGCTGCGCGACATGGCTGGATTGCGTGGTGCGGGCGGCTTTGTCGCTTTCCTGCGGGAATTGCCGGCCGTGCGCCGCCGTTCTAGCCTCGACAAGCCAATTCCGGCTCTCTAATGGATGAGCATGGGCAAAGAACCTGAAGACACAATCGCAAGCCGCATCAGTCGCGTTCTCGCCGACCGCATCGTTCACGGCGAGCTGCCGGCCGGGTTGCGTCTTCGCCAGGATCATATCGCCGAGGAGTTCGGCACCAGCCACGTGCCGGTGCGCGAGGCCTTCCGGCGGCTGGAGGCGCAGGGCCTGGCGATCAGCGAGCCGCGCCGAGGTGTGCGCGTCGCATCCTTCGACCTGAAGGAGGTACGCGAGGTGGCAGAAATGCGCGCTGCGCTTGAAGTGCTGGCATTGCGCCATGCCGCCCAGCACCTGACGCCCGCCATCCTCGATGCCGCTGAGGAAGCCACGCGCGATGGCGATGCGGCCGCGGATGTCCAGGCCTGGGAGGACGCCAATCGACGCTTCCATCGCCTGATCCTCGCACCCTGCAGCATGAGCCGCTTACTTGCCTCGATCGATGATCTTCATGCGGCAAGTGCCCGCTTTCTCTTTTCCGCCTGGCGTTCGGGCTGGGAAAAGCGCACGGACCACGATCACCGCGCCATCCTGCTGGCACTGCGGCAGGGCAGGGTAGAGGAGGCCGCCTCCACGCTCGAGAGGCACGTGCAATGGATCGGCCGTGCGCCGCAGTCCGCTCAAAAGGGCACAGGCGCCCGCGAGGCATTTGCCATCGTCGGCTGATCGCCTGCGCAGCGAAGAGCCGCGGAAGTCAGGCTTCCCCCGATGTTGCAGGCAGCGACCGGCCCGACGGCTGCAGCGGAAAGAGCGACAGAAATTGCCGCTCGCCGTCTGGAGAGAATATCACCGACCGGCTTCCTGCCGTGCGCCGGGCCCAGCCCTTGTCGAGGAAATTAAAAAGCAGGGCCTTACCGAGGCTGCCTGCCAGGTGCGCCCGCCGCTCACTCCAGTCGAGACAGGAGCGGCAGAGCGGACGGCGCGACGATTTGAGATCGCCGACATCGATGCCGATGCATTGCAGCTCGCTCTCGCCTTGCTGGGTAATGGCCAGACCGTCACCGACCGCATCGATCGCGCCCCTGGCGATCAGGCTGTCCAGCATCCGCACGCCGTAATCGCCGGCGAGATGATCGTAGCAGATCCTTGCCTTGCGCAGCGCCGGCTCCTTCGGGCCTGGCCGGTGGCGCAGCTGCCCCCGCCCGGCCGCAAAGCCCATGATGCTTTCCAGCAGCTTGCCGACGCCGTCATCCGCGAGCGTGAAGTAGCGGTGGCGGCCTTGCTTGCGCTGGGCTAGCAATTGGCCGGCTTGGAGCTTGGCGAGGTGCGTGCTCGCCGTCTGCACGGTGATGCCGCCGGCCGCCGCGAGCTCGGTTGCCGTCAATGCCTTGCCGTCCATCAGTGCGGTCAGCATGTTGGCGCGGGCGGGGTCGCCGATGAGTGCTCCGATCTGGGCGATGTCAGGTCCTTCTTTCATACTTCGATCGTAACCGAAGCATTGTCGTCCGGCAACATGCGAAACGGTCTCACAGTACAAGGAGTTCTTTCATTGGAGACAAAGATGCTAACCTGCTTCATCCGCTACGACATCGACCCGTTCAGGAAGGAGGAATTTGCCGAATACGCCCGCAATTGGGGCCAGGCTATCCCGCGCAACGGTGCCGACCTGATCGGCTATTTCGCCCCGCACGAGGGTTCGGCAACCACGGCCTACGGCGTCTACAACATCGAAAGCCTCGCCGCCTACGAGGCCTACCGCGCGCGGCTCGCCGCCGACCCGCTCGGCAAGGAAAACTACGAATTTGCCAGGCGCGAACGCTTCATTCTGAAAGAGGACCGCATCTTCCTGAAGAACGTCTCCCTCCCTCACGCAAAGCAGGTCGCGCCATGATCGCCGTCATCTTCGAAGTGCTGCCCTACATGGGTGAACGCCACACCTATCTCGATCTTGCGGGCGAATTGCGCGCCGAACTGGACAAGATCGATGGCTTCATCTCGATCGAGCGCTTCGAGAGCCTGACGACGCGCGGCAAGCTGCTCTCGCTGTCGTTCTGGCGCGACGAGGAGGCCGTCAAGGCATGGCGCAACCTCGAAGTTCACCGCGCCGCCCAGGCCGCCGGCCGCAACGGCGTCTTCGCGGACTACCGCCTGCGCATCGGCCACATCGTTCGCGACTACGGAATGAACGAGCGTGCCGAAGCACCCACTGACAGCCGCCGGGTGCATGATGCCGCCTAAAGCAATTCCGGCAAAAGTGCGTAGCGTTTTTGCGTCCGGAACTGCATAAAAACAAAGGGCTAGAGTGTTTTCGCGATTCGAAGAGATCGCGAAAATGATCTAGGCGCAGGAAAAACGCGCGCACAGATCGTCGATGGCGGTCCGCAGACGCTGGATCTCATCGATGATGACGTCCGACAGGATCTTGTCGGAAAGGCCATGTATTCGTGGCGTAGGGCGTTTCCGATCGCCTGTACCTGCGGCCATGGGATGTCCCGCCGCCGCAGCGATCATATGCTTTCGGGCAGCGCTCGGCTTGCTTTGGATATGATCTCGATCGCACGTTGCAGCGTATGTCGAAGAAGCCAATCATTCTGGTAGTCCGCAAAGGTCTTTCCCAAAACAGCGCGCTCGATGCCTTCGATCGCCTCCGCATGTCATCGAGCACGTGCCTGATTTCGCGTGGCGTCAGAAAACCTGCAACGCCGATTTCTCGATCTTGGTTTTTAGGCGCGGATGCAGGCTCGTCACGCGTCGTGAGGTCTGGCTGAGGCGTCGAGCTTTTCCGCGAGCATCCGTTTGATACTGATCAGATCGAAGGCGTTAAACTGACTCTCGAGGTAATAGTCGATGAAAAATCGATATCGCTTGCCTGTTGGGCTTCGTTGCGGGCGACCGAACCGAAGAGATAAAGCGAGGTCGCACCGAGCGCGCGGGCGGCTTCGGCGGTGCTCTTCAGACGTTCGACCGCTTCGCTTTTTTCATGGCTTCTCTCTTGAGCATCTCGCCAAAGTTTTCCACGCAGCGATTATTTTCCTAAAATCGCTCCGTAATTCAGGCTTTGGTAACCAAACTGAGTAACCATAACAGACAGTAAAAAGCGTAATATGTATGAGCGAGTTTCCAGATGGCGTCAGTATTTCCGCTTGCCGATCTCAAGGCCTCCGCAAAGCCGGGTTCCTGGATCKACACGATCATCAAGGGCGATTGCGTTGCTGCGCTTGAAGCCTTGCCGACCCACTCCGTAGACGTCATTTTCGCCGATCCACCGTATAACCTTCAGCTTGGCGGCACGCTGCACCGCCCTGACCAGTCGCTGGTCGATGCTGTCGATGACGAGTGGGATCAGTTTGCCTCCTTCGAAGCCTATGATGCGTTCACGCGGGCCTGGCTGCTGGCCTGCCGCCGCGTCCTCAAGCCGACTGGCACGCTGTGGGTCATCGGTTCCTATCACAACATCTTCCGCGTCGGCGCCACGCTGCAGGATCTGAACTTCTGGATCCTCAACGACATTGTCTGGCGCAAGACCAACCCGATGCCCAACTTCAAGGGCCGCCGCTTTCAGAACGCCCACGAGACGATGATCTGGGCAAGCCCGAACGCCAAGGCCAAGGGCTACACCTTCAATTACGATGCGATGAAGGCTGCCAACGACGACGTGCAGATGCGCTCCGACTGGCTGTTCCCGATCTGCAGCGGCAACGAGCGCCTGAAGGGCGATGACGGCAAGAAGGTGCATCCGACCCAGAAGCCGGAAGCGCTGCTGGCCCGTGTCATCATGGCGTCCTCCAAGCCCGGCGACATCATCCTCGACCCGTTCTTCGGCTCGGGCACGACAGGTGCCGTCGCCAAGCGCCTCGGCCGCCACTTCGTCGGCATCGAGCGCGAGCAGGACTACATCGACGCGGCGTCCGCCCGCATCGAAGCGGTGGAGCCGCTCGGCAAGGCGGAACTGACCGTCATGACCGGCAAGAAGCAGGAAGTGCGGGTGGCGTTCAATGTGCTGGTCGAAAGCGGCCTGATCAAGCCCGGCCAGGTGCTGACCGATGCCAGGCGCCGCCACAGCGCGATCGTGCGCGCCGATGGTACTGTCGCCTCCGGCGGCGAGGCGGGTTCAATTCATCGCCTTGGGGCCAAGGTCCAGGGTCTTGATGCATGCAACGGATGGACATTCTGGCATTTCGACGACGGGAAATCCCTGCGCCCGATCGACGATTTGCGGTCCGTGATCCGCAGTGATCTGGCGAAGGCGGAGTGACCCACGTTTAAGCCTGATCGAGACTGCCTTCTTCCGGTTTTTGTACCTCCAGTTGCGGAAGAAGGAAAAGGCGCCCGGGGATCAACACCCCGGGCGTCTTCATTTTTTGCGGGCAAGGCAGCGGTTTTTGAAGTGGGCTTTGCTTCTAGCGCTGAAGCAACGCCATCCGCTCTTCGTCCTCGTCGCGTTGATGACCGCCGATTGCCGCGGCCACGCTTGCGATGAAAGTACCGACAAAGAGCGACAAGGCACCAAGCAGGGCAACAGCCGATGCGCCCTTGCGAGCCGTATCTGCGGCCTGCTTCGCTGCCACCTTGGCGTCGTCGATACGCTTCTGCACGGCATCGACCCGGGCCTTGGCATCCGCTTCCGCAAGACCCGTGCGCGATGCGACCACCCGGTTCAAATAGGTCCTTTCGTCGGCCGAAAGTTCACCCGCGGCAACACCGTTCAAGAGGATGCGCGATACCTCCGCGCTGGCGCCCTCATTGCTCTGGCTGGCAGGTGCGCTTTGGTTTGCAGGTGAAGCCGAATTTGCAGGGCGCAGGAGCGCGTCCGTGAAGTGGGCCGGAGAAAAAGCGCTGCTGCTGTCACTGGGTCGTTGCAGCGCCTGCAGCGCCGACCGCACCAACTGCCGTCGCCGTTGCCCGCGCACCGGTGCTGACGACCGCGGAGAGCGCCGAGCCGAGCAGCCCGGCCACCACGACCATCGCCAGCGCCCGGGCCAGAAAGCCGTGAGCGGTATCGCGGAAGAATATCTCGTAGGTATGGACACCGACCCATTTGGCCCACCGCCGCCCGGTCAGGTAACCGCCGCGCCGATACCCATTGCACCACGATCAGCCAGATCGCCGCCGAGGCCCCGACCGTGGCGAGAACTGCTGTCATGCGACCAGGGCGAGACCATCGTCAGGCCCAAGCCCGATCCGATCAGAACAGCAGGATAAGCGGAATCGGAATTCCGAGAAACCAAAGCGAGATACCTCTACCCATCGTAACCTCGGTCAGACGAGCTGACTTATCGTTTTGCTACAGACCGCGTCATTCGCGGCTCATCTCAAAACAGTCGAAGGCCCTCATTGTTCCTGACGCGACGCGTAATTTGCCGTTCGTGTCGCGCCAGGACGTTGGGTTTGCGGTCAGAAAGCCTGATAGTCGGTGACTTCGACATGGCTAACGCGACCATCCTCGTCGAAGGTGATCGTTTCCTCGCCCTCCCGGATCAGCGGCTTGCCGGACCGGCTGTGCGTTGCCCGAACCGACCACACGGCGCGGCCGGCCTTCGGGCTGACCTTCTCGACAAGCGTGTTGAAAGCCGTCTGGTCCGGATAGTCGTCGAAGTACTTCCGGAAGGCGACCATGATCGCGGCGCGCCCCGACAGGCTGCCCACCCCGTTCGAAACGTAGGTCGCATCCTCGGCGAAATAGGCTTCGATCGCTTCGAAATCGAGCGCGTCGATGGCAGCGTGAAAGCGGGTGATTTCCTCGACTGGATCGAACCCCATGCTCAGATCCTGACGCCGCGTGCGACAAGGTCGGCGCGCAGCGTGTCGGCGCCGGTAAACAGGACGGCATCCCAGCCGGCCGCCTTGGCGCCTTCGACGTTGGGCGCCGAGTCGTCGATGAAGACAGTCGCCGCGGGATTGAGATCGAAGCTCTTCGCGTGCGTTTCGTAGATCGCAATGTCGGGTTTGATGAGGCCGACATCGCCGGAGACGGTGACGCCGCGCGGCCTCGTCAGGAACGGGAAGCGGACCTGCGCCTCGCGAAACGTATCGGAGGCGAAGTTGGTCAGCATCGTCACGTCTTGGCCGTCCGCGATCAGTCCTTCCATGATCGCGACGCTGTCGTCGTAGGCGTGCGATACCATCTCGTGCCAGTGCTTGCGGAATGCGCGGATGTGCTCCTCGCGCGTCGGGTGAGCCTCGATCAGCAGCGCTTCCGCATCTGCCCAGCTGCGCCCGCGATCCTGCTCGATGTTCCAGTCATGCGTGCAGACGTTGTCGAAGAACCATTTGCGTTCGGCCTCGTCGGGAATGAGGTGGCTGAACGGAATATTCGGATCGTAGTGAATGAGAACTTTTCCAATATCGAACACGATATGATCAATGGGCATCTGTCAGTCCTTCGAGTGTTTGAACGCGCGTGGAATAGCCGTTGTGATCGCTTTTTTCATGACTGTCGGCAGCGCCTGGAAAACAAGATTTGTAACCGGCTCCCACCAACTGTTATCTGCTTGAATTCGCGAGGCGATCGCCACCCTGTAGATCGACAACCGAAGCTCGAAATGGGTGAAGACGTGGGTCACCGTCCCGCATGCTTCCCAGCCTGCCGGGAAGGGGGCTGCAGCCGCCGATGTCTCGCCGTCCAGGCGTGCGGTCCACCCTGATGTCGGCACCTCCGTCATGCCGCCGAGAAGGCCGCTTTCGATCCGCCGCCGCAGCAGGATCTCGCCGTCGGCCGTGACGGCGACGAAGGCCGCGCCGTAGCGGACGGGCTTCTCTTTCTTCGCAGCCTTGACCGGGAATTTCTCCGGATCGTGCAGCCGCAGCGCCTCGCATGCCCCCCTGAACGGACAGAGCGAACAGGCCGGACGCTTCGGCGTACAGATCGTCGCGCCGAGATCCATCATCGCCTGCGCGAAATCGCCCGGCCGGTCCTTGGGCGTCAGCAGTGCCACCTTCTGCTTCATCAGCGGCTTTGCCGCCGGTAGCGGCGCCGAGATGGCATAAAGGCGCGAGATCACGCGCTCGACATTGCCGTCCATCACCGCCGATTGCCGGTTGAAGGCGATCGCCGAGACCGCCGCGGCCGTATAGTCGCCGATACCCGGAAGCGCCTTTAGTCCTTCTTCCGTGTCAGGGAATACGCCATCATGGCCCCACGCCACCGCTTCCGCGCATTTCTTCAGATTGCGGGCGCGGGCGTAGTAGCCGAGGCCCGCCCAAGCCGCCATCACATCCTCGCTCGGCGCGTTCGCAAGGTCGCCCACGGTCGGCCAGCGGGCCAGGAAGCTGGCGAAATAGGGCTTCACCGCCGGCACCGTCGTCTGCTGCAGCATCACCTCGGAGAGCCACACGTGATAGGGTTCGGCCTTGATGCCGCGCGCCGCCATCGCAGGCGAGACGCGCCATGGCAGGTCGCGGTGGTGCCGGTCGTACCAGTCGAGGAGGGGCTTTGCGGCAGGCGCGTCGAGGGTCGTTGATGTCATCATTTGCCGTGCTGTGGGGAAGTGGCCTATACTTGGCGAAGCAATGCCGTCCGATCAAGGCAGCGGCGCCGAATGGTGGCGGCATCCGAAGGTTTCGATGAGTTATCCACGCAAAGATGTGAAGCAGATTTCCGAGCTGGCCAATGGCCTGATCGATCCAGTGCTCGCCCGCCGGGCCGGCATAAACACGGCGCTGCTCGGTTCGTGGGACGAAATCGCCGGCGAGGACTTCGCCGATTGCACCCGGCCGGAGAAGATTGCCTGGGCAAGAGGCAACGACGACGGCAGCTTCCGCCCCGGCGTGCTGACGATCGCATGCGAGGGCGCTCGCGCACTCTTCCTCACCCACGCCCAGGGCGAACTCATCCAGCGCATCAACGGTTTCTTCGGCTTCTCCGCCGTTCACCAGATCAGAATCGTCCAGAAACCCGTGTCGCAGGCTGCCAAGCGCTCCCGCACGCCGCAGCCTTTGAAGGGCGAGGCCGCGAAAAGGCTGGAGGGCATGATGGAAGGGATCGAGGGCGACAAGCTGCGCGACGCCATCCAGCGGCTGGGCACGGCGGTGCTGGGCAAGCGGTGATGTCTGCCGGTGAAAACGCGGCTGTAAGCAGGCACCCACGGCATTCGTCGCATCATGGTCACAATTCTTTGAAGGAAGTTGGCGAAGCGTGCCTTGTTCGCGGCCTCGCGTCGTTATATCGCACAGTTATGCCGTCACTCTCTTCTCATATGGGGAACTCATGCAGATGACTGAAATGCAACTGACGAAACGCCAGCTTCTGGGCGGCGTGGCTGCCGCGACGGCGAGCATGGCGATGTTCAGCGCCGCAAATGCGGCTGTCGAAATGCCAAAGGCCGACGGCGACGTCGATATGGCGGCCGTCCTGACCCCCGGTGCGCTGCCGGAAATGGCGCTCGGCCCGGAAAACGCACCCGTCAAGATCGTCGAATACATGTCGATGACCTGCCCGCACTGCGCGCATTTCCACACGACGACCTTCGACGAGATCAAGAAGAAGTATGTCGACACCGGCAAGGTTCGTTTCATCATCCGCGAATTCCCCTTCGATCCGCGCGCTGCCGCGGCCTTCATGCTGGCCCGTTGCAATGCCGCCAAGCCGGAAGAATTGAGCACCCCGGAACAGTATTTTCCGATGGTCTCGATGCTCTTCAAGCAGCAGGAGACCTGGGCCGCCGCCGACGATGGCCGCGCGGCGCTGCTTCAGATGTCCAAACTTGCTGGATTTACTGAGGATAGCTTCACGAAGTGCTTGACGAACCAGAAGCTGCTGGATGAAGTGAACGCGACGCGGGAACGGGGCTCCAAGGAGTTCGGCGTCAACGCCACGCCGACTTTCCTCATCAACGGAAAGCGCTATTCTGGAGACATGTCGGTTGACACCTTGTCGGCCCTTATCGACAGCCTGCTCTAAGTTGAACCGTTCCGGAATGACGGGCGGCGGCGGAAGCCGCGCGCCCGTTTTTTGCTTCAGGCGGCATGGGGCGGCCGCATGAAGTTCAACAAGCTTCGCGTCGTCGGCTTCAAATCATTCGTGGAGCCGACCGAATTCATCATCGAGCGCGGACTGACCGGCGTTGTCGGGCCGAACGGCTGCGGCAAGTCGAACCTTGTCGAAGCGCTGCGCTGGGTGATGGGCGAGAACTCCTACAAGAACATGCGTGCCTCCGGCATGGACGACGTGATCTTCTCGGGCTCCGGAAACCGTCCGGCGCGCAACACTGCCGAAGTCGCGCTCTACCTCGACAACTCTGAGCGCACCGCACCCGCTGCCTTCAACGACAGCGACGAGATCCAGGTGACCCGCCGCATCGAGCGCGAACAGGGATCGATCTATCGTATCAACGGCAAGGAAAGCCGTGCCAAGGATGTCCAGCTGCTATTTGCGGATGCCTCCACCGGCGCCCGTTCGCCGTCGATGGTCGGGCAGGGGCGCATCGGCGAGCTGATCTCGGCAAAGCCGCAGGCGCGCCGCCAGCTGCTGGAAGAGGCGGCCGGCATTTCCGGCCTGCATTCGCGCCGCCACGAGGCTGAGCTCCGGCTACGCGCCGCCGAAGGCAATCTAGAGCGGCTCGATGATGTCACCTCGCAGCTCGAGAGCCAGATCGAGAGCCTGAAGCGCCAGGCCCGGCAGGCAAGCCGCTTCAAGTCCCTTTCGGCCGATATCCGTGCCCGCGAGGCCATGCTGCTTCATATTCGCTGGGTGCAGGCCAAGGAGGCGGAAGCCGAGGCTGACAGCGCCCTCAATCAGGCGACGGTCGTCGTTGCCGAGAAGGCGCAGGCGCAGATGGAAGCGGCGAAGGCGCAGGGCATTGCAAGCCTGAAGCTGCCGGAACTGCGCGAGGGCGAGGCGCGCGCCGCTGCGGCGTTGCAGCGCCTGCAGATCGCCAAGACGCAGCTGGAGGAGGATGCAAACCGCATCCTGCGACGTCGCGACGAACTCACGCGTCGGCTTGCGCAGCTGACGGAAGATATCAGCCGCGAGGAGCGCCTGGTTGCCGACAATGCCACGATTTTGGCGCGCCTCGATGCCGAAGAGGCCGACATCGCTGAAGTCCTTGCCGATTCCGGCCGCTACGCGGAGGAAACGCGCGAGGCCTTCGAGGGAGCGGCCGCAGCGCTTGCCGAAAGCGAGCGTCTCTTTACTGCCGTGACGGCCGAGCGTGCCGAAGCGTCCGCCGGGCGCAATCAACTCGAACGCGCCATTCGCGATCTCTCCGAGCGCAGAATGCGGCTCGAGCGGCAAATGGACGAGGCGAACCGCGAGCTATCGACGATCGGCGAGAAGATTGCCACCCTGCCGGATCCGGACGAGAAGCGGGCCGTGGTCGAAGCGGGCGAGATCGCCGTGGCAGAGGCGGAAGCCGAGATCCAGGCCGTCGAACAGGCGCTTGCCGCGGCCCGGCAGACCGAAGCGATGTCACGCGCACCGGTGGATCAGGCGCGCTCCAGGCTGAACGCGCTCGAAACCGAAGCCCGCACCATTTCCCGCATGCTCGCCGCCGGCGCTGCCGCAGGTGAGTTCACTCCGGTCGCGGACGAGCTGCGTGTCGACCGCGGCTTCGAAACGGCCCTTGGCGCTGTCTTGGGAGACGATCTGGAATCCCCGCTCGATCCGAATGCCCCGGCACATTGGTCCGAGAACGGCGACGGGTCGGCTGACCCGGGCCTGCCGACCGGCGCCACCCCGCTCTTGGAGCATGTGCGCGCGCCGGCAGCCTTGATGCGCCGGCTGAAGCAGATCGGTCTGGTGTCGGATGCCGATGCGCTGACGCTTATGCACCAACTGAAGCCGGGCCAGCGGCTGGTGACCAGGAATGGCGCAGTCTACCGCTGGGACGGTCATGTCACCGGTGCAGATGCGCCGAGTGCGGCGGCCCTGCGGCTGGCTCAGAAGAATCGCCTTTCCGAACTCGAAAGTGAGGCAGCTTTCGCCCGCGATGTTCTGGTCGAGGCTGAAGAACAGCTTGCCGTGGCTGCCGAGGCGATCGGCGTCGAGGAGCGTCGCCTTGCCGATGCGCGCGATGCGGTCAGGCTTTCTGCGCGGCACCTGGCCGACGCCCGCGATGCGCTCACTGCCGCCGAACGCGCCTCCGGCGACCTTATCCGCCGCCGCGACGTCATTGCCGAGGCTGTCAGCCAGCTGCAGTCCCAGCTTGAGGACGTTGCCGTCCAGGAAGAGAATGCCCGCATCGAGCTCGACGACGCGCCTGACCTCTCGGCGATCGACGAGCGGCTGCGCTTGCAACAGGTTGATGTTGCGACCGATCGTGGTGCACTTGCCGAGGCCCGCGCTCGCCACGAAAGCCTGAACCGCGAGAACGAGGCGCGCCAGCGTCGCCTCATCGCGATCGGTCAGGAGCGAGACACGTGGCGCCAGCGTGCAGTCAGCGCCGAAGATCACATCGCCACCCTGCGCGCCCGCGAGGAAGAAGCCCGCGACGAAGCCGTCGAGCTGGAAATGGCCCCCGACGAATTCGACGACAAGCGCCGGGGGCTTCTGAACGAGCTGCAGAGGGCAGACGAAGCCCGCCGCCATGCGGCCGACCTGCTTGCGGAAGCCGAGCTTGTTCAACGCGATGCCGACCACAAGGCGGCAACGGCTCTCTCGGAGCTTGCCGAAAGCCGCGAGCGCCGGGGCCGGGCTGAAGAGCGGCTGGTTTCTGCCCGCGAGAAGCGGCAAGAGGGCGAGGCACGGATCCGCGAGGCGCTGAACGTCGCGCCGCACGAAGCCTTGCGCCTTGCCGGCCTGCAGGCCATGCAGGCGATGCCGGATCTGCGCGAAGTCGAGCGCGAGCTCGAACGGCTGAAAATAGAGCGCGAGCGCCTCGGCGCCGTCAACCTGCGCGCCGAGGAGGAGCAGAAGGAACTGAGCGACAAGCTCGAGGCCTTGGTCAGGGAGCGCGACGACGTGATCGACGCCATTCGCAAGTTGCGCGGCGCCATCCAGAGCCTCAATCGCGAAGGCCGCGAGCGCCTCATCGCCGCCTTCGACGTCGTCAACGGTCAGTTCCAGCGCCTCTTTACCCATCTCTTCGGCGGCGGTACGGCCGAACTGCAGCTGATCGAATCCGAAGATCCGCTGGAAGCGGGCCTCGAAATCCTGGCAAGACCGCCCGGCAAGAAGCCGCAGACTATGACGCTGCTTTCAGGCGGTGAGCAGGCGCTGACGGCGATGGCGCTGATCTTCGCCGTGTTCCTGACCAATCCGGCGCCGATCTGCGTGCTGGACGAAGTGGATGCGCCGCTCGACGACCACAATGTCGAGCGATACTGCAACCTGATGGACGAAATGGCCGCCTCGACGGAAACGCGATTCGTCATCATCACGCACAATCCAATCACCATGGCCCGCATGAACCGGCTTTTCGGCGTCACGATGGCCGAGCAGGGCGTGTCGCAGCTCGTATCCGTCGACCTCCAGACCGCCGAGCAATTGCGCGAAATCGCCTGACGCGACGAAACCCCAAAAAAAGTCGGCTTCAGTCGGCAGTATCACCCAATAAGGTGATGTCTTCGTACCAATCTTGTATTAGAACATCCACAGGTGCGGCTACCAAACCGCTCCGCCAGTTTTGTGTCGTGATTGCCGTGTGCACGTGTCGAGGCTTTTGCTCCTTTTCGTGCCGGCATGCTGAACCCCCCGTCCGGTTTTCCTGGCCGGACGGAAATAAGGCTTTGCGGGACTTTGTTGCGGTCCCGCAAAGCTTTATTCTCTTTCACACAATCAAAATCGATCCGCCGGCAACGGATATTGTGCGTCGCAACATTTTGGCCGCATTTGTCGATTTTCTTTTCAAGTCCAACGGATTAAGTTGATGCCGATTTGGGTTTGGGGGGAATATGACCAAGTGGGTCTACACATTCGGCAACGGGACGGCCGAAGGTCGTGCGCTTGACCGCGAGTTTTTGGGCGGCAAGGGTGCGAACCTCGCGGAAATGTGCAGCCTTGGTCTCCCTGTCCCCCCCGGCCTGACGATCGTCGCGGACGCGTGCGCTGCCTACTACGAAGGCGGGCGCAGGATTGGCGAAGAACCCAAAGCGCAGGTGCTTGCCGGCATTGGAGGCATCGAATCGATCACCGGGCGCCGCTTCGGCGCCGGCGAGCGGCCGCTGCTGCTGTCTGTGCGCTCCGGTGCGCGCGTGTCGATGCCTGGCATGATGGACACTGTGCTCAATCTCGGTCTCAATGACCAAACCGTGCAGGCGCTCGGCCACGATGCCGGTGATGCGCGTTTCGCCTGGGATAGCTATCGCCGTTTCATTCAGATGTATGCCGATGTCGTCATGGGAATCGACAACGATGTCTTCGAGGAAATCCTCGAGGACGAGAAAGCTCGGCTCGGCTACGAATACGATACGGAATTGACCGCCAGCGAATGGCAGCACGTCGTGTCGCTCTACAAGACCGCGATCGAGGAGGAGTTGGGCGAGGAATTCCCACAGGACCCGCAAGTGCAGCTCTGGGGCGCTGTCGGGGCCGTCTTCGCAAGCTGGATGAGCGCCCGCGCCATCACCTACCGGCATCTGCACAACATCCCCGAAGGCTGGGGCACGGCTGTCAATATTCAGGCCATGGTGTTCGGCAATCTCGGCAACGCATCTGCCACGGGCGTCGCCTTCACGCGCAACCCCTCGACCGGCGAGAAGTCGCTTTACGGAGAGTTCCTGGTCAATGCGCAGGGCGAGGACGTCGTTGCGGGCATACGCACGCCGCAAAGCATCACCGAGGAAGGACGCATCAGCTCCGGTTCCGACCGGCCTTCGATGGAAAAGCTGATGCCGGATGCCTTCAAGGAATTCTCGCTGATTTGCGCCAGGCTTGAAGCGCACTACCGCGACATGCAGGACATCGAGTTCACTATCGAACGCGGGACGCTCTGGATGCTGCAGACGCGCTCCGGCAAGCGCTCGACACGCGCGGCGATGAAGATCGCCGTCGACATGGTGGACGAGAAACTGATCACCGAGGAGGAAGCGGTGCTCCGCATCGAGCCGTCCTCGCTCGATCAGTTGCTGCACCCGACCATCGACCCGCGGGTTCCGCGCGAAGTGATCGGCACCGGCCTGCCGGCATCGCCGGGAGCGGCGACCGGTGAGATCGTCTTCACCGCCGAAGAGGCTGTCGTAGCGGAGGAGGAAGGACGCAAGGTCATCCTTTTGCGCGTCGAGACAAGCCCGGAAGATATTCATGGCATGCATGCGGCAGAAGGCATTTTGACGACGCGTGGCGGCATGACGAGCCATGCTGCCGTCGTCGCCCGCGGCATGGGCATTCCCTGCGTCGTCGGTGCCGGCACGATGCGTATCGACCCGCGCAACGAGCGCCTGATCGGATTGGGCGTCACGCTGAAAAAGGGTGACGTCATCACCATCGACGGGTCGGCCGGCCAGGTTCTGAAAGGCGAGGTTCAGATGATCCAGCCGGAGCTTTCGGGCGATTTCGGGCGGATCATGCAATGGGCCGACCGCGTTCGCCGCATGACGGTGCGCACCAATGCGGATACGCCTGCCGATGCCCGCGCAGCGCGCTCGTTCGGTGCCGAAGGCATTGGCCTGTGCCGCACCGAGCACATGTTCTTCGAGGGCGAGCGCATTCATGTTATGCGCGAGATGATCCTCGCCGAGGACGAGAAGGGTCGCCGCGCCGCTCTCGACAAGCTGCTGCCGATCCAGCGGCTGGATTTCACGGGCCTTTTCAATGTCATGCATGGATTGCCGGTGACGATCCGCCTGCTTGATCCGCCGCTCCACGAATTCCTGCCGAAGAGCGACGAGGAAATCGCCGATGTTGCCGCGGCGATGGGCATGGACGCGGCAGCGCTGCGCCAGCGCGTCGACGCGCTCCATGAATTCAACCCCATGCTCGGCCATCGCGGTTGCCGTCTCGCCATCTCCTATCCCGAGATCGTCGAGATGCAGGCCCGCGCCATTTTCGAGGCGGCGGTGGCTGCTGCCCATGAAACCGGTGCCGCCGTCGTTCCGGAGATCATGGTGCCGCTGGTCGGCCTTCGGTCGGAACTCGACTACGTCAAGGCGCGAATCGATGCCGTTGCCAGGGATGTGATGACGGAAGCCGGCATGCGGATCGACTATCTGGTCGGCACCATGATCGAGCTGCCGCGCGCGGCATTGCGGGCCCACGTCATTGCGGAGGCCGCGGAATTCTTCTCCTTCGGCACCAACGACCTGACGCAGACGACCTTCGGCATATCACGGGACGATGCGCAAGCCTTCATCCCGACCTATCAGCGCAAGGGCATCATCGAGCATGACCCTTTCATATCGCTGGACTTCGATGGCGTCGGAGAGTTGATCCGCATCGCAACCGAGCGCGGCAGGCGGACGCGCAACGATATGAAGCTCGGAATTTGCGGCGAACACGGCGGCGATCCCGCGTCCATTCAGTTTTGCGAGGAGATCGGGCTCGACTACGTGTCCTGTTCGCCGTTCCGCGTGCCGATCGCAAGGCTTGCGGCGGCTCAGGCAGTCATCCGCGCTGCTCAGCGATAGCGGCGATAGTAGGGGCGACCGTAATACGGTCCGCCATAATAGGGTCCGCCCAGGCTGTACGACATGTCCATCATGACCAAGTCGCTGTCGTAGCGCGCCCGCGCCTGTCGATCGAGATCGATGCGTTGTAGGCAGGTGGCGAATGCGTCGGTGCCGCGCTTGAAGCCGTAGCTCATGCATTGCCGCTGGTCTGCGGCACGGCGCTCCTCGGGCGACAGCGTCTGGCACGCGGATAACCCGATCGCAGTGGCGGCGAGGGCGAACGTTAGGGTGAGGATGCGCATCGACATATCTTTAAGCCATTGACCTTGTTCATCAGCAAAGGCCATTCGGGCTCGTGCGTCAATCGGAAATACCGCCTCAAGCCGCTCCGACCGGGTCGCCGATCGGCAGGAGCGCGGGGTTGAGCGTCGGGTCCTGCGGGTTCTTGCTGTCGCCCGGATCCTGGGCCGGCGTCAGGCGCGGCTTCTCCTGCACGCGATCGGGAGTCCCTGGTGTCGGGGTCGGCCCCGCGGCGTGTCGGCGCTTGGCAGGGGCATTGATTCTCTGGTCGGCATGACGATCTCCTTCACGAAGAAACGATGCCTCGCGGCTTTGGTTTCGGCTTTCGTCCGGCGCCTTTCGCCTGTAAGAAGGCTGCTTCGGAAAATGGAAGGCAGGCATGGCACTACGTGATCGATTTTCGAAGAAACTGACCTGTCCGCAATGCGGCAACAGCGGTTTTGCCGAAGCGTCGGAAATCGACGATCCGAAGCGCAAGCATCCGGGTTTTACGATTGATCATCTGCCGCGCGGTTTCTTTATTCAGCGCCCGTCGAATCATCAGGAGACTTGCATGATCAAGTGCGAGTGCGGGCGAAAATTTGCCTTCCGCAGCGTGGCGGAAGCGACAAGCGGTCGGGATTGAGGATCAGAACCTCTCGAGCACCTTGATGAAGGCGTCGGCAAACCGGACGAGATGCGCAGTGCCGGGTGCCGGCGTTTCCATGCGGATGTCGGTGCCGTTCTGGTCGAGCACCGCAAGAACGATCCGCATGTCCGAGGCGGCAGACGGAACGCGCAGCACGGCGATCCGCTTGCAATCTGCCATAAGGCCCTCCGCGGGGAGGTCGAAGAGAAACTCGCCGCCGGCCCGTGCGGCCGCTTCTCGGACAGCATCGCAGAAATCGGCATCGCCATCGTAGCTGTCGAGCGACAGCTCCAGTTCCAGAAGCTCCACCGGCAGAAGCGGGTCCTTGCCGTCGGTTCCTGTGAACGCCGGCGCCTGGGTGTCCACTGCAAGCTCGGATGCAATCATTGCACTTCTCCTGTTCGTCCTTGCGCGATGAACATGCTGCATTTCGGTCGCTTCATGCAATATCAGAAATTGCTCACGCACGCCATCATCGTCTTCGTCGTGGATTGCGCGTTCCGGTTCGAGACAACAGTTTCAATTTAGGCGAATCTTGCACTAAACAAGTCATTGGGCGATTTGCGTGTTCATGCGGGACGCGCCGCTTGCGAGTAACCGGTAAGTTTGATGGCAATCCGTTTCGACCGCCCTGTCTCCAGTGCCGCCCGCTTTTCGCGGCGCTTTGCGGCGTTCGCGCTGGTGCTTTGCCTGGCGGCTCTGGTCGGCCATCGCTTCGGCGGACTTGCAACACCCTATCTCGTCCTCATTCTCCTTGTTTCCGCAGGCTTCGCGGCATTGGCCGCGCTTCTGGCCGTCGCCGGTCTTCGAAGCCTCTGGCTGACGGGCGCCGAAGGCGGGCATGACGCGTTGAAGGGGCTGGTTTTCTGTGCCTTGCCGCTGGTGATCGGGGGGCTTGCGGCAGAACGCTATTTCGCCCTTCCTGCCATCTATGATGTGTCGACGGACGTCGTTTCCGCGCCGGAATGGTTGAAGCCGCCGAGTGCCGACCAGATCTGGTTGAAGCGCAATGCCGTGACGGCGGAAGATCGCGAGAAACAGCTGGAGACCTACCCCGAACTGACCGGCCGTCGCTACGACGGCGCCATCGATCGCGTGCTCGAGGCCGTGAAGAAGGTCGCCAAGCTGAATGGCATCAGGATCACCCGTGCCGAGGGTGACAGCGAGCCGCCGCGCGATTCGCAAGACAAGCCCGCCAGGGCCGGTGCCGAAGAGGGCGCTGTCGCCGATGCTCCCGAGGCCGTCCCTGTTCCGACCCCGAGGCCCTACGACGACGACGTGGCCCAGCTCATCCGCCGTGCCAACGGCGTGACGTTGCAGGGCGACACGCGCACCCTTGTTCTCGGCCTGCGCTTCGATGTCGTCATCCGGTTGCGCGAGGAGGCGGAAACCACCTTCGTCGACGTCCGCGTCGCCTCCCGCTACGGCCCCGCCGATCTCGGCTTCAGTGCCGATATCGCCGAGGACTATCTGAAGGCGCTCGACTCAGAACTGCTCGGCATTGCCGGCAGTTAGAGTATTGCTCTAGGATGATCGGTTCGGCGTGTCGTCCGGAACGAGCCAGCCCTGATAGCGCACTATCAGCCCGATCAGCGGCGCCTTGACCTCCACGTGGAAGTGGAAGCGGCCGTTGCGCTGCTCTTCGTAGGTATTGCCGCCGGGGGCGAACGATCGCGGCAGGGCCACGCCGAAAAAGCGCCAGCTCCGCACCACGAGCTTGAGCCGGCCGTCTTCGGGCTCCAGCGCCATGAGGATCCGAAACGGCCCGAAATCCTCGGCGAGGAGATGCGCGTCCGGCCCGCGTCCTGCGCATTGCCTGCTGCGGAATGTCCTGCCCCCGAACGTTCGGGTCCACGTCTCGATACCCTCAACCACGGAAAATCGAACCCTGACATCGGCCTGCCTTGCGGCTTTCGGGAAGCCGACGACGGCTGCGACAAGTCTGGCAGGAAGGCCGTGGCCGCGCTCGATGTCGGCGCGTCCCAACGCAACGCTCTCGCCTGTGACATCATGCATGGCTGCCACCGCCGGGGGCAGCGCCTCCCAGGCCTCGCCGAGCAGTCGGCGATAGAGCGAAAGGGGTGCGTTGCCGTCGCTTGTCGCCCGAATGCCGCTCGCAATCGCGTCTGTCTGAAACGAACGGATGGGCTCGATCCCTGTCTCCGCGTCCACGACACTGTCCGCGAAGACTTTCGCCGTGTCGAGCGAGCGGCCGCCTGCGAGCATGTTGCGCCGCGTCTTTTTCATCCGAGGAAGCGGCTCCGCTGCTCCGGCGTCGGCACGAAACAGGTCGCCCGCCACCCGGCAATGCGCAGGCGGTTGCGCGCCACGAATTCGTAGAGCCGGTCCGCGAGGCCGCGTGGCAGCAGTTGCAAGATCCGAACAGCCGACCAGGGGGCGCCGAGCCCGGCGATCATCCGGATGGATCCCTGCGACTTGAAGAAAGCCCGCCCGTTCTCGACCAGTATGTTGCTTTCGTAGTCGCGTCCATCCAGCCCGTAGTGCCGATAGAGGGCTTCGCCGAGCGCTGATTGGGCGGCGAGAAAGCGGTAGCGCTCCGCCTTGTCATGCTTCAGCGCGAACTGGACCCAGGCCGAACAGAACACACATTCGCCATCGAAGACGATCAGCGCCTTGTCATCGGCGAATTCGGGGACAGCTGCATCCCTGCGATAACTGTAGTCGGCGTGCATCCAATCACCTCTGTTGCGCTGGCCGATACGATCCGAACAGCGCCGGCAGCCCGTCGGTCTCGATCTCGCCGCGTTCGAGCAGATCTTCGATATGGGCCAGCACCGACAGTGCGGCTGCACCATGCAGGCGCGGATCGGTATCGCGGTAGATCACCTTCACCATCTCGATAATGGAGACGTCGCCGGCCCGGATGCGTCCGAGCACGGCGCGCTCACGCATGCGCCGGTGCGTCTTCAGCGCCCGCATGAACGACACCGGTCTCCTCACAGGTCCGCCGTGACCCGGGAGCAGCAAACGGTCGCGCCGCGCGATCAGCCTGTCGAGGGACGCCATGTAGTCTGCCATGGATCCGTCCGGCGGCGCCACGATCGAGGTTGCCCAGGCCATCACGTGGTCGGCGGAAAACAGGACGCCGGTGTCATCGAGCGCAAAGGCTAGGTGGTTGGCGGTGTGGCCGGGCGTTGCCACGGCGGTCAGTTGCCACCCGTCGCCCTCGATCGTCTCACCGTTGCCGATCGCGATGTCCGGGCGGAACGCCATGTCGGAGCTTTCCGCGAAGGGATTGATCTCGCCCGCATGCAACGGCCGGGCGGCGCGGTGCGGCCCTTCGGCGACGACAGCCGCACCTGTCGCCTCCTGCAGGCGCCTTGAAAGCGGCGAGTGGTCGCGATGTGTATGGCTAACGAGGATATGCGTGACCTCGCGCCCCTTGAGCGCGGCCATCAGCGCATGGAAGTGCGCCTCGTCCTCGGGCCCGGGATCGATGACCGCCACCGAGGCGTCGCCGACGATGTAGCTGTTGGTGCCGTGGAACGTGAAGGCGCTCGGATTGTTGACCGTGATGCGCTGCACATGAGGGGCGACGGGCATCGGCTGCCCATAAGCCGGATCGAAGTCGCGATTGAATTGCGGGTTGGCCATGTCGTTCTGCGCTGAATGCCGTCTGTTGCCGACGTCCCGTTACTTGTATTCGATCTCGATGAAGGACATCGGCTGGTCTCCGGCGTTGACTACATTGTGCTCCATGCCGGCATCGCGCCGGTAGGCGGCGCCCATGGCGATATCGACCCTGCGGCTGACGTCCTTCTCCTCGAGCAGGAATTTGCAATCCGTCATCGGCACGACCACATAGCCCATTCCATGCGTATGCACGCCTGTGTCTGCGCCTGGTTCGAAATCCCAGCGCGTGATCCGCACCACGGCGTCGTCGACGAGCAGGGTCGCAAGGGCAGGCGGGCGGGCACGATACTGGCTCATCTTCACTCCGGCGGGCTTCGGTCTGTTCGCTCCAGACCTAGCACGGCGCCTGCAAATGCGCACAGAAATATGCTCAGGCCGAAACTTAATGATTGTGACCGCCAGCGTCCTTTGCTAATCAGGCGTCGATCTGGCAAGCGGTCTCCGCTTCCAAGCTCTGGTGGGGCGTCGCCAAGCGGTAAGGCACCGGTTTTTGGTACCGGCATTCCCAGGTTCGAATCCTGGCGCCCCAGCCACTGCTTTTCCAAATTCCCGCGCAAGCAGACATTCTCCGACCTGAAGGAGGATCTCCTGGCCGGCCCGTTTCCACCAAACCGCGCGCGGCCCGACCGCACCAAATTTGGTTCCCGCCGCGCTTGTCGTTTCGCGCCATGGCCGTTGACAAAACCGGCGCGCAAAATAAGCCTCCCCTTGCTCAATTCTGAGCAAGGGGCAAACCATGAAACTAAAACTGATGTCCGTCGCGGTTGCGGCCGCCTTGCTGGCGTCTGCCGGCGCATCCTATGCGGAAGATCTCGTTTTCTCGCTGAAGAACGGCACCAATTCGGTGCTCACGAACTTCTACACCTCGCCGGTCGGCGTGAACGAGTGGGAAGACGATGTTTTCGGCAAGCAGGTTCTCAATCCGGGCGAGAGCATGGATATCACGATTGCCGACGGTCGGGACGTCTGCAAGTACGACATGCGCTTCGAATTCGAGGAGGAGTCTGACCTCGACACGACGACCGATACGCAGAACCTCTGCGAAATGGGTTCCTACACCATTCACGAATAGGCGGGGCCACGAACAGGCGGCGCCGGTCCGGAGAGGGGTCTCGGGACCGGATGTCGATCGGCTTCGAATGCAAAAGGCGGCCCGCGAAGGAGCCGCCTTTCCTGTTTCATCGATCAGGCTCGCCTCTACTGCGCCTTGTCGGCCGGCGCCAGGAATTCGGCGCAGTAGGACGGACCGTTTGCGCCCGGCACGTCGCCGGAGACGCGGATGGTGCGGATCGTGTAGTCCGAGTTCGTGGTGATCTCGACCTGGCAGCGCAGATAGAGCTTGCGGGCTGGAGAGGTCTGCTTCCCGCGCTTGCCGTCGGCGCCTTCCGCATACTTCGCCGGAACCGTCACGGTCTTGTAGCCGCCCTTCCAGGTGTAGACGTTGCCGGAACCGTTGTCGGCATCGGTGAGCGGCGGGCCGAAGGCAGCAAAGAACTTGCCGGCCGACTGGCCGACCCAGCGGCTGGAGATCGGATCTGCTGCAGTCGGAATGGTCGTGCAGCCGGCCAGCGCAATGGCGAGCCCGGCCGCGGCAAAGGTGCGGAGTTTCATCATATCGTCCCTGAATTGTCGCGCATTCGATGGCGGGGAATCGCTGCCTGGCAACGGTTCCGCGTGTCCCGTCGAGCCCTTTAGCCCGGAACTCGACAAAAGAAAATCGGCTCGCCTTCGCAATTGTAAAATTTGCCCCAGGTGTGGCTTTTTGCTCCATCCCGGTGCCCGATCTTGCCAATCTGGTGGGGTCGAAAAAATGCGCGGCCTTTTGAATTTTGGAGCTTGCACAATGGGATGGGCCGGTCTATAGAGGCGCCGCTGGTCACGGAGTGTAGCGCAGTCTGGTAGCGCACCACGTTCGGGACGTGGGGGTCGAGTGTTCGAATCACTCCACTCCGACCAGCCGAAAAGCCCGCGAAAGCGGGCTTTTTTCTTGTCTGGCCGCTGGCAACGGCTGGCTGTTTGTCGTCGACCTCGATGGAGCCGGCCCTTCGTGTCGCCTGCAGCCGCGGTCCTAGCCAGATCGACGTACACCTCACCGATCAATACCGAGTTCGTTACTACCGCAATGAGGTAATTCATACTGCATTGTGAGGTATACGCATGCTGCATTTGCCATGTTAGCGTCGTCTTCAAGAACAATGTTGAAGTATGGGCGATATGTCAAAGTATATCCTGGTTCAGGACGACGACAAATGGTCGATCGTCGACGAGGCGACGCAGGCACCCGCAAAGATCGACGGCGTGTGGCTGGCGCACATGCAGCATGACGAAGCGCGGCAGATGATCAAGATCCTCCGTGGCATCGATGTCATCCGCGGCGCGTCTACCCGCACGGCCGTGTCGGCGAAGAGACTTGGAAGGCTGGCGCTGAACGGCGCCGGTTGCGAGTAGCCCGCGGGCTGGGGAGGCTCCCGCAGACGGGAAGCGTATGCTTTCCGTTTCTGCAATCGCGCGTATAGTTGCGGCTTCGAGTGATCTCCGTCTCGGGAGGACGAAATGGATGCCAGGGCAAAAGGTGTGATTCTAGCGGCCGCCTTTCTGATCCCCACGGCAGCCTTTGCGGCCGAATCGCTGAAAGTCGACAGCCGCACTCACACGTGCAGCGACCTCGCGCAGATCATCCGCCAGAACAAATCGGTTTTTGTCCGCGTCGGCATCGGCGGCCGCAGCTTCCGCTATCCGCCGGCCAAATGTAAGCTGGGTGAGAAGCGCGGCACCACCAATTTGCGCGATGCAAGCGGCAAGCAGTGCATCCTCGATTACGCCTGCGTCTACGACCCTCAGTCGTTCTATAACTTCCGGTAGCGCCGGCCGTGCGTCGCCTGCGCGCGACTCGGCCGCCGGCCACGGTCGCGCCATCTGGAAAAGGACTCTTGCCAATCTAGATGTTGCCTGCGGCATATCGGGCGCTTAAAGCTGGCAGGCACTTCCCCGTCATGAAAAGTGGATCGATGAGCAGCAACTTCTATTCCAACCTGGGCGGCCTGCCGCCGCAGACCGAGCTTCTGTCCAGCAAGGCGGTCTTCACGACAGCCTATGCCGTCATTCCCCGGACCGTCATGACGGATATCGTCACCAGCGTGCTTCCGCACTGGTCGGGAACCCGCGCCTGGGTGCTGTCGCGTCCGCTCACCGGCTTTTCCGAGACCTTTTCGCAATATGTGATGGAAGTGCAGCCGAGCGGCGGCAGCGACCGGCCGGAACCGGAAAAACGCGCCGAGGGCGTGCTTTTCGTGGTCGAAGGCGAAATGACCGTCGAGTTCGAAGGCGCAGCTCATGCCCTGCGCTCCGGCTCGTTCGCCTATCTTCCGGCAGGCTCCGCGTGGCGCCTCTGGAACAGCAGCTCGGCTCCGGTGAAATTTCACTGGGTGCGCAAGGCCTTTCAGGAAGTCGAGGGGCTGGAGCCGCCGCCGGCGATCTTCACGCATGAGGACAACCATCCGGTTTCGGCGATGCCCGATACCGACGGCCGCTGGGGAACGACCCGCTTCATCGACCCGACCGATGTGCGCTACGACATGCACGTGAACATCGTCACGCTGGAAACCGGCGCCGTCATCCCCTTCATGGAAACCCACGTCATGGAGCACGGCCTCTATGTGCTGGAAGGCAAGGCCGTCTATCGCCTGAACACGGATTGGGTCGAGGTCGAAGCGGGCGACTTCATGTGGCTGCGCGCCTTCTGCCCGCAGGCCTGCTATGCCGGCGGCCCCGGTCGCTTCCGCTACTTGCTTTACAAGGACGTCAATCGCCATGTGGCGTTGTGGTAGGGATAGGTTGCGCTGCCCTCATTCCTGTGCTCGTCACAGGAATCCAGGCACCGCGCGTCTGCGCCGTGAGAAGAGCCTTTTGCGCTCAAGGACTTGAGCGCGCTGGACCCCGCCACAAGGGCGAGGATGAGCGAGCGAATGGGGAACATTCAACACTGACATCGCAGCACCGGATGCTTTTAGGGTAGCATCGCTGACGATGAGACGGGGCCTCTCAGCCCCGGCTTGGTTTCCAGCCCTCAGATGTCGCTTGCGGCGTCCGACCAGAGGTCGGCGGCCTGGGCGGCGGTCATGCGCCGGACCTCGGCTTCGTGGCGGCGGTTGGCGAAGAGTTCGCTCGCCATGATCTGATCGGCGAGATCGGCCGGCAGGGAGAGGATCACGCGAGCATCGCCGCCGTGGATCCCGCCGAGTTCCGAGCGCTTGGCCGTGATCATGCCGCCTGCTACCGTGTTGTTGGTGTCGGGATCGATCAGGATGAACGAGCCCGAGGAACGGTTCTGTTCGTAGGGATCGAAGATCGCGGCCTCGTCGAAGGCGAGATGAACCTTGCCGATGGCGTTCATGTAGAGCGTGTCGGCCGACGTCCAGGTTCCACTTTTCAGCTGCAGCTGGGCGACCGGCTGCACCTGCACGCGCTGGCGGCGGCTGCCGCTCTTCAGCCAATAGCGCTTGCCGGGCTCGATGCCCTCGGGCTGCAGTGCCACGATCTGGGCGTCGAAGGAGAGGCCGACCTGCGGCTGGGCGTCGATCGAGACGATCATGTCGCCGCGCGCCACGTCCACCTGGCGGTCGAGGACGAGCGTGATGGCATCGCCGGCAACAGCTGCATTGCGCACGAGGTCGAAGGTGACGATCTTCGACACGTTGGCGACCATGCCCGACGGCAGGATCATGACGCTATCGCCGGGCTTCACCGAGCCGCCGGCAACCGTGCCCTGATAGCCGCGGAAGCTTTCGCCTGGACGCGAGACGCGCTGGACCGAGAGGCGGAAGCCGACAGTCTGCGAGGACCGTACCGTGGCAAGCTCCAGCGTCTCGACCAGCGTCGGGCCGGAATACCACGGCATCGATGCCTCGCCGGAGTAGACGACGTTTTCGCCCTTCAGCGCCGACATTGGGATCGCGGTGATCTGTTTGACGCCGAGCGACAGCGCGAACTCGCGGAACTCGTGCGTAATCCTCTCGAAACCGGCACGGTCGTAGTTCGTCAGGTCGATCTTGTTGATCGCCAGCACGAACTGCCTGATGCCGAGCAGCGAGGCGATCGTCGCATGGCGGCGCGTCTGTTCCAGAATGCCGGCGCGGGCGTCCACAAGCAGGATCGCGAGATCCGCGGTCGATGCACCCGTTGCCATGTTGCGCGTGTACTGTTCGTGGCCGGGCGTGTCGGCGACGATGAACGAGCGCTTGCCGGTCGAGAAATAGCGATAGGCGACATCGATGGTGATGCCCTGTTCGCGTTCGGCCTGCAGGCCGTCGAGCAACAGCGCGAAGTCGGGCAGGCCGAGATCGTTTTGCTTGCCGGTCGAATCGCGCTGCAGCGTCGCCGCCTGATCTTCCTTGACCGCCTTGGTATCCCAGAGCAGGCGGCCGATCAGCGTGGACTTGCCGTCATCGACGCTGCCGCAGGTGATGAGGCGGAGCGGGCGCGTGTCGCGCACCGCTTTGACAGCCTCGGCAACGGGGAGGGGGACGACGGTTGCGGCCGAGGCTGCTGTTTGAGCTGCAGTCATCTCAGAAATATCCTTCACGCTTCTTCTTTTCCATAGAGCCGGATTGGTCGCGGTCGATCGCGCGGCCCTGGCGTTCGGAGACCGTTGCGATCTCGAGTTCGGCAATCACCTCTTCGAGAGTGGTTGCCTGGGAGGGAATGGCGCCGGTCAGCGGGAAGTCGCCCAGCGTGCGGAAACGGATCATGCCTTCTTGGCGAACTTCGCCCGGCAGCAGTTCCAGGCGCGGGTCTTCGGCAAGGATCATCATGCCGTCGCGTTCGACGTATGGCCGCTTCTTGGCATAATAGAGCGGCACCAGCGGGATATCCTCGGCCTGGATGTAGCGCCAGATGTCGACCTCGGTCCAGTTCGACAGCGGGAAGGCGCGCACGCTTTCGCCCTTGCGGATCTGGCCATTGTAGACGTTCCAGAGTTCCGGGCGCTGGTTGCGCGGATCCCAGCGATGGTCGGGCGTGCGGAAGGAATAGATGCGCTCCTTGGCGCGGCTTGCTTCCTCGTCGCGGCGTGCGCCACCGAAGGCAGCATCGAACTTGCCGGCGTCGAGGGCCTGGCGCAGCCCTTCGGTCTTCATGATGTCGGTAAAGGTTGCCGAGCCATGGGTGAACGGCGTGATGCCCTCCGCCGCGCCACGCGGATTGATGTGCTCGATCAGGTCGAGATCGTATTTCTTCGCGGTCTCGTCACGAAACGCGATCATCTCGCGGAACTTCCAGCCGGTGTTGACATGCAGCAGCGGGAAGGGGACGCGGCCGGGGTAGAAGGCCTTGCGCGCCAGATGCAGTAGCACGGACGAATCCTTGCCGATCGAATAGAGCATCACCGGACGCTCGAATTCGGCTGCCACTTCACGGAAGATGTGGATGGATTCGTTTTCGAGGGCTTTCAGATGCGGATCGAGCGGCGACTTTGTGCTCTGCGGATTGTTGAGTTCCGTATCCGGACGGCTATCGGGCATTACTAACTCCAGACTTCGATCATTCGCGGGCGAGAGGCGTCCGGAATGGAGTACAATTCAGATTTCGGGGAGCGCATGGTTGCCGCGCTCCGGTCCCGAGGTCGACGGGCTACTGTTGGGCGGCAATCGCCGAGGCCTCTTCGGCAACATGCAGGCCGCATTCGCGCGTCTGGTCCTGCTCCCACCACCAGCGGCCGGCACGCTCGGGCTCGCCGGGCTTGATGGCCCGCGTGCAGGGCTCGCAGCCGATCGACGGGTAACCGCGCGCATGCATCGGATTGACCGGCACGCTGTTGTCGGCGACATAGGCCTTGATGATGTCGATATCCCAGTCGGCCAGCGGGTTGACCTTCAGGAGATGCCGCTCGGCGTCGTACTCGGCAAAGGGCGTCTCGGCGCGGTTGGCGGACTGACCGCGGCGAAGGCCGGTGATCCAGATCGTTGCTCCTGAGAGCGCGCGCGCAAGCGGCTTCAGCTTGCGCACGCCACAACAGGCATGCCTGGCTTCGACGCTCTCGTAGAAGCCGTTCAGGCCGTATTGGGCGGCATAGGCATCGATATCGGCCTGCTCCGGCTCGTAGCGGCTTATATGGATATCATACTGCTTCTCGGTCTCGTCGATCAGCGCGAGCGTTTCGGCAAAGAGCCTGCCGGTCTGCAGCGTCACGACGTCGATCGGCAGGCGGTGATTGCCGATCTCCGCCGTGATCACCTGGTCCTCGATGCCGAGCGAGGTTGTGAACACGACGCGCCCGCCGAGACCAGTCACGAACGACAGACGTTCGGCCAGGTTAAGGTTAGCAAGTTTCGCGTTCAGCGTTTCCGCTTCTTCGATTGTATGGGCAACAGTCATGGGAATCCTGTCCTAGATGCTGGCCGGAGTATCGCAGGTCAGGAATGGATGGGACAGAAACAGGCATTTCGAAAGCGGGCGTGAAAGGAGCAAATATCTCTCCCCGACCACTGCAATGCGGAAAAGCAGCCGCGCGAACGATGAAAATCGCCCGCGAGCCCTAATGTCTATTGAATTAGTAGAGTTACACGCTGCCTGTCAATTGGAAATCTGAATTGATAGCGCCGAAGTCGAATTTTAGCGTAGATTCATGCTCATTGGCCGAGGGCAAAAAACAAGGCCAAAAACCTTATGTCTCAGGGGTTTCGCTTCTTCATTCAAATTCCGTTCATGCTGGAAGTGCGATAGAGATACGGTGATGATTTCCGTGGGCTGAGAATCAGCCCGCCATGTGTGTGTTGACGGGCAAAATGATTACCCAGAAAGCCAAATATGCGCTGCGAGCGCTCACCGTTCTGGCCGAGGCCGATGACGGCGAACCTGTGATGATCTCCGACATCGCGGCGCAGCAGAAGATACCGAAGAAGTTCCTGGAACAGATACTGCTTGACCTGAAGCATCAGGGTATCGTCTCCAGCCGCCGCGGCAAGCAGGGCGGCTATCTGCTGCTGAAACCGGCCGATATGATCACCTTCGGCGAGGTGCTGCGCATCATCGACGGCCCGATCGCTCCGCTGCCGTGCCTATCGATCACGGCCTATCGCAAATGCGATGACTGCGAGGGCGAACAGAACTGCGAAATCCGCCACGTCTTCGCAAAAGTTGCGGATGCCACGCGCAAGGTGCTTTTCTCCACGACGATCGCCGATGCCATTGAACCCGCCAAGGTTCCGCAGGTCGCGCGCATGCTGGCCTGAGTGGCGGTTCCGGTCGATTTGTGGCGCTTCGCCTGGGTTGGGGCGATAAAAAGATTGACGGGCTGGCCTATCAGGATGGAATCCGGGGCGAGTGGTGAAGCTGCTGTTCGATACCATCATCCTGATCGACTACCTGAACGCGATCACCGCCGCCGTCGAAGAGCTTGATGGCTACGAACGTGCGGCAATTGATATCATCACCCGGCCGGAGGTGTTGGCGGGTGCCGCACCTGACGTCGTCGATGCGACGCGCCGTTTTCTCTCCGGCTTCCACGTCATTCCCTTGGAAGCCGCCATTGCGGAAAAAGCGGTTCAGATCAGGAAGATACACCGCATAAGATTGCCCACGCCATCATCTGGGCGACGGCCGCGGCGAATTCGATGCTTCTTGTCACCAGGAACTCGAAGGATTCCCTGCCGGTGCGCCCGGTGTGCGTCTTCCCTACGTTCTCTCGCCCATTATCGATCACTCACCGCCCAGCGCGGATTGATCCACGGCTCCTGGTTTGAGCGTGGCAGCGGCTGCTTGCCGAGGATATGGTCGGCGGCCTTTTCGCCGGTCATGATCGAGGGGCCGTTGAGGTTGCCGTAGGTGACGTGTGGGAAGATGGAGCTGTCAGCGACGCGCAATCCGTCGACGCCGATCACCCGGGTTTCGGGATCAACGACCGCCATCGGATCGTCCTTGGCGCCCATCTTGCAGGTGCCGCAGGGGTGATAGGCGCTTTCCAGATGCTCGCGCAGGAAGGCATCGATCTGATCGTCGGTCTGAACGCCTTCGCCCGGCTGGATTTCCGGCCCGCGATACTGGTCGAACGCCTGCTGCCCGAAGATCTCGCGGGTCAGCCGCACGCAGTGGCGGAACTTTTCCCAGTCCTCGGCATGGCTCATATAGTTGAAGCGAATGACCGGATCGGCCGTCGGGTCCGACGATTGCAGCGTGACGTTGCCGCGCGACTTCGACAGGTTGTAGCCGACATGCACCTGGAAGCCGTGGCTCTTGGCTGCCGCCTTGCCGTCGTAGCTGATCGCCACCGGTAGGAAGTGATACTGGATGTCGGGCTGCTTGACGCCGGGCGCCGAGCGCAGGAAGGCGCAGGCCTCGAACTGGTTGGACGTGCCGAGGCCCGAACGAGTCAAGAGCCACTGCGCGCCCGCAACGCCCTGCCAGAACCAGGGGAGCCAGGAATAGAGCGACACCGGCTTGGTGCTCACCTGCTGGAAATAGAATTCCATGTGGTCCTGGAGATTGGCGCCGACGCCCGGCCGGTCGGCTTTGACCTCGATGCCCATGTCCCGCAGGTGCCCGCCAGCGCCGATGCCCGACAGCATCAAAAGCTTCGGCGAGTTGAACGAGGAGGCCGAAATGATCACCTCGCGGTTCGCCTTCACCACCTCCACCTTGCCGCCGCGCTCGATCTCTACGCCGGTCGCACGCCCGTTCTCGATCACCACCTTGCGGGCAAAGCCGTAGACGAGCTCGACATTCGGCCGTTTCAGCGCCGGCTTCAGGTAGGCGTTCGCAGCAGACCAGCGCCGGCCCTGGAAGATGGTCTGTTCCATCAGCCCGAAGCCTTCCTGTTTCGAACCGTTGTAATCGTCCGTCGCCTCGAATCCGGCCTGCTTTCCAGCCTCGATGAAGGCGTGGAAGAGGGGGTTCGTCATACCGCCGCGCTGCACATGCAGCGGGCCATCCGTGCCGCGCCAGCCCTCTTCGCCGCCATGCGAATGCTCCATCCGCTTGAAATAGGGCAGCACGTCGGCATAAGCCCAGCCGTTGGCGCCGAGGTCCTCCCAGCGGTCGTAGTCTTCCGCGTGGCCGCGCACGTACACCATGCCGTTGATCGAGGACGAGCCGCCGATCACCTTGCCGCGCGGTGCGGTGATGCGCCTGTTGTTGAGCGCGGGCTCCGGTTCCGAGAGGTAGCCCCAGTTGTAGCGCTTCATGCTCATCGGCCAGGCAAGCGCCGCCGGCATCTGGATGAACGGCCCGAAATCGCTGCCGCCCGCCTCGATGACGATCACGCTGTTCCTGCCGTCTTCCGAGAGGCGATAGGCGAGGGCCGAGCCGGCGGAACCGGAGCCGATGATGACGAAATCTGCCTGCATGATGGATCCCATAATGTTTGTCTTACCGCAGCCCCTCATCCGGCTGCCGCCACCTTCTCCCCGGGGGGAGAAGGATATGCTGCGCCGCCTCGTTTCTCGTTCTCCCCTCGGGGAGAAGGTGCCCACAGGGCGGATACAAGGGGTGCGGCGCGCAATTATTTCAATACGGCGACTGCACCGGCCCCATGCCGACATAGACGGTCTTCAGTTCCGAATAGTGCTCCAGCGCCGCAAGCGAATTCTCCCGCCCGAAGCCCGATTGCTTCGATCCGCCGAAGGGGATTTCGACCGGGCAGAGATTGTAGGTATTGATCCAGAGGGTGCCGGCTTCCAGCTGATCGACGACGCGGTGTGCACGGGTGATGTCGGAGGTGAAGACGCCGCCGGAGAGGCCGAATTCGGTGGCATTCGCCCTGCCGATTACCTCGGCCTCGTCATCGAAATCGAGCACGCACATGACAGGTCCGAAGATCTCTTCGCGCGCGATCGTCATGCCGTCCGTCACATCGGCAAAGACCGTCGGCTGCACGTAGTAGCCTTCACCGGAGACGTTGTTGGGGATGCCGCCGCCGGCGACCAGCGTCGCGCCCTCGGCCTTGCCCTTCTCGATATAGTCGAGGACCTTGCCGCGCTGCACCCACGAGACCATCGGCCCGAGCTGCGTCGCCTCGTCCATCGGATCGCCGATGACGATTGCCTCCGTGCGTGCCTTCAGCCGCTTCAGGAATTCTCCCTTGATCTTCCTGTGTACGAAGACGCGCGTTCCGTTCGAGCAGACCTGGCCGGTCGAATAGAAATTGCCGAGCATGGCGCCGCCGATGGCGCTGTCGATGTCCGCATCGTCGAAGATGATCAGCGGCGACTTGCCGCCGAGCTCCATGGTGACATGCTTAAGGTTTCCGGCGGCCGCTGCTGCCACCTTGCGTCCGGTCGGCACTGAGCCGGTTAGCGAAACCTTCGCGACATCGGGGTGATTGACGAGCAGAGGGCCGGTGGTGCGGTCGCCCTGGATGACGTTGTAAAGGCCCTTCGGCAGGCCGGCCTCGTGCAGGATCTCGGCAATGGCAAGCGCGCCGAGCGGCGTGTTTTCCGAAGGCTTGAAGACCATGGCATTGCCGGCGGCGAGCGCCGGCGCGCCCTTCCAGCAGGCGATCTGCTGAGGGTAGTTCCACGCGCCGATGCCGACGCAAACGCCGAGCGGCACGCGCTTGGTATAGGCGAAGTCGCCGCCGAGCGGGATGTAGGAGCCGTTGAGACCGGCGGCCACGGCCCCGCCGAAGAACTCGAAGCTGTCGGCGCCCGAGGTCGGGTCGGCGACGATTGTTTCCTGGATCGGCTTGCCGGTGTCGAGCGTTTCGAGCTCGGAAAGCTCGCGGTTGCGCTCGCGCATGATGTCGGCGGCGCGCTTCAGGATGCGGCCACGTGCCGTCGGGCTCATTGCCGCCCATTCCGGCTGCGCGCGCTTGGCAGCGGCGATCGCCTTTTCGACGATGGCGGGCGTTGCCGCGTGCAGCCGGGCAATGACTTCGCCGGTGGCCGGATAGAGGCTTTCGATGACGCTGCCGCCCTCGTCTTCCACATATTCGCCGTCGATGAAGTGCGACGCCTTGGGTTGGGCTCTGAGGGTCATCGGGTCTGTCCTTCGCGTGGTTCGGTGCGGCAGAAACGAGAGGCGCTCATTCCTGTGCTTGTCACAGGAATCCAGCCACGGCGCGTCGGCGCCGTGAGAGACCGTCCTGCTATGAAACTGGTATTTCGCGCCCAAGGACCTGGGCGCACTGGATTCCTGTGACAAGAACAGGAATGAGGGAGCATATGTGCCATCATCGCTCGACCCCCCTCAACTGCATCGTTACATAATCCTCCGTCAGCGCGATCGAGGCTTCTATGCCGATTGGCGCCGATTTCAGACTTTGCCGGATATAGAGACCGTCGATCATCGCGGCCGCGCCTTCAGCGATGCGTTCTGCGGCATCGGAGGGGCAAAGCGCTTTGAGATTGGCAAGTAAGTTCGAGCGCAGCCGCCGGGCGTAGATGACGAGGAAGCGACGCGTTTCTTCGGAGCGCTGCGCCTCCGCATAGAAGGCGAGCCAGGCGGCGATGGTCTCGGGCGCGAACTGGTCGGCGTGGAAACTGATGCGGATGATCGCGGCGAGCTTTTGGCGCGGCGTCGCGGCCATCCGCAGCGCCGTCACTGCATCGTCGCGCAACTGGCGTAGAAGCGAGCGGATCGTCTCGATCAGCAACTGTTCTTTGCTGCCGAAATAGTGGTGCGCGAGCGCAGGCGAAACGCCGGCCTGCCGCGCGATCTCGGACATGGTGACGCTGAGCGAGCCGTGATCTCCGATCACGCGCAGCGCCGCATCGACGAGCGCCTTGCGGCGCACAGGCTCCATTCCGACTTTCGGCATAACGCTGCTCCGGCAAAGATCGCATCCTAATATTGATTGACTGATCAATCAATAAAAAATCTTTCGACTTTTCCGGAGGGTATCTCTTTGCATCCTCCGTTGTTGCGACATATTCTTCTCACCAACCGGGAGGTGCATCATGGCTGATATTTCCAATGGCATGTCTTTTTCGTCTCTTCAGTCGAAGTGGGTCTGGTTTGCGATCCTTGGTGCATTGCTGATTGCCTGCGGCGTCATCGCAGCCGGCAATGTGATCATGGCGACAGTCGTGTCGGTCTACTATGTCGGCATGCTGATGCTCGTCGGCGGCGTCGTCTATCTCATCCACGCGTTCCAGGTGCGCGGGTGGGATCAGTTGCTGTTCTGGGCGCTGAGCGGCATCCTCTACGTGCTCGCCGGGGTCTTTGCCTTCATGAACCCGATCCTCGCCTCGGCGGCGCTCACCTTGTTTCTATCGATCGCGCTGTTGATCGCCGGCGTTTTCCGCGTCTGGGTCGGCTGGCGCATGCGGCCGCTCAAAGGCTGGGGCTGGGTTGTCGCCAGCGGTGTCATCACGGCGCTGGCGGGTTTCGTCATCGCCCTCGGCTGGCCCGTCAATAGCCTCTGGATCCTCGGTCTTTTCCTTGCCTGCGACCTGCTCATCCAGGGCTGGTCGATGCTCGCCTTCGCCTTCGCGATCCGTCGGTAGTTGTGCCCGCAATCCACAGGCCGGTCATCACGGATTGTTTCTTTTTTGACAAGCTTGTGAGCAGCGGCTAAAATTCCTCATATAAGGGCAGCCGCGGAAACGGCGGTAACCGGCGGCTTTTGCCTGAAACGCTCATCCGTCCCCCGACAGGGCAGATTTCTGTCCCGCGAGGTAATGGGAGGAATGTCATGCCCATGGTAACCGTTTCCATCTCTCCGTTGCAGGCGGCCGACATCCGCGCCGCGATCGATGATGGCAGCTACGTTTCAAGCAGCGAAGTCGTGCGAGAGGCCCTGCGCCTGTGGGATGCTGCGCGTAAGATCGACGGATCCGCGCGTGGGCGCGACTGCGACGCCGGCGATAGCAAATGCGTGGCCGAGATGTTCGCAGACCACGAAGCCGAACATCGGCGCTCTGCCTGACCGAGATCGACCAGACGGTCGCCGCAGCCTCTTCGCGTGCATCGCCTGAATGTCCGGCGATGCTGCTTTCACAAAACTTTCACATTGGGGAAAGTCTTCGTTGACCCTTCTCCACCATCTTCCCTGCGCAAAACAATAAGTCACAGTGGAGATCGGCATGTCTTTGGCAGCCACCGTCGAACCGGCGCTCGTCCGTCGTTATGCCAGCGATCAGATCGTTACGCTCGCCAAGCTCGTTATCGAAAATGCCTTCCAGCCGATCGGCGAGGCCGGGACGGGGGTTGCTTTCGGCTATGAATCGCTGATGCGCGGCCAGGAGCGGCTTGGCTTCAATTCGCCGGTCGAAATTCTGGACGAGGCCCACAAGAACGACCAGTTGCTGCAGCTCGAGCAGATGGTGGCAAGCCGGGCGCTCGCCAAGTTCGCGACGCTTCCGAATTTTGCCAATGCGACGCTGTTTCTCAATCTCGACGTCCGCCTCATTCCGCACGGCGAGCGGCTGGTCGAAAGCCTGCTGCAGCATCTAAAGCTTGCCAGCATCCCCCCATCCTCGATCTGCTTCGAATTCTCCGAGCGCTTCGACAACACCAACGTTCCCGAGTTCGCCTCGCTTGTCTCTTTGCTGCGCAAGTGCGGCTTCAAGCTCGCGATCGACGATTTCGGCGTCGGCCACGGCGAGATGAAGCTGCTCTGCGACCATCCGGTGGATTACCTGAAGATCGACCGCTTCTTCATCGCCGATATCGACAGCAATCCACGCAAGCGTCATCTCCTGAAGAACATCGTCCATATCGCCCACGTGCTCGGCACGCGCGTGATCGCGGAGGGGATCGAGACGGAGGCGGAATTCATCGCCTGCCGCGAATACGGCGTCGACCTCGTCCAGGGATGGTTCATTTCGCGCCCGACGACGCATCTGACCGAGCTGCAGCCATCCTTCCCGCACCTGCAGGATCTCGGCAAGACCAAGCGCAACACCCAGTCTCTCGACGAAATCCTGATCCGCAAGCAGATCGAGCGTTTGCCGACGGTCTATGAGAACGACGCTATCGACAGCGTCTTCGAGCTGTTCCGCCGCAATCCGCATCAGGCCTATTTCCCGGTGCTGAACGCCAACGGCGAGCCGCGCGGCATTCTCCATGAGCGCCACCTCAAGGAATACATCTACCAGCCGTTCGGCCGCGACCTGCTCAAGAACAAGGTCTATGAGCGCACCATTTCCCATTTCGTCGAGATGGCGCCCATCGTCGGCCTTGATTCCGACGCTGAGCAGCTGATGGCGATCTTCGCTAACATGGAGGGCAGCAATTGCCTGCTGCTGACAGAGAACATGCGCTATGCCGGCGTCGTTTCCGCCGCTTCGCTCATCAAGGTCATGAACGAGAAGAAGTTGAAGACGGCGCAGGACCAGAACCCGTTGACCGGGCTGCCCGGCAACCATGCGATACGCGACTTCATGCGCGAATCGAGCCGGGACGACGACGAGACGCGCCACTTCTGCTATTGCGATTTCGACAACTTCAAGCCGTTCAACGATGCCTACGGCTTTCATCTCGGCGACCATGCCATTTCGCTGTTTGCCGCCCTGATGCGACGCTATTTCTTCGCTGAGCGCCACTTCCTCGGCCACGTCGGCGGTGACGACTTTTTCATCGGCGTCTGCGGCTGGACGAAGGAGGAACTGACCGAAATCCTCGACCGCCTGATCAGCGATTTCCATGACGACGTGCTCGATTTCTATTCCGCTGCCGACCGCGCGGCGGGCCGCATTCGCGGCCATGACCGCGCCGGTGCCGACGCCTTCTTCCCGCTCATGCGCTGCTCGATCGGCGTGCTTGAGCTGCCCAAGGGGCTCGTCATCGACGATACCAACCGCGTGAGTGCCGCGATCGCCCACATCAAGGCGAAAGCGAAGGAAAGCGAGGAGGGTCTCGTCTTCCACCTGCTGGGCGAGACGAATTGACGCCTCTATCGCTTCCGCCCTTCTCAAGCCCGAACCACTGAACTATTTCAGTTGCTTTCGGAATGAGGAGACCGGATCATGTCCTTGCCTGTCCAAATGCGTTTCGTCGATCTGCCGAGCTTCGGCGCACCCGAGGTGATGACGATCGCGACAGGGCCTCTGCCTGTTCCCGGTGAGGGCCAGCTTCTCGTCCGCACCGAGGCGATCGGCGTCAACCGCCCCGACGTCGCCCAGCGCCAGGGCATCTATCCGCCGCCGAAGGATGCAAGTCCGATCCTTGGCCTGGAGCTTGCCGGCGAAGTCGTCGCGATCGGACCCGGTGTCAGCGGCTACGCCATCGGCGACAAGGTCTGCGGGCTTGCGAACGGCGGCGCCTATGCCGAATATTGCGTACTGCCCGCCGGCCAGGCTCTGCCTTTTCCGAAGGGCTACGATGCGGGGAAGGCTGCGGCACTTCCGGAGAACTATTTCACCGTATGGGCGAACATGTTCCAGATGGCCGGCCTGACCGAGGGCGAGTCTGTGCTGATCCACGGCGGCTCCAGCGGCATCGGCACGACCGCGATCCAGCTCGCACGCGCCTTCGGCGCTGAGGTCTATGCGACAGCGGGTTCAGGGGAAAAATGCGATGCCTGCGTCAGGCTCGGCGCCAAGCGTGCGATCAACTACAGGACCGAGGATTTTGCCGAGGTGATCAAGGCCGAGACCGGCCGCGGCGTCGATATCATCCTCGACATGATCGGCGCCGCCTATCTGGAAAAGAACCTCGCCTCGCTTGCCAGGGACGGCTGCCTCTCCATCATTGCCTTTCTCGGCGGAGCGGTGGCCGACAAGGTCAACCTGGGGCCGATCATGGTCAAGCGGTTGACGGTTACCGGCTCCACCCTGCGTCCACGGACGGCCGAGGAAAAGCGCGCCATTCGCGACGACCTTCTCTCTCAGGTCTGGCCGCTGCTCGACGAGGGCAAGGTTGCCCCCATCATCCACAAGACCTTCGCCTTCGAGGACGTGGCTGCGGCCCATAGCCTGATGGAAACCAGCAGCCACATTGGCAAGATCATGCTGCGTCTCTGAGCGTCAGCGACACCGCGATGGCGACCAGTCCCGGCAATGCCATGACGATATAGAGCCAGTGTGCGGCCGAAACGGTGCCGGCGATGCCGCCGGGGTCGATCAGGCCGGTGCTGTTGGTGATCACACCCACCACGGAGGCACCGAACGCGCTGCCGAGGGATTGCACCGTCGAGATCGCGGCCGATGCCTTGTCCTGCTCCGAATTGCCGACGAGGCGCAGGATCTTGGTCACCAGATGCGCCCATCCGAGGCCGACGCCGAAACCCATCAGGAACATGCCGACGACGGCAGGTCCGAGCAGCGCAAGGTTGCCGGCCTGGTTGTCTCTGGCGAAAAAGATCGTCAGCGAGGCGACGGCGACGGTCTCGATCACGCAGCCGATGACGATCGCGGCGCTGGCACGCCTGCCCGACAGCGTCCCGCTGAAGAAGGCCGCAAGGGTCCAGCCGAGCGCAACCAGCGCCGTCAGGTAGCCCGCGATCAGTGGCGTCACGCCGTGCAGCACCTGTAGGAAATAGGCGATGTAGATGTCGCTCGTCAGGACCATGATCAGCACGAACATCGTCAGATAGACACGGGCGACCGGCTTGCTGAGCGTGACTGCGCCGGATGGCAGCAGCCGGTTTTCGCTCCGCCGCTCGACCACCAGCATCGCAGCGATTGCCACCATCGATGCTGCGACCAGCATTGCCTTGGTTCGGGTTTCCTCAAATGTGCCGGCAAGGCTGACAAAGAGCACCGCCGAAAGCAGCAGGACGATCTGCAGAATCGGCGTCCTGCCGGCTCCCCGGTCGTCATCGGCCGGTGGCAGCAGCCGCGGCGCCAGCGCAGCCATCAGCAATCCGAGCGGCACGAGCAACATGAACGCATGGCGCCAGGCATTGCCTTCAGTGAAGACGCCGCCGAGACTGGGGCCGAGCAGCGTCGATATCCCCCAGATCGCCGCGTAGAGCGTGGATGCCTTACGCCAGAGCGGTTCCGGGTAGGCAAAGCGGATGAAGGCATAGGCGAGACCCGCGAGCGCTCCCGCACCGAAGCCCTGGACGGCGCGGCCGGCAATCACGACAGGCATGGCAGGGGCAACTGCGCAGATCAGGCTGCCGGCGGCAAAGACCACAGCGCCGGCAACGTAGACGGTCCTGAGGCCAGTGCCGCGCGGGCGCATGGCGACGAAGATCGAACCCAGCACGGCTGCCGCCACATAAAGCGTCGTCATCCAGGAAAACAGCTCAAGCCCGCCGATATCCCGCACGATGGAGGGCGCAATGGTCGCGGTGATATAGGTCTCGACCGCGTAGAGCGTGACGCCGCCGCCGAGCATCAGCGTCGCGGGCAGAAGGGGTGTTGAGAAAAGATGAAAGACCGAGAGCTTCTCGGGTGCCTGTTCGATGCTGGTCATTGCGTATGCCTTGGTTGTTTCCCTGGAAATGACGATTTTTAAAAGTTATAGATTGGAAAATTGCACGGGCATGTTATTAAAGCAAGAAATAACTTGGAAAAAGAAATGCGCCAGTCGCCTGCGAACCGAATTCTGCTGATAATCAAGACCGAGGGCCCCCAGCTCGCGTCGGACCTCGGGACGGCGCTCGGCATCTCGTCCGAGGCCGTGCGCCAGCAATTGATCAAGATGGCGGAGGAGGGGCTTGTCCAGCCTGTGACCGAGGCCGCATCCGGCAAGGGACGGCCGCGCCAGCTTTGGCATCTGACCGCCGCCGGCAACGGCCAGTTCCCGGATCGTCATGCCGAACTCACGGCAAACCTCCTGACGACGCTGGTCGCGCAGCTGGGAAAGCCCGCGCTCGATGCCGTCATTGCCGGGCGCGAGGAGGAAACCCTGAAGCGCTATTGCAGCGAGATCACGGCGCCCGACCTGCCTGCGCGCGTGCGCCAGCTGGCCGCCATCCGCACGGGCGAGGGCTACATGTCCGATAGCTGGGAAGTAGCCGATGGATCGCTGCTGCTGGTGGAAAACCATTGCCCGATCTGTGCTGCAGCGACTGTCTGCGCGGGCTTCTGCCGCTCGGAACTGGACACGTTTCGCGCCGTTCTTGGCGCCAGGGTGGAGCGGGAGGAGCATATCCTGCTCGGCGCTCGCCGCTGCGCCTACCGCATTACGGCCGCCTAGAGCAATTGCAGCAAAAGTGAGTAGCGGTTTTGCGCCTGGAATTGCGTGAAAACAAAAAGATGGCGTTTTCGCGGTTCGAAGAAAAGCGGAAACTCTAGACTAGGCCGGCTGCTGAACCTCACGCCGACCGCTTTCGAGGAAGAGCAGCAGGCCGACCGAGACGACGCCGACGGCCGCGGCAAGCAGCGCGGTGCCGGAATAGTCCGTAAAGGCCGTGCCGGCCGCGAAGATGGACGCGCTGACGCCGTTGCTGACGAACACGTTGACCGAGATCAGTGAACTGCCGAGCCCCGGACGATCGGCAATCAGGTCCTGCAGGTAGGTGATGGGAATGCTGAGGATCGCCGCGGCGCCGCAGGCATTGATCAGCACGAGGGCATAGATCTGCCAGGGTGCCGTGGCAAGGCTCAGCAGCGCCAGATAGACGCAATAGATGAGCGTCCCGACGGCAAGGACGTGAACGCTGCGGAAGCGCCGCTGCAACGCCCCCCACATCATCATCAAGGGCATTTCCAGGAAAGCCACGAGCCCGGCCATGAAGCCGACGTCGACCACGGTGCCGCCGACGGCGTGGGTGATGATCAGCGGCGATACCACGCCGCTCAGCCGCTGCAGTCCGAGCAGCAGCGACATGATGCCGATGCGCATCAGCACGTAGGGCGAGAAAATCCGGCCGAGTGAGGAGAAGAAACCGATCTGGTGGGACAGCGGCCCTTCTTGTCTCGGCGCGCGTTTGGCAAGGAAGAGATAGAGGCAGAAGCAGGTAAAGCTTGCCAGTCCCGCAATGCCATAGGCGGGCGTCATCGATTGCGAGTTGATGAGGTAGAGGCCGATAAGGCCGGGCGCCAGCGCCCAGGAGCCAGAGTAAAGCGCGCGCACCGTCGAGGTGATCGCCGCCGCCCTTCCGCGATCCATCGTGTTCGTCGTGGCGCGAATGCTGGCAAACAGGATCGAATAGGTCGAGTTGCTGATCGGGATCAGCACGAGCACGCCGAGCATGAAGACGGCGGCGGTGCGGAACTCGTAGATCAGCCCGAAGCCGAGCATGCCGCTGACGGAGAGCGCCAGCACCAGGGGGCGGCGATCGCTGAGCCTGTCCGACCATATGCCGAGCGTCAGGCTCGTCGCGACATTGACCAGCGCCGCGCTGAAGATCAGCGCCGAATAGGCGCCGTCCGACAAGCCGATCTCGTTGATGCCGATGATCGACTGGTAGGGGATCGTCGAGGCATAGGTGAAGGCGAGCGCAATCAGCGTCAGCGTTGGGACGCGGATGCGATGGTCGCGGAGAATGGAGGAGAAGGCAGATGGCATGGCATGATTCCCGATGCCCCAGCTTTAGACCTGCAGAGCGCTTTCGAAAAACCAGAGTTTGTGATGTCAGTCGTCAATTCATGTGATGAATGGTCAGGTGGCGTGATGGCTCGAGCGGCTACTACAGCCCGATTCGGCCGATGGCAGGTATCTTCACGCCGGGATTGGCGATGTCGATACCAGCGACCAGCCCCATGAAGTGCACCTCGAAGCCGCTTCGTGCTCCGGCCGCAAAGCCGATCAGCCCGTAGAGTGTCGCATGCATGTCGCGACCGTCCGGATCGATCTCGAACATCCGGCCGTCCGTCGGGAAGTCTCGGCCGACTGCATCGGGCGGCAGGACCGCACCGAGATCGGGCAGTGACCGCAGGACATATGCGACGAAACTGTTGGAGTTCGGGCCGGGATAGATCCGGTAATCGCCGACGCCGGAGTAGGGATAGGATTGGATGGCCGCTGCCACCTTCGGAACGAGCCTATCAGCCTCCGGCCCGGTGATTGAGCGAACGATGTGCGGGGTGTTGGAATACCAGAAGGCATCCGCCGCGTAGTTGTTGCGCCGGACCGGTGCGCCCCAGCCGACCTTGTCGTAGCGATTGTAGGTCGTGTCGCCGGTTGCCTTGGTGACGATCCAGGAGTGGCTGGCCACCGCGCCTTTGAAGCCGCCGGTGTTCGCAGACATGATGTAGATCGCTGCCTCGCGGTCCCCGTCAGCTTTCGGCAGGACGCCGGATGCGGTCCAGTTCGCCTCCCGCCATGTCTTCGGATGGTCGCCAAGCGCCCACCAGCCGGCCGAGGCCAGCGCAGGCAGGAGGTAGACGACGACGATTGCAAGGAAGAGCCTTTTGAGATGACGCATGGAGACGCCGATGACCTCTGCTGACGCGCGGTTGTATGTGGAGATTTCCTGAATAACATGGCGCAATTGCGCCGCCTTTCGGGCTGAAAGCCGATTGCATTATCAGTGCTATTCGCTATGCGTGAACCGTTCCCAACGATCAGGATTCCTGCCATGGCCAACCCCGTCACCGTCGAAGTCACCCGCGGCTCGCTCGTCGAAAGCCGGCATCGCGGCGCGGTCGTTGCCGTCGATGGCGACGGAAAGATCGCCTTTGCGGTCGGTGACATCGATGCGGCCGTCTTCCCGCGCTCGGCATGCAAGGCCATGCAGGCACTGCCGCTCGTCGAAAGCGGCGCGGCGGACGCCTATGGCTTCGGCAACCGCGAACTGGCGCTCGCCTGCTCCTCCCACAATGGCGAAGACGAGCATGTGGCGCTGGCCTCATCCATGCTCGCGCGGGCCGGTCTTGGCGTCGAGACGCTGGAATGCGGAGCGCACTGGTCGTCGAGCCAGAAGGTGCTGGTCCACCAGGCGCGAACCATGGACAAGCCGACGGCGCTTCACAACAATTGCTCCGGCAAGCACGCCGGTTTTGTCTGCGCCTGCTGCCATCGGGATGTCGATCCGAAGGGCTATGTCGGCTACGACCACCCGCTGCAAAAGGAAATCCGCGGCACGATGGAAAGCCTGACGGGCGCCCCGCTCGGCAAGGACAATTGCGGTACCGACGGCTGTTCCATCCCCACCTACGCAGTCCCGCTGCGTGGCCTCGCGCATGGTTTTGCCAGGATGGCGACCGGCAACGGCCTCGATCCGCTCCGCGCCAAGGCTTCGCGGCGGCTGTTAGACGCCTGCATGGCCGAACCATTCTACGTCGCCGGCACGGGCCGCGCCTGCACGGCGCTGATGCAGATCGCCCCCGGCCGCATCTTTGCCAAAACGGGGGCGGAGGGCGTCTTCTGCGCCGCGATCCCGGAGCGGGGAATTGCCATTGCGGTCAAGTGCGACGACGGCCATTCCCGCGCCGCCGAGGCAATGATTGCGGCAGCGCTCAGCCGCTTCTTCGAGCAAGACACGGCGGTTCACTCGGCATTGACCGACATGGCCACCGTGAGGATGCACAATTGGAACGGTATCCATGTCGGCGACATTCGCGCCGCAGCTGCGCTGGCCGACTAACCCGTTTCGGAACGGCACATCCGCGCTATGAAGGGCAGGATATGCTAATGTATACGAAACTACAGGCAGCAACAACGAGTGCAGCTTTCTAGCTTTGCGCTACCCTCGGCCAAGTACATCGAACGCCATGAGGGCAGGATATGTTTGCAGGCCGCTATCTCTGGTGGATGCTGATCGCAATGGCGATCTTTTTGTTCTTTGCGATCTGCTTCGACTATGTCACCTGGGCGACGGTCGCGATGTCCGGATGTGCGAGGATTGCAGGCTCCTGCGGTCCGATTATCCTGACGATGACCGGATCCGTGAAGCCTGCGGGCGTCTATCTGGCGGGTGGTATCATCCTCGCCGTCACGATTGCGCGGACCCGCTATGTCGGGCTGAGCCCTGCCTGGGGCGTGTCCGCCTTCATCTGGTTCGTCGCGTCGGCACCGTTTCCGCTTTTGCTGGCAAGCGGCTGGACGGGGCAGTTGAAGACGGAAACCGTGCTCGAGAGCCTGCCGGTTGCCTTCCTGTTTCTGGTGGCATTCTGCGCCTATATCGGGTGGTCGTTCGAGGACGGCGGCGCCAAACCGCTCGGCCCGTGGCGTCCGTTGCGTGCGGCGATCCGGTTTTGTGCTGTCTACGGAGCGCTGATCGCAGTGGCGCAGGCGCCGGCCTTCGCGGCGTTGCCTGGACGGTTGTTGGGCCAGCCGTCGCTGTCGGCTTGGATCGCGGCATTGCAGCCCGGGCTGCTCGATCTCCTAACCTTCGGCATGGACGGCAATGGGCTCGCCTATCTCGCCTGCGGCGTCTTCGCCTTGGCGCTTGTGGCGAGCCTCCTGCCGCAGAATATTGACCAGTTGCGCGTTCGGTTCCTGGCGCCGTTCATCCTGCGAGGATCGCGGCATTGAGGTCGCGATACGGTTGAAGCAGGGCCTCTGCGGCTTCCGCGGGTACGATCAGTCCGGACACTTCGGAGATCGGCAGGACCTGGCAGGACGATGCACGATCCAGTTTCTCCTCCGTCAGCAGCACGTAGGTTTCCGCCGAGCAGCCGGCGATATGCCGCTTGATGGCCGCCTCCTCGAAGTCCCCGGTCGACAGGCCGTGCACGGGATGGGCGGCCGTCACCCCGAGAAAGAAGATGTCTGGCCGAAGCCGCGAGATCGCCGCCATTGCCGTCGCTCCCGTCGCCACCATTGAATGCTTGTAGAGGCGTCCGCCGATCAGGACGACCTCGGCCGTCGGATGATGCTCCAGTTCAGCAGCGATCGTCGGGCTATGCGTCACAACGGTCACGTCGAAGGTGCGCGGCAGATGCCGGACGATCTCCGCAGTCGTCGTGCCGCCATCGAGAAAGATCATCTGACCCGGCCTGACAAGGCTCGCGGCTTTTGCGCCCAGGCGCTGCTTGGCTTCCAACGACACATCCCTGCGCGTCGAAAAGTCGGTGAGCTCCGGCGAGATCGGCATGGCGCCGCCGTGCACCCGCTTGAGTAGACCTTCGGCCGCCATCTCGCGAAGATCCCGCCGGATGGTGTCTTCCGACAGCGAAAAGCTCTCGGCCGCACGCTTGGCAATCACTTGCCCGTCACGTCGAAGGATGTCGAGAATCAGGGATTTGCGTTGCGACGTCAGCATGGGAATCCGTGAGGTTGAATGAAGTCTCATGAATATGCACGAAATGATTCGACTCTCAAGGAATTTCATGCATTTTCAAGAAATCCCGTGCATGAAGCCGGGAGTAGCGGAGTTTGATCATGTTAATTTTGATTGCCGGCCCTTATCGGTCGGGAACGGGCGATGACCCGGTGAAGATGGCGGCCAACCTCAAGCGCCTTGAGGAACCGTCGCATGCGTTGTTTCAAGCCGGCCACGTGCCGATGATCGGCGAGTGGGTGGCGCTGCCGATCTGGCATGCCGCTGGCGGCACGTCGGTTGGCGACGATCTCTACGAGCAGATCTTCCATCCGGTCGCCGGGCGTCTGCTGCAGCTTTGCGAAGGCGTGCTGCGTCTCGAAGGCGAATCCAAGGGCGCGGACAACGACGTGCGCATCGCCCGCGAACGCGGCATTCCCGTCTGGTACCAGCTCGAGGACGTCCCGGGCTGCGCCAGGGCAGCGTGACACACGTCGCGTCATAAGGGCGGCGTGATAAAATGAGCCGATACGCGAGGCCGGCAGATCGGCCTCGCTTTCCGCATGTTCGTCAGCGGGCCGGCGCGTTATAAGGGGGCCGAAACGGGAGTCGATCATGCTGACATTGTATTTTTCGCCGGGTAGTTGCTCGCTGGCAAGCCTCATCGCACTGGAGGAATCTGGACTTCCCTTCGAAACGAAGAGGGTCCATTTCGCCGAAGCCGAGCAACGCTCGCCGGCATATCTGAAGATCAATCCGAAGGGCCGCGTTCCGGCCCTCGCCACGGAGCGCGGCGTCGTCACGGAAACGCCTGCGATCCTTGCCTACATCGCCGCGATCGCCCCCGAAGCCGGCCTTGCTCCGCTGGACGATCCCTTTGAATTCGCCCGTCTTCAGGCTTTCAACAGCTACCTGTGCTCGACGGTGCATGTGAACCACGCGCATGGCCGGCGCGGCAGCCGCTGGGCCGACGATCCCGCCGCGCTCGAGGCGATGAAGGCAAAGGTCCCGCAGACGATGACGGACAGCTTCATGCTGATCGAGGAGGATATGCTGGCCGGGCCGTGGGTGATGGGCGAGCGTTATTCCGTGGGCGATGCCTATCTTTTCGTGATGACCGGCTGGCTTCGCGGCGACGGTGTCGACCCGATGCGCTTTTCCAAGGCGACGGCGCATTATGCCCGCATGATGGAGCGCCCTGCCGTGCAGCGTGCCCTGGCTCGCGAACAAGCCTGATCGACGAACAGGCGCCTCGGCCCGGGGCGCCTGGCTGCTTACCGTCGGAAGCCTGCTGCGAGTTTCTTCGGCGCGCGAAAAAGCCACGCGCCGATCAGCCGCTCCTTCAACTCCGCATCCGCAATGACGTCGATGCGAAGCGGCAGGTGCGGCCATCCGACGTAGTGATCGGTCTGGTAGTAGATTTCGGGCGCCATCTCGATCAGCCGCTCCTTGTCGTCGATCGAAATCGAAAGCACGACCGTCTCGCTGTCCTTGACTGCAACGAACGTCTTGCCTCCCACCTTGAGAGCCGGATTCCCATAGGACGTGCTCTCCTCGATGCCGGGCAGATTTGCTTCGGCAGCTAGCCGCCGCAGGCGGCCATATACCGTCTCCACCTTCTCCGCCATGCTCCCTCCCGATCGTTTGCCTCTGGCGGAGCCTAGCAGGTTTCGGCCGCTATGCGCATACGGCAAGCGCCGGCTTCTGCGGCAAAGGTGCCCGTCCTTGCGCGACAAGCGGCAGGTCGGCCAGTTCCGTCAGCGACATGCGTGCCAGATCCGGATGGTTCAAGGGATCCTGGCCGGGGTCAGTGACATAGGGCGGATCGATGATTTCAACGTTCAAGAAAAACTTCAGCAGTTGCATCGCATGCCTCGCTTTCCCGAGTTTTGCTTCCATCCGTTTGGGTTTACCGTGCGCCGGAGATGCTGCACGTCATTTGATGAGTATCCGGGCTCAGCAGCAAGATTTCAATTGAGAATAGCAGCACGGAGCTATAGGAAATCTATATGAGAAACCTCAATTCGGTTCATCTGAACGGTCTGCGCGCGGTGGAGGCTGTGGGACGGCTCGGCTCCCTGCAGACGGCAGCCGAAGAGCTCGGCGTCTCGATCGGCGCTGTCAGCCAGCAGGTCATCAAGGCTGAAGCACAGCTCGATCTCGTCGTTTTCGAGCGCACGCCGAAGGGGATGCTCGCGACCGAGCCGGGCGCCCGGCTGCTTGCCATGCTGACGGAGGGGTTTCGCCATCTGTCGCAGGCCGTGGCGGCGACGCAGCGCCGGGACGACAACATCCTGACCATATCAGTTGCACCGGTCTTTGCCGCGCGCTGGCTGGTCTATCGACTTGATCGTTTTGCAGAACGACATCCGGGCATAAGTCTGCGTATGGATGCGACCACGAGGCTCGTCAACCCGGCGCTCTGCGATGTCGACATCGGCATCCGCGTCGGCAGCGGCGATTGGCCCGACGTGAAGGCCGAGCCGCTTCTGGCGCAGGAGGTCTTTCCGGTCTGCTCGCCGGCACTGGCCGCAAGGCTGAGGCAGCCCACCGACATCCTGGCGCTGCCGGCCATCATCGACGGTCATGCGATGTTCACCTGGGAGGTCTGGATGCGCGAAGCAGGGCTTCCCGGCGCCTCGCTCGAAACCCGCCACGTCTTCAACGACGCGTCGCTCTGCCTCGATGCCGCGATCGCCGGGCAGGGGGTGATGCTCGCCTGGCAGACGCTTGCCGGCTACGCGCTGCAGCAGGGGCAGCTGGCGGCCCCGTTCGGGATCCGCGCGAAGACGGGCTTCGGCCATTACTTCGTAACGGCCGAAGGGGTGCGAGAGCCCAAGAAGGTCAGGGATTTCAAGGCCTGGATCCGCGAAGAAATGGCTGAAACCCTGAAGCTCTTTCCCTGATCAGATCGGTTCATGCGAGCGCGCTGCCTGCATGGCGATATAGGCGGGTCGGGACTGGCAGCGCTTGATCCAGGCGCCGACGTTCGGATGGGTGTCGAACAGTGCCTGTTCCGACTGGACGTAGCGTAGCACTTCGGCGAGGTTCAGGTCGGCGGCGGTGAAGCGGTTGCCGACAAGGTAGTCGTTGTCGCCGAGGTGCTGTTCCAGCACGGCGAACGGCTTCTTCAGCGATCGGCACGCAACGGCGATCGTCGCCTTGCCTTCCTCGGTGTTTTCCTTTTCGTAGTCATAGGTGTAGACGACCTTGATCGTCTCCGGTTCGACTTCGGTTGCTGTCCACAATGTCCACATCGTCAGCAAACCGTCCTCTTCGACGGTTTTGCCGGTAAGCGGTCCACCTTGCTTGCGGGCGAGGTAGAGCGTGATGGCCAGCGACTCGTGCATGACCAGATCGCCGTCCTTGATACTTGGGATCTGCAACATCGGATTGATCGCGACGAACGCGGGCGAAAGCGTGTTGATCGGCGCATCGGGTGCCAGCGGATTGTCGAGGCGGTTCGCCTGCAGCACAGGCACGGACTCGAACTCCAGCCCAAGCTCGTTTGCCATCCAGTAGACGCGCGAAGCGCGCGAGCGATAAACGCCATAGATTGTCAACATGTCAGATCCCCTTGCTTGAAGTGAAGTGAAACTAGACGTGGCCGTGCCAGTGCGGAAGCATCTCGCCGTTATGGATCAATGAAAGCTATTGATGTCACGAAGGCGCGCGCATCGAGCAAGCCGACCTCTCAGGAGATCCGGTTGCGCTCGACGGTTAGCTGCGGGTATCGGGCCTGTCCGCCAGTCGCAAGCTCTCCGGAGACCTTCTTGTCCCATTCGAAGCCGAGCACGGCGCCGTCGGGTGTCTGCTGAAAGACGTTGTCGGTGATGACAGCCGTGCCGGCACCGTCCGCAACCGAAACCGCGCAACCGATGGGCGCCTTGCGGATGACGTTGCCGGTGACCATCAGATTGCGCAGGTAAGGACCCCAGCCGAGCTGCATGCCCCAGCGCGGAGCGCCCTCGACGATGTTGCCGGAGATGAGCGTGTCGGCCTCCGCAGCAATCCCGACACCGAAGCCGAGTTCATGCGGGTAGGGGCCAATCAGCGTGAGGTTGCGCACCACATTCCCGGTAACGCTGGCAAGCCTGCCGCCCTGGTCGAAATTGGCGATCGAAATGCCGTTGGCGGCACCATCGATCATGTTTCCGGAGACGACAGCCCCCTCGAATTCGAACTCGACATAGACGGCCGTCTCGCCCGACCGGAGGCACTGATTGTCGCTTATCTGGATGTCGGAGGCGGAGTTGGCACGGATGGCGGTAAACGCGCAGTCGGAAACGTGGTTGTTCGTCACCATTACGCTGTCGGCGCGGAAGATATTGATGCCGTTGCCGTTCTGCCCCGTTCCGCCGTCGTTCGCCCGGATGCGGTAGACGCGGTTGCCGCTGACGATGCTGTTGTCGGCGCCCTTGTTCCAGCGGTGGACAAGGATGCCGCCGTTGCCGCAGTCGAAGACCTCGTTGCCGGTGATCGACAGCCCGGCCGACTCGACGGCGTAGAGGCCGGACTGCCCCGCGCCCGATATGCGGCTGCGTTCGATCCGCCCGCCGCAGCGCTCGAGCTGCAGCGCATGCTTTCGGCTGCCGCCGATCTCGCAGTTGTCGATCCGCACCTCGTCCACGTCGGTGAACTGCACAAGCGCCCCGGCATGGTCGCCGAGCCAGCGGTTCTGACCGTCGATGACGATGTTGGAAAGTTCGATCCGCTTGACGTTTTCGGCCGAGAAAAGGTGTCCGCCGCCGGTGTAGAGGATCCTCGATGCGCCCGCAACGCCGGTGATGCGCGCATTGTCGGGCAGTCTGAGGTTGGAAACCTTGTAGACACCGGGCGGTAGGAACACCGGCACGTTGTTCCGCGATGCCTCGTCGATCACGCGCTGCAGGCTGCCGCTCTTCTGGTCGCCCGCGCCGGGAACCGCCGCCTTGTACTGCACAGCATCGATCGAGCCGCGCAGGTCGGGCTGTCGTGTCGACCCAAAAGCACGCGGCGCCGATAGAGCCGCCGCCGCCACGGCTGCGAGCCGAAGAAATTCGCGGCGCGACGATATCGTTAAGAACCGGTTCATTGCCTCCGACAAGCAAGAAACGTGCCGAGAGCTTTGTATCGTTCTGGAGCATTGCTGAGGAAGACTTGTCGGAAAAATCTGAAACGAGAATTGAGCCCGAAATATTGTTCTCCCATTCACCTTTCCATTTAAGCAGGGCGAAGGAAATGAGCGCTAAGCTTGCTGCTAATCTCGGTCGCGCCCAACTGGATGCGCCTTCTGTCATCGCCGCCCTGGAGAATGGTCATGGATAAGACGGGTGCCGGCCGCCGCAATGTCGACCACACAGACAACGAAGCCGATCGGATCGTCGCTGCCACGGAAGCACTTATTGCGGCAAGCCACCGTAGCGCCGCCGACGGTATCGAAAACCTGCGATTGAAGGCCATCATCCGCGAGCTTCCGGATTTCTTCTACGTCAAGGATCGCGACAGCCGCTTCGTATTTGCCAACACCGTGGTCGCTCGCAGCTTCGGCCTCGAGGATCCCGAGGGCATTTGCGGTAGACGCGATTTCGACTTCTTCGATTTCGACACCGCCCGTCGCTACTTCGAATTCGAGCAGGACATCATGGCGACCGGGGAGGCCTGCCTCGATATCGAGGAGGTTGTCCCCTCCGCGATCGGTGGAAAACCGACTTGCCGGCTTACGTCGAAACTTCCGCTGCGCAATGACTGCGGTGTCGTCGTCGGCCTGATCGGCGTGTCGCGCGACATCACCGAGCGCAAGCGACAGGAGGAGCTGCGTCGCGGCCAGGCGCATCTGCTGGAGATGATCGCCCGCAACGAGCCGCTGGAAATGGTTCTGGAGGCACTGGTACTGCTGATCGAGGCCGAGCTCGATGGCATTTCGGGCTCCATCCTCATGCTGGATCGCGATGGCCGGCGGCTTTACCACGGCGCAGCGCCCAATCTGCCAGGTGCCTACAGCCGCATGATCGATGGCGTCGTGATCGGCCCGAATGTCGGTTCATGCGGAACGGCTGCGTGGCGCGGCGCGCCTGTCATCGTCGAAGACGCGAGGGTCGATCCGCTATGGGCGGATTTTCGCGGCGTGGTCGAGCAGTTCGGGTTCCGCTCCTGCTGGTCGACCCCGATCATGACCGCTCAGAACAATGTGCTCGGGACCTTCGCGCTGTATTCCAACAGGGTTCGCCGCCCGACGGCGCGAGAGACGGAGCTTGTCGCACTAGCCACCCACATCGCGCGCATCGCCATCGAGCGCAAGCGAGGTGACGAGCGTATCCACTTCATGGCGCATCACGATGATCTGACGGGACTGCCGAACCGCGCCTTCTTCAAGGAGCGCATGGCCAAGACGCTCTACCAGGCGCGAAGCAACGGCCGCAAGGTGACGGTCGCCTATCTCGACCTCGACAACTTCAAGGACATCAACGACGGTTTGGGCCATGCGGCCGGCGATGAAATCCTGAAAGAGGTGGCGGCACGCATGGCCAATGGCGTGCGCGCTTCCGACATGGTCGTTCGCCTTGGCGGCGACGAGTTTCTGGTCGTGCTGGTGCATCAATCCGGCCACGATGGCGGCATCATGCGCCGGCTTCGCGATCTGCAGAAGGCGGTCGTCAAGCCGATACTGATAGAGGTCAAGCAGATCGCGGTCACGTGCAGCATCGGCGTCGCCTCCTTCCCGAGCGACGGATCCACCGCGGAGGAATTGCTGGCGAATGCCGATCGCGCCATGTACCGGGCAAAGCAGCTCGGCCGCAATACGCTGCAGCACCACCTGGGCGCACGCGATGCGGAGATCAAGCTGCCGGTCAGCGAGCAGGAGGAACTGCGCCAGGCGATCGTCAACGACCAGCTCGTGCTGCACTACCAGCCGCAGGTCGACGTAATGACGGGGGAGGTGACCGGGGTAGAGGCTCTTGTGCGCTGGAACCATCCGGCAAGGGGCATGGTGCCGCCCGCCGAGTTCATACCGATGGCCGAGGAGAACGGACTGATCGTTCCCCTTGGACTGTGGGTTCTGAGCGAGGCGTGCCGGCAGGCGCGCAAGTGGCAGGATATGGGCCTTGCGCCGCTGCGAATGGCGGTCAATGTCTCCGCCAAGCAGTTTACCGATCCCGATTTTGCGCGCCACGTCGCCGAGGCGATCGAACGGTTCGACCTGGCGCCGCGATGGCTGGAGCTCGAGCTTACGGAAAGCGTGCTCATGCAGGATGCCAACCGGGCGCTGGCCATGATGAACGCGCTGCGCCCGCTCGGCATCCGCTTCTCGATCGACGATTTCGGAACCGGATACTCCAGCCTGGCGTCTTTGAAGACCTTCCCCTTCGATCGGCTGAAGATGGATCGCTCGCTGATCGAGGCGCTTCCCGGCGACAAGACGGCTGTCGCCATAGGCCTTGCGGTTATCTCGCTGGCGCAGACGCTGGGGCTCGCCGTCGTCGCCGAGGGCGTGGAGACGGGCGCTCAGTTGGACTTCCTCCGATCCGCCAAGTGCGACGAGGCGCAGGGCTACCGCTTTTCGAAACCTGTTCCTGCCGACCTCATCCCCGGCTTGTTGAAGCGCTAGGTCGCCGGGCCAGGCGCCGACCGGTTCGGTCTCGTTCGTCCAGATGCTGCCAACGCCTCTGGCCCTTCCGTCGTTTCCCGCTATCTTCGCGGTCATGAGACCTGATGCATTGCTTTATCCCGCACCCGAAGGGCTTTATTGCCCGGAAGGAGCATTCTATGTCGATCCGGTTCGGCCGGTGGAGCGCGCGCTGATCACCCACGGCCATTCGGACCATGCCCGCTCGGGTCACCGCAATGTGCTGGCAACACGCCAGACGCTCGACATCATGCGCATTCGCTATGGCGACGGCTTCTGCGTCAGCGAGCAGGCGGCAGCCTTCGGCGAGGAGCTGATGGTCAATGGCGTCAAGGTAAGCTTTCATCCGGCCGGTCACGTGCTCGGCTCCGCACAGATCGCCATCGAAAAGAGCGGCACGCGCATCGTGGTATCGGGCGACTACAAGCGCCGCCCCGATCCGACCTGTGCAGCCTATGTGCCGGTTACCTGCGATGTCTTCATCACCGAGGCGACCTTTGGTCTGCCGGTATTCCATCATCCGGACCCCGCCGACGAAATGGCGAAACTCTACGCCTCGCTGCGCCGCTTTCCAGAGCGCACGCACATGATCGGCGCCTATGCTCTTGGCAAGGCGCAGAGGGTTATCCGCCTGCTGCGCGACACCGGCTATGACGAGCCGATCTACATCCACGGGGCCATGGAAAAGCTCTGCGATTATTATGTCGGGCAGGGGATCGCGCTTGGCGAGCTGCGGCCGGCAACGATCGAAACCACCGACAAGGCCGGTTTCAAAGGCGCGATCGTCGTCGGCCCGTCCTCGGCTGTCGCCGATCGCTGGGCACGGCGCTTCAACGAGCCGCTGCCTGCCTTTGCCTCCGGCTGGATGATGGTGCGCCAGCGCGCCAAGCAGCAGGGCGTGGAACTGCCGCTGGTCATCTCCGACCACTGCGACTGGCCGGAGCTGACCGAGACAATCTCCGAGCTGCACCCCGGCGAAGTCTGGGTCACCCATGGCCGCGAGGAGGCGCTGGTCCGCTGGTGCGAACTGCAGGGCATCAAGGCAAGGCCCCTCCACCTCGTCGGCTATGAGGACGAGGGGGATTGATGCGGATGGTTTTTCACTCCCCGGCAGTTTTGGGAAAAGACCCCTCCCCAACCGCTCCCCACAAGGGGGAGGGGTCCTCACCGCGAATGTCGGTTGGGGAGGGGTCTTCACCGCGCGTCGGAGGGCCTGCATGAAAGCCTTCGCCGACCTCCTCGATCGTCTCGTGCTCACTCCCAGCCGCAACGGCAAGCTGAAGCTGCTCGCCGATTATTTCCGCGACACGCCCGACCCCGACCGCGGCTATGGGCTTGCCGCGATCGCCGGTACGCTGGAGGTGCGAAACGTCAAACCGGCAATGCTGCGCGAACTCGTGCTCGAACGCATGGACGAGGTGCTCTTTCGCTATTCCTACGACTATGTCGGCGACCTGGCCGAGACGATCGCGCTGGTCTGGGACAATGAGAAGGATATCGAACGGTCGGCGCTTGCCCAGCCGCGGCTCGGCGACGTCGTCGTGCGGATGAATTCGCTAGGGCGCACGGAGGTGCGCAGCTTCGTCCGCGACCTGCTGGATCACCTCGACGCCTCGGGCCGCTTCGCCTTCATCAAGCTCGCCACGGGCGCCTTGCGCATCGGCGTTTCCGCCCGCCTGGCCAAGCAGGCGCTCGCCGATCTCGGCGGCAAGGATGTGACCGAGATCGAAACGCTCTGGCATGGCCTGCAGCCGTCCTACGAGAGCCTGTTCGCCTGGTTGGAGGACAGGGGCGGCAAGCCGGTGCTGGCGACGCCTGCCATCTTCCACTCCGTCATGCTCGCCAATCCGGTGGGCGAAGGCGACCTGGACGGCCTGGACCCGGCCGACTACGCCGCCGAATGGAAATGGGACGGCATCCGCGTGCAGCTGTCGCGCTCGGGCGAGACCCGAAAGCTCTATTCCCGCTCGGGCGACGACATCTCTGCCGCCTTTCCCGATATCGTCGATGCCATCAGCTTCAACGGCGTGCTGGACGGAGAGCTGCTGGTCGGCGGCACCGCGCGCTCGAACAGCCCGACGCGCACCTTCTCCGACCTGCAGCAGCGCCTCAACCGCAAGACGGTGACCGCCAGGATGCTCGAGGAGTATCCGGCCTTCATCCGCGCTTACGACCTTCTCTTCGACGGGGAGGAGGATGTGCGGGCGCGGGCCTATGTCGACCGCCGCGACCGCCTTTCCGACATCGTCGAACTCGCGCCGCACGAGCGTTTCGACCTCTCCCCGCTGGTTGGGTTCACCTCGTGGGACGACCTCGATCGGTTGCGCGCGTCGCCGCCCGATCCCGTCATCGAGGGCGTCATGATCAAGCGGCGCGACAGCGTCTACCAAGCGGGCCGCCTCAAGGGGCCGTGGTTTAAGTGGAAGCGCAATCCATTCAATGTCGATGCGGTGCTGATGTATGCCCAGCGCGGTCATGGCAAGCGCTCCAGCTACTATTCGGATTTCACCTTCGGCGTATGGACGGAAACTCCCGACGGGGAACAGCTCGTGCCCGTCGGCAAGGCCTATTTCGGTTTCACCGACGCCGAGCTGGAGGTTCTCGACAAGTTTGTCCGCAACAACACGACCGAGCGTTTCGGGCCCGTACGTGCGGTCAGGGCCGACAAGGACTTCGGTTTCGTCGTCGAGGTCGCCTTCGAAGGCATAAACCGGTCGAATCGTCACAAATCGGGCGTCGCCATGCGCTTTCCCCGAATCGCCCGATTGCGGCCGGAAAAGCCGTCCTACGAGGCCGATCGCCTCCAGACTCTCGTCGCCATGATCGATGCCAAGGCGCAATGATGGCTTTTCCTGACGCAAAATGACGCAGCCGGCGGTTTCTCAACACAATGTGTGTTGGCGGCGGCGGACGTCGGGTGCACTTTTCCAAATTACCGGGGCAGATTGCATGCAATGACGGAAGAGTGCCATGACAACAGACAAGAACAATGCCTTTCTTCGCCAGCGTCGCCTGCTCCTCGCCGGCATGGCCGGAGCGATCATCGTTCCGCGCATGGCAAACGCCTTCGATGTTCCCCCCGAGCCGCGCCTCATCACCCGCGACTACGCCAAGGTTCGCAATCATTTCCGCACCAAGCTGCTGCAGAAAGGGCCGGCCCCCGACAAGTATGAACCGCTCGATGCGCCGTCTGGTGCCGAGAAGATATTCTATCGCTCCGGCTATGGCGGCGAACTCGAACTTGCCGCCTGGGTGTCGAAGTACAAGCGCGAACGCAAGCCCAAACCTGCCGTGCTCTTCCTGCATGGCGGCAACGCAATGGGCGTCGGGCACTGGACCCTGATGGCCCCGTACGTCGATGCGGGCTACGTGGTGATGATGCCGTCGATGCGCGGTGAAAACGGCCAGATGGGGAACTTCTCCGGCTTCTACGACGAGGTGGACGATGTTCTTGCCGCAGCCGACCGTCTTGCCCATCTTCCGGGCGTCGACTCCAACCGTGTCTTCATCGCCGGCCACAGCATCGGCGGAACGCTGACCATGCTTGCCGCGATGAGCAGCCACAAATTCCGGGCCGCCGCACCGATCTCGGGCAACCCCGATGCCTTCCGCTTCTTCAACCGCTATCCGCAGGACATTCGCTTCGACGACCAGAACAACCACGAGTTCGAGGTGCGCAGTGCGCTTTGCTACGCGCAGAGCTTCAAGTGTCCTGTTCGCGTGGTCCACGGAACCGACGAGGCTCACTTCAACGACCGCGCCGGCCTGCTTGCCAGCCGCGCCCGCTCGGCCGGGGTGCACATCGAGACGGATACGGTGACCGGCAATCACACTTCGGCCCTGCCCGACGAAATCGCGCAGAGCATTCGCTTCTTTCATGGGGTGACCGCTTAGCCGCCGCCCCAGGCGAGTGATCCCCACCAGCTTCGCGCCAGCCGCGCCTGCCATCTTGGCCGCAATTATACGTGTCGCTGTCATCGATGAGGGTGGTTTTATGAATGGTCTCAGCCGGCTGTCGTCCATTGCCGGGCTTGCTGTTGCGGCTCTGTCGCTGAGCGGCTGCAACATCCTCGTTCCCGATACCGGCGCAACCGACCCCGCCCGCTTCGTGCAGGAGACGTCGCCGGTGTTCTACAATCCGCCCGGCGTCGATCCGATGCGTGTCAGGGCTTTGCAGGATGCGCCTGTGCCGCAGAGGCGCGAGATCGAGCCGCCGACGCTGTATAATCAGACCTACGGTCTGCCGGGCGGCAATTATAGTCGGACCTACGGCCTGCCGGTTACCAATCCGGTCAGCAGCGCCATGTATGGCCAGGTGCGCGACAATGATTTTACGCTGCCGGCCATCCCCGTCAGCCGCATCGATCCGCAGTACATGCGCCAGGAAGTAGCCTATCCCTCCAACGAGAAGCCCGGCACGATCGTCGTCGACACCAAGACCAAGCATCTCTATTTCATCGAGCCCGGCGGCAAGGCCATGCGCTATGGCGTCGGCATCGGGCGCGAGGGCTATGCCTGGTCCGGCCGTGGTGTCATCCAGTGGAAGCAGAAATGGCCGCGCTGGACGCCGCCGGCCGAAATGGTGTCGCGCCAGCCGGATGTTCGCGCCTTCTCCGCGGAAAATGGCGGCATGAACCCGGGGCTCGGAAACCCGCTCGGAGCGCGTGCGATGTATATCTTCAAGAATGGCGAGGATACGCTCTATCGCATTCACGGAACGCCGGACTGGCAGTCGATCGGAAAGCAGACTTCGTCGGGCTGTGTGCGCATGCTAAACCAGGACGTCGTCGATCTCTACGATCGCGTTCCGGCCAAGGCCGAGATCGTGGTGATGTAGCCGCGCAACAGGCCGTGCGAGAACGTCTGACCAAGTGGGGACACGAGTTCGTGAGGTTATGGTTTATTTAGCGCAACGGGATATTTTCATTTCTGTCGTCAGCGGCCCAGCCGTCACTGGCCCAGTCGTCGGCGGCGATGAACAAACCCTCCAGGGAAAGGCGTCCGCTGTTCCCGTGCTAAAGGAAACCAGACCTGCGTATGAGCTTTGAAAAATCGATTTCCCGCCGCAGCTTTCTGTCGCTTTCGGCGATGACGGCGGCCTCTGCGCTGGCAGGCTGTGCGTCCACGTCGGGCACCGGCTCCCCCGTCGGCCAGCCGATGTCCTTCCCCAATCCGGTTCGTGCCTTCCAGACGGTTCCGGCACCCACCGACGCGGAACTGGCCGTCATGTACGGCCCGATCGAGGATGGCGGGTTCCTTATCCCCGCAGTGCCTTTCCAGCAGATCGATCCGCGCTTCTATCGCCAGCAGGTGATCGATCCGACCGGACAGCCGGCCGGCACGATCGTCGTCGATACGCCGTCGCGCTTCCTCTATCTGGTACAGCCCGGCGGCACGGCGATGCGCTACGGCGTCGGTATCGGCCGCGAAGGCTTCGCCTGGGAGGGCTCGGGCGTGATCCAGTGGCGTCAGCGATGGCCGCGCTGGAAGCCGCCGAACGAGATGGTCGCCCGCCAGCCGGAGCTTGCCAAGTACTCGATCGAGAACGGTGGCATGGAGCCGGGCCTGAAAAACCCGCTCGGCGCCCGCGCGCTCTATATCTTCTCGAACGGCGAGGACACGCTCTATCGTCTTCACGGCAACCCGGACTGGCGCTCGATCGGCAAAGCCGTCTCGTCGGGCTGCGTCCGGCTGCTGAACCAGGACATCATCGACCTCTACGACCGCGTGCCGAACAAGGCGCCGGTGGTGGTCCTGCAATAAGGCGCGTCGGCCTCTCTCCATTGGAGAGAGGCGTTCGCCTCACGCTGCGTATCAGATTGCCGACGTCAGGTTCGCCCGCAGACCCTGCAGCATTTCGCGGATCGTCACCATCTCCTCTAGCGTGCAGCCCGCGGCCTGGCCGATCGAGGCCATGATGGTGTCGACCTCGCTACGCATGCCCTGTCCCTTTGCGGTGAGCGCCACGAGAACCTGCCGTTCGTCGCGAGCGTCGCGGGTGCGCGTGATCAGCCCGTTCTGCTCGAGGCGCTTGAGCAATGGCGACAGCGTGCCGGAATCGAGATCCAGCTGCTCGCCGATCGTCTTCACCGGCAGCTCCGATTTCTCCCAGAGCACCAGCATGACAAGATATTGCGGGTAGGTGAGGCCGACCTTGTCGAGGATCGGCTTGTAGGCGCGCGTGAACGCATGCGCTGTCGAATAGACTGCGAAGCACAGCTGTTTTTCCAGCCGCTTTTCCTCTTCCGGAATTTCCATCGTCTTTGCCGTCTGCGTTTTCATTGCCGTTGATCCCTGGGGTGCATTCTCCTCCTTTCGGATTCTGAATGCAATTTGCAAAATTAACTTGCGCACAATTTAATTGTGCATTATACAAAAATCCAGACGCAACGTGAAACCCAACCCAACCAATGCAATGGAGACTGACATGCCTATCCTTTACACGACCAAAGCTTCCGCCACCGGTGGCCGCGCAGGCCGCGCCGTTTCCGAAGACGGCGTTCTTGACGTGACGCTGACGGTTCCGAAGGAACTCGGCGGCGACGGCGCAACCGGCACCAATCCCGAGCAGCTCTTCGCCGCCGGCTATTCCGCCTGCTTCCTCGGTGCCCTGAAATTTGTCGCCGCCAAGGAAAAGGTCAAGATTCCGGAAGACACAACCGTCAGCGCGAAGGTTGGCATCGGCCCGCGCGAAGACGGCACCGGTTTCGGCATCGAAGTGGCGCTGACCGTCAATATTCCCGGCCTGGACAAGCCGACGGCCGAAAAGCTCGCCGCTGCCGCCCACATCGTATGCCCCTACAGCCACGCCATGCGCACCTCGACCGAGGTTCCGGTCACGGTTGCTTGAAGACGCGCCGGCTGAGGGAGGCGGCAGGCGTGGCCCTGTGGTTGCAGGTGGCGTTGGTCGCTCGCCCCTCGTCGCCTCGCGGTCGCTCTTTCACTTCTCCCCGCCGGGGAGAAGTGCCTGGCGGCGAAAATCGCGCTCCGAAAGCCGGGCCGGTGGGCGATAGAGCATAGGGTGTGATTGCTCCGGCGACAATTTTTGTCAGCGAGCTCAACGACATCGCGCTTTATAGATCGCGCGCATACTGAGGACCGACTGCAGACGAGCACGCGGCCGAGCCGGTGTCACTTCCCGACACAGTCAGCAGCTTGATCAGCCGATCTGACGCATGACGCGGCGTCGAGCATTGCGGTTCAAGGCACCTGTCAAGGATAGCTCAGTTGTCGTCCATTTCGGCGCCGGGGCTTGCGCTCGTCCGGACGGGGCAAGAAACGAACAGCGCCGCCAGCGGGAGAAAAGGCGCCAGGCGACATGGGAATGGAGGCAAGCCGATCCATAAGGGCTTGTCGTTTGAGCGCATCCACGAGTTCCGGACGAAGTCCATCACCGCGCTCCGCGGCGAGGACATGAAGTGCCAGCATGGATGACATATCGCGTTCCTCGGTTACAGGAACTGCATGGTCGGCCGGAGGCCTCTGGAAGCCACCCGTTTCATGCGGCAGTACTATCCTATTTGAGGCATGCCTCGACGATATCGGCACGGCGGGATTTGGCGGAAATCTCGAAATGAGTGGCGCGGTTACCGACATGGTGCCAGCTGGAAACAGAGAAACGGAGTAAAGCGGTCGCGGCCTGAATACCCGCCGCCTCATCGTCATTTGGGAGTGACGGACGGCGGCTTGGGCCCCTGGCAACGTTTTCGGCCCACTGTGCCCCAAACCCCTCCTCCCTACCGGGGAGAAGGGCACAACGAGGCGAAAATCGGTCCATGTTCTCCAGGCCCCGGGATATCAGCCGGGCAGTGCGATACCGGTCATGGCCTCGCTCGCCTTCCACAAGCGCTCTGCCGACGCCGGATCGACGGCGTAGGCGGCCACGTTCGAGGTACGCCGGTCGCGCCCCTCGAGCGAAGTGACCGTGGCGCCGTCCTCGAGCGCGGCGATGTCGGAATTGGCGCAGAACACGCCGCCGCTGCCGTCAAGCTGCGGGCTCACCGCGCACCAGACATGGGTCGCCGCGCCCTGTGGTATCGACTTCATGTCACGTTCGGGATCGATAACCGGCTCGCCGTGCGCATCGAGGTTTCCCATCTCTTTCAACCGTTCGGTCGAAATATGCTTGGCAAGGCCCGTCACGATGCCGCCGGGATGCAGCGAGAAGGCACGGATGCCATGCTGGCGGCCCAGGCGGTCGAGTTCGACGGCAAAGAGCACGTTGGCAGTCTTCGACTGGCCATAAGCGCTCCATCCGTCATAGGCACGGCGCTCGAACTTGATGTCGTCCCAGACGATGTCGGAGAAGCGGTGCCCCATCGAGGACACCGAGACGACGCGAGCGCCCCTGGCGCGAACCAGCGCCGGCCAAAGCCGCAGCGACAATTGAAAATGGCCGAGATGGTTGGTCGAGAACTGCAGCTCGTTGCCCCTGACATCGCGGGCCAATTCGGGCAGTGCCATGATGCCCGCGCTGTTGACGAGGATGTGCAGCGGCAAGCCCGATTGAACGATGCCGCGGGCAAAGGCGTCGATCGATGCGGGATCGGTGAGGTCCATCGGCTGGATCTCGATCCCGCCGCCGATCTCGGCGGCTGCTCGGCGGGCGCGATCCACATCACGGGCGGGAACGATCACCCGCGCCCCGGCCGACGCCAGCGTCCGTGCGGCCTCCAGGCCCAGGCCGGCGTACCCGCCGGTGACGATGGCAAGCTTGCCGGTCAGGTTGGCACCGCTGATGACGTCGAGCGTGGTGCTGTGGGCGCTAAAGCCCGATCCGAGCGGTTTTTGGGGAGTGGTCATTCCTAATCTCCTGTCGATGAATGCCGTGGCTTGGATATGCGCTCGCAATCCGGTATTTTGAATCCGTAAAAGTCCCGGTTTCTTTCGCCAGAGTTCAGAATGCCTCGCGATCCGTTGTCCCGTACCCTCGAGCTTTTCGACGCACGAACAATCTATGCCGGCGGTTTTATCGGTGGCGGCGGCTGGTCCATCCGCTTTGATCCGCCGCGCAAGATCAAGTTCTTCGTTGTCGGGCGCGGCTCCTGCCTGCTGGCGCTCGACGGTACGCCGACACCATTCCGGCTCGAGGCCGGCGACGTCTTCGTACTGACGCGCAATTCCGGATTCACGGTCGCGAGCGATCTGCGCCTGTCGCCGTTACGGGCGGTAGACGTCTTTGCCGGCGCAGGATCGGCGATCATTCCGGTCGGGCAGGGCGACGACTTTCTCTTCCTCGGCGGGCATATCGACACGGATCACGCCGGCGGGCGGCTGATGGTGGACAGCCTTCCGGACTTTCTTCATCTTTCCGCGTCCGAAAGCGGGGCGGGCCGCCTTGGCGCACTGATCGGCGAACTCGTCGAGGAAGCGGCCAGTCGCGCTCCGGGAGCGGAAATGGCCTGTTCCAGCCTTGCGCATCTGCTGCTGATTCAGATCCTGCGACGCCATCTTTCGACAGGCGAGCAGGTCCAGCCCGGTTGGCTTCGCGCGGCCTGCGACCCGCGATTGGCTGCCGCACTGGCGCTCATGCATGGCGATCTGGCCCGCGTATGGACGCTTTCCGAACTGGCGCGCGCCGCGGGCATGTCGCGTACCGCGTTCGCGTTGTACTTTCGCGCCGTGACAGGGAGGCCCCCTTTGGCTTATCTGACGGAATGGCGGATGCACCATGCCGATCGCGCACTTCGCCGCGAGGGCAATTCGATTGCCCGGATTGCCCAGTCCGTCGGCTATGGCTCGGAGGCCGCGTTCAGCACCGCCTTCAAGCGGGTCATGGGACACTCGCCCAGACGCAATGGTCGCGTCGGCGTTAGCAAAGCCGCGCAAGACTTCGTGGGGCAGGCGCCTTGAGACGTATCTCCGCAATGGGGCGCGAGCCCTAGCAAGGGCCGGTATCCGCCGATAGCAGTCGCACCTTCTGCGAGCGACGACCGATACGACATATCTTTATCAATTTAACATTTTTACTGGCTAAGGCCGCACGAAAGTGAATAGGTGGATCGTCATCGGCCCCCCTTGATGGCCAGTCCGTGAAGAGAGAACGGCTATCGTGGCGCAGTATTACTTTCACATTATGAATGGCCGAGCCGTCTTCGACGATGTGGGAATGGACCTTGCCGACATGGAACTGGTTCGGACGGAAGCGATCCGTGCGGCCGGACAAATGCTCCGCGATGGGGACCACTCGTGGAAAGGCCAAGAATGGCAGCTGATAGTAGCCGATGAATCGTGATCTGATCGCTGCGCTAGATGCTCTGCTCACACAGCGCCAGGCCCTGACACCGGTGTCGGCCTAGAGCTATGTGGTCAGCCCGCTCTGGGTCCACGAACTGCGTCTTGTTGCGTCTGCCGCCCCACACCACGAATCTCTTCTCCCACCGGGGCAAACCTCCTCTTTTCATCTGAAATAAAATCGCTATACTCTTTCCAAGGAAAGGATGCGGTCATGGCAATAGCAAACCCGGTATCAGGCGCGCGGTCTTCGGAAGCGGCGGTCATCACCAAGGCGGCCGTCAACGCCGCCGATCGGTTGGGCATCAGCGCCCGCACCTTGTCTGCCGTCCTCGGGCTTTCCGAGGCGACCGTCTCGCGGATGAAGCGGCAGGACTACCTGCTCGACCGAGGCTCCAAGTCCTTCGAACTCGCCATTCTCCTCGTTCGCGTCTTTCGTTCGCTCGATGCGATCGTCGGCGGTGACGAGACCGTCGCCCGGCAATGGCTGCGCAACGCGAATACGGCGCTTGGCGCCGCTCCGCTCGAAAAGATCATCAGCATTTCCGGATTGACCGATGTCCTTGCCTATCTGGACGCCCGCCGCGCTATCGTCTGAGGCGTATGCCGTCGCGGGACGGTTCTGGCGGCTGGTCGAAGCCCAGCATCAGATCTCGACGCTGAAGATCGTCGACACGCTGGAGGAGCAGGCGCTGCTCGAAAGACTGCTCGACGAAAGCAAGCCGACACTGCCGCCGGAATGCGCCGGTCTCGATTATCTCCTAGCCACACCCTTTCGCTACGGCGCGATTTATCCGCACGGCTCGCGTTTTCGCAGGGCAGGGCGCACGCTCGGCGTGTTCTACGCCTCGCGCGAGGTCGAGACCGCGCTTGCCGAAATGGCCTTCTACCGCCTGCTGTTCTTTGCCGACTCGCCGGAGACGCCGTTTCCTTCCAACGCCGCCGAGTACACCGCCTTTGCCGCGGCGATCGAGACGGTCGCCGCCGTCGACCTGACGCGACCTCCACTCGACCGCGATCGCGCGGTATGGACCGATCCGCTGCACTACGAGCCCTGCCAGGCGCTGGCCGATGCGGCGCGTGACGCGCATTGCCAGGCGATCCTCTACGAGTCCGTCCGCGATCCCGGGCATGGCCGGAACATCGCGCTGCTGAGTGCCACCGCCTTTGCCGCGCGCGAACCGGTCGAACGCCAGACGTGGCGCATTCGCCTTTCGGCGATGGGCGTGCAGGCGCTCTGCGATTTTCCGAGGATCAGGATCGGGTTTGCGCGCGAGGATTTCGCCGGCGATCCCCGGATCGCACCCCGCTAGGCCAGCGCCAGGAGATCCTGCCGCAGCCTGTGCGCATTGCCATCCGGCAACGCGCCCTCAAGCGCTGCATGGGTGCTTTCCCATATCGGCAGCGCCGCCGCCAGCACGGACCTGCCCTCCGCCGTCAGGCTGAGGAGCCGGCCGCGCCTGTCCTTCGGGTTTGGCATGACGACCACCCAGCCTCTGCGCTGCAGCGGCTTCAGCGCCGCCGTCAACGTCGTCTGGTCCATCGCCAGCAGCTTGGCGACAGGCCCCATCGGCGGCGGTTCGGGCCGGTTGAGCGACATCATCAGCGAGAATTGCCCGTTGGTCAGTCCCACCGGCCGCAGCGCATCGTCGAAAAGGCGCGCAAGCGCACGCGCCGCCCGTTGGGCATGCAGGCACAGGCAGGTGTCGCGCACCAGCAGCGTCGTCGAAAAGGGAATCTCCATCGAGTTTGACATGCCTATTTTCTATTGATATCAATATATATAGTCAAGGAAAAGGAGAATGGACCGTCTCGGTCGCGCCGCAGGAGGGCGCACACGATGCAGAACCAAGTCGTTTCCCGCGAAGAATGGCTGGAAGCCCGTCACGCACTGCTTCTGAGCGAGAAGGAAGCCACGCATCTGCGAGACCGCGTCAATGCCGAGCGCATGGCGCTGCCCTGGGTGAAGGTCGACAAGGACTATGTCTTCGACACGCCGCAGGGAGGCAAGACCCTGTCCGATCTCTTCGATGGCCGCAGCCAGCTGCTGGTCTACCATTTCATGCTCGGCCCGGACTGGGATGCCGGCTGTCCCGGCTGCTCCTTCCTCTCCGATCATGTCGACGCAACGCTGCCGCATCTCAACAACCACGACGTCACCTGGGTCGCCGTCTCCCGCGCACCGCTTGAGAAGATCGAGGCGTACAAAACGCGGATGGGCTGGAAATTCCCCTGGGTCTCGTCGTCAGGCACCGATTTCAATTTCGACTATCACGTCTCCTTTACCCCGCAGGACCTTGCCAAAGGCAAGGCCGTCTACAATTTCTCTGCAATTGAATCCGACAACGCCAACGACGAGCTTCCGGGCATGAGTGCGTTTTACAGGAACGAGCGGGGGGAGGTGTTCCATACCTATTCGAGCTACGCTCGCGGTCTGGAGGAGATGGTCGGAACGCTGATGGTCCTCGATCGCGCGCCCAAGGGTCGAAACGAGGATTCGACGATGAACTTCGTCAAGCGTCATGACGAATACGAACCGGCGCAAACCGCGCCGTCCTGCTGCCACTGACATCAGTCGCCGGCGGTGCAATTTATGGTGGTGTATTCTACCGGAGCACGCTAGACAGGGCAGGGGCAGCATAGTCTGCTCTGGCCTTCATTGAGCAGAGCCAGAAACGGATAAACGTCAAGGGAGATCAGCATGTCCGATACCCACGGCAAGTTCATTTGGTGCGAATTGATGACGCCGGACACCAAGGCCGCGATCGAGTTCTACGGCAAGGTCGTCGGCTGGACGACGAGTGGCATGACGGTGGAGGGCCAGCCGCCCTATACGATTTTCGAGGCCAGCGGCGTCGGCGTTGCCGGTCTGATGGAGTTCCCGGCAGAGCTGGAAGGCAAGGGTATTCCCCCGAACTGGACGGGCTATGTCGCAGTCGACGACGTCGACAAATCGGCAAAGGACTTCACCGCCGCCGGCGGTTCCGTGCGCCGCCCTCCGGAAGACATCCCGACGATCGGCCGTTTTGCCGTCGTCGCAGATCCGCATGGCGCCGTCATCTGCATCATGACGCCGGCGCCTATGGATAATGCCCCTCCGGAAGCGCCTATGGGCGCGCCGGGCCACGTCGGCTGGCGTGAACTCTATGCCGGTAACGGCGAGGAGGCCTTCGCCTTCTACTCGAAGCTGTTCGGCTGGACGAAGGATCATGACTTCGAGATGGGCGAGATGGGCGTCTATCACATCTTTGCCGAGCACGGCACGGCTGTCGGCGGCATCATGACGAAGCCGCCCGGCGTGCCGATGGCTGCGTGGTGCTACTATTTCAATGTTCCCGGCATCGATTCCGCCATCGAACGCGTCAATGCGGGTGGCGGCAAGGTTCTGCACGGCCCCATGGAAGTCCCCGGCGGTAGCTGGATCATTCAGGCGACCGATCCGCAGGGCGCGTTCTTCTGCCTCGTGGCGCCGGCGCGGTAGGCCTGCGGGTCTGCTGTTGCGGACGGGTCCCGCGAGCACACGCGGTCCCTACCTTCTGCCGATGCGGCACTCTGCCTTTGACGGGCGGGGTGCCGAATCGACTCTCGCAAGACGGTGTTTTTTGGCCATGGAAAACGCGCTATTCCATTAATTTTATTAGAATTTTAGCAGATCAGGACCGTCGCGGTTAACTGTTCGTGAACTTTTTTGGGTGGATGCATAACCGGCTATATCCGCGGGGTTGTAGCAGTATTGCTTTTGTAAACGCGGCGTAATTATTTGGCCCCAGTTTCTCATTGGGGTATTTTGTTATGTCTATCGAAGATCCGCGTATGTCTGCAGTTGATGGCGAACATGTTTCGAACGACTTCATTTCGGATATTCATGAGGACGCAGCGCTTCGGACTTCCGCCGCAAGGGGCGTAGAGGTCGCGCAGGCAGATAGCAGCCAGCAGACAGACCAGCAGACGGAAAAGACCGATCGCGTTCCGGAGGCGCCGCCCGTACAGGCGGCCGCCCAGTCCGGCGAAATTGTCCCGGATCAGAACAATATCGCCCACCTGCCGGCGGGTACGGGGATCGACGACATCCACGTGGAAGGCAACAACCTCGTGCTGGTCCAGGCCGACGGCACCGAGATCGTCATTGTCAACGGCGCGCTCCATGTTCCAACCTTCCTGCTCGGCGAAGTCGAGCTGCCGCAGCAGGCCGTGATCGCCGCCCTCGAGCAGAGCAACATCAACGTCGCGGCCGGTCCCGACGGCTCCTACTCGGCAAGCGCATCCGCTCCGAGCTCCGGTGCCGACTTCCAGGACACCATCCAGCAGGACCCGAACGATCCGACGCAGCTCGCGCAACTGCTGGCTGACACGCAGCAGCCCGACCCGGGCCTCGGGGACGGTCAGCAGCTGTTCGACGATCTGCCGACGATCTCCGACACCACAGCGTTGAGCCTGACGGAAATCGAAGGCCAGGAAGGCGGCTTCGAGACGCAATCGGTGAACGGCACGTTCGGTTTTAACGGCGGCGCGGACATCGGCCAGATCACCGCGGTCCAGTTTGTCGATTCGCTGAACATGGATGAAGGCACGCAGAACGGTTCGCACCTTGATCTGACGTCCGATGGCAAGCCTGTCGTCGTCACGGTCGATGGCCTCACCATCACCGGCAGCGTCGACGGCCAGCCTGTCTTCGTGCTGACCGTCACCAATGCCGCAACCGGCGCCTTCACCTTTACGCAATTCGGCCCGCTCGACCATCCGGACAAGGGGCAGGCAGGTCTTGATGATATCCTGCGCCTGCAGTTCAGCTACACCGTTACCGACAAGGACGGCGACCAAGCCACGGGCGTCGCCTCGATCAACATCAACGACGATGGTCCAAGCGCGGGCAACGGCGTTGACTCAAGCGCGATCCACGAGTCCGACCTGCTTTCCGGTGAAGGCGGCAACGCGAAGGTAGAAGATGTCTCGCTCGGCATTCACTGGGGCGCCGACGCCGGCGCACATCGCGACCTGACATTCGCGAGCGTTCAGGATCAGCTGAGCGGCCTGAAGTCCGACGGCCAGACCGTTCAGTTCGAAATCTCCGCAGACGGTCATACGCTGACCGGCTTCACCGGCGAAGGCGAGGGCCGTACCGAAGTTTTCGTCGTCACGCTTGACCCGACAGCGCCGAACGGCGCCTACAGCTTCACCCTGCTGCAGCCCCTCGATCATCTGCATGAACAAGGCTCCGAGGGCGGCGAAGGTGAAATCAAGCCGCTCGCCGTCGATATGCAGGACACGCAAATCGACCTGAGCTTTAAAGTGATTGCCAAGGACGCCGACGGCGACACCGTTCAGACCGGCTTCACGGTTACGGTCAATGACGACGTGCCGATCGTTGGCAACAACGCGACGGTCAAGCTCGACGACGATGCGTTGCTTGGCGGCAATGCGGGTGGCCAGGGTGACGATGCCGACGCGCAGAACGTGACGGGCACGCTGAACCACTCCTACGGCGCTGACGGCGCAGGTTCGGTTCTGCTGACGGGTGCCGGCCTCGGCACGACGGCCGGTGCGGAGGGTTCGTTCTCGCAGTCGGTCTCTG